>JBGVKN010000074.1:0-12833 GCA_045123795.1 Faecousia sp. | reverse complement strand
GGCAAGAGGCTGCCATTATTGCGGGAAAACGGATTGCATCAGCTTCCTCGCAAGAGAGAAAACTGGCTTCACAACGACGGATACACATTCCTGCCCGGAGTACGACGTCCGCAAAGACCCAACAGAGTATTGCCAAAACTGTGGCTATCCCGAATGGGGTCAAGCTAAAGCTGGAGAGATATACTGTTCTAAAGTCTTAAATCATGACTTAGCTTGTCACCGTTGTGGAGAAATGAGGTATGTTGGACAGTGTCATCACTGTGTCGTTCCGGCGGATTATGCTCCCCCAGATGCGCATTTCCATGTCTACAACAAACAGATCACTGCTCCCACCTGTACTCAACCCGGTGTTGCACGCTATGTCTGCTCTTGCGGTGACAGCTCCAAAGGAGAAGAAATCCCCGCCACCGAACACCAGTATGGCGATTGGGTAGTGGTGAAAGAAGCCACACCGGAGGAATGGGGCATTCAAGAAATGAAATGTTCCCTTTGCGGCAAGGCTTTGTCAAGATCCTATGCGTTTTGCGCCGACAATGGCGATGCCGAGGCCATCGCCCGGTTGCTCATTGAATACATCAACGATTACCGGGCAGAAGAAGGTGTCGGCGCAGCGACAACGATGGAACAGTGTACGGTATACGCCAAGCTGCGCAGTGAGCAAATGGCCGCCAAGGGCGTTGCGGAGCACAACATCCCCGATGCACGGGCAGCCGCCACGCAGCTTCAGTACGGAACCTATGTTGATCCTGCTGAGTACGGTCTCCCCGGCGATCCCTATTACCACGTCAACGCCTCGGAGGCTGTGGGAATGGACGGAGGGACGACAGTGGAAAGTGTTGCGGCAAAATTTGCCGAAGGCTTCCACAACAGCGCACCCCACTGGAGCTATGTGGGTTCTGACCCCTATATCGCCGTGGGCATGACCATGAACAGCGACGGTCTTTGGTTCTGCTGTATTATCACATCCGAGGAAAATCTCGATGCATAAGCTTAATCCGCACAAATGAATATCTTTATAAGGCTAACACTTCGGTGTTGGCCTTATTTTTTTGCGTCCCACCACAGCAAGCACCCTGTAACCGTATTTTATGTCCGTGAGAAACGATCTCAAAAATTTTTATCATAATAAATATAGAACGTTTTTTATCAGATGTTTCATTCCCTGAAAATACATAGACCGTGCGGCCGTACGGCCTGTATAACATATAGCCTCGCACGAGGCACCCCCGTAATGGATCGATCAATCTGTGCACGTTGATTGTGTGGGATCCATTACGGCACACGCTATATCAACCAGTTACTTACCGCACGAGTTGCTGTAGTCCGGACTGAAAACAGGACTATGGTTATATGAGTAACGAAATAGAGCCTGTTTTCTCCGATCCGGCGTGTTTCAAAAGGAGAAAACAGCGATGAGTGAAACCTATTTTATTTTTGTCCGTCCTGAAAACGAATTTGTACCTGTAAATAAGGCTATCCATGATTACTATTATTCCGGCTGTGACAAGTTCCGCCGGGAAATGAGTAAGCGCGGCTCTTGCAAGTGTCCTCGTTCTAAGTATGCTTATTGCAATATGGAGTGTGACGGCTGTCGATATCGATGTGGAGATGTCAATTACAAGGAATCTACTTACACGAAAACGGATGCAGATCCGACGGAGGACGCAGTCGATCAAACGGCCAATATTCAGCGGAATATGGAGCAGCAGGAGTGTTATGAGCTTCTATGGCAGCTTTATGATGGACTGTCCAAAGAAGATCAGTATATGCTTTCGCAGCTTGCACAGGGCGTGCGCCAGCAGGATATTGCTGATGCACTGGGGATTCCCAGGACTACGATGATCAGCCGTGCCAAAAAGTGCATCGCAGAACTGCAGAAAAATCTAAAAAGTTTTCGATAATTAGAAAAAAGTTTCGTCAAATCCGATACCTTCTGCCGTTATATAGGTGAAGGGCAGTTGATTGTGGACTGGCGAGGTCGTCCTCCCCTTTTAGGGGAGGCGTGGATTTAAGCAAAAGCAATACCTAAACGCAAAGTGGCTGGCGCTGCAGAGCCGGCTACTCCCCCTCACGGGGTGATGGATTAAAAGAATTTTACAAATTTCAAAAAGTTTCGTCAAAACCGATACACTCTGTTCCCTATTGCCCGACGCTGGTGACATACCTGTGTGGTCATGCTCCCACATCCAGTTGCTCTAATAATGGCAACCATTTCAACAATTCGTACAATAAATAGAAAGGAATGTGACGAAAATGACTTTAACTGATTTACTCCCTCATTTATCCAAAGTCAAGCGTTCCGGCAGCGGTTATACAGCCAGCTGCCCTTGCCACAACGACAAAACCCCCAGCCTGTCCATCAACGAACGTGACGGCAAGCTGCTGGTGCATTGCTTTGGCTGCGGTGCCGGATTGCCGGACGTACTGGATGCCCTGGGGCTGACCCGGGAAGCCCCGGCGGACAAGCCCTCCGGTCCGGTACTGGTGGCCGAATACTTCTACGGCGACCAGTTGAAAAAGTGCAAGTACCGCAAGGCTGATGGCAGTAAATACTGCGTGTGGTATCACCGTGAGGGCGATGAGTGGCGCAAGGGACGCAACGGCATCGATCCCGGGCTGTACTGCAACAGCAATTTGTCCGCCGCTTCCGTCGTCTACATTGTCGAAGGCGAGAAGGATGTGGAAACCCTTGCCCAACACGGACTGACTGCAGTGAGCCTGCCCGATGGTGCCAACAGCAAATGGTGTGCCGCTTATGAGGATGCGCTGTCCGGCAAGGACATCATCATTCTGCCGGATAACGACAAGCCCGGCAGGCAGTACGCCGAGCTGTGCGCCGCCAAGCTCAGCGGCAAAGCGTCCCGGATTCGACTTGTGGATCTGTCTGCCCCATGGCCCGAGATCCCCGACCACGGCGATATCTCCGACATGGTTTTCCACATCGGCGCAGAAGATGCTATGCAGAAGCTGGCTAAGCAGGTGGTTATCACCGCAGATTGGCAGTCCGAAAAAAGCAGCAGCAAGCCGCGTTTTAAAGCCATCTCCGCCGTTGAGTTGTTGGCAACGGATTATCCGCCCCGGGAGTTTCTTGTGGATGATCTGCTGCCTGCCGGCACCACCGTTTTGTGCGCCCCGTCCAAGATTGGCAAGAGCTGGATGGCCATGGATCTATGCCTTTCCATTGCTTCCGGGCAGCCTTTCCTTGGTCATGCCACGCATCCGTGCGGCGTATTGTACCTGGCATTTGAGGACACCGAAGGGCGTCTGCAGAGCCGACTGCACAAGCTTTTGCAGGGGCAGGCCGCATCCGCTCTGTTTTGGTTTTCTACGGAGGTTATCCCCCTGAACAATGGCCTGCTGGATGCCCTGGAGGAGCATCTGCAGCAGCATCCGGAAACCAAGCTCATCGTCATTGATACCCTTCAAAAAATTCGAGGTATCGCCAGCTATAAGGAAACACAGTACGGCAATGACTACCGGGAGCTTGGTCAGCTGAAGCAGTTTGCGGACAAATACGGGATTTCCTTCGTTTTTATCCATCACACCCGTAAGGGACAGGACACCAGTGATCCGTACAATATGGTTTCCGGCACCACCGGAATTATGGGTGCCGCTGATACAACATGGGTCATTACCAAGGCAAATCGGGCAGACAAGGACGCAACCCTGCACATCATCGGCCGTGATACCGCTCAAGACGCATCTACCATCCGTTTTGACAGTACCACCTGCCGGTGGCAGATGATTGGCACTGCCGAAGCAACTCTGGACGCAGAGCTGCGCCGCCAGCATGACAGCAATCCCATTGTGCAGACCATCCGTCTGCTCCTGTCCGAGAGCAAGGACGGCAAGTGGAGCGGCAGCGCCAGTCAGCTCATGGCCGCCGGTCAGCGGCTGTGCAATCAGTACATCGCCTCCACCAATCAGCAACTGGGACGTGAGGTCAAAAAGCTGGATGCCGCTCTACGAAAGTATGACAGCATCATCCACGATGTCACGCCCCACGGTACCGCCGGCAGCACCCACCACTTCTATCGTGCCGCCCCCACGTGGGTGGACGAAGCCGAGGCGCAGCAGGAGCTGCTCCCGTTGTAAGCTGTAATATCTATCGTAAACCATTCATTTTGTTCATTTCTTTCTATATGGAATGGTTTGAATGGAATGAATGGTTTACGACAAACTCACAAATACGACAGCCTGGCTCAGCCCCACGCAATTAGCTGCCATGTAGTACAACGCTGGCAGATATTCAGACGTAGCACCTGGCGTACTGCTCATCCTTCCCGAAGTTAGATACCATGCGCTGGAGCGTGATCATTCCAGCGTATGCATGTAACTTTGGCCAAACTGTTACACGGAAAGCATATCCACCCGCGATCCTGTAAATACTCTTTGCAGGGCCGCCAAACTCCCCAGTTCAAGGAGGAACTACCATGGAAAATGTTGTTATTGGCAACGGCACCTATCTGATTGATCGGGTGTTCGTTGGAAATAAGCCGGTATCTGAGTTGATTCAAACGAGAGTTGAAGCCGACTGTTCCCATCACTTGCATTTGACAAACTCGGTGGGCGCATCTTATAATGACAGCGGAGGAAACGCTGGTTGTAGGAGGAACCATGCAAACGAAAAGTAGACCTTATTTCACCACAATGACCGACAGACGCCAGTATTTCGCTTACGGCTACTGTCGCCTGTCCCGCGAAGAATCCCGTCAGGGCGAATCCGGCAGTATCTCCACCCAGCGACAGATGATTGAAACCTATTGTGAGCAGAACAATATTGCACTTCTGGATTGCTTTGTTGACGATGGATGGTCGGGTGGTAACTTTGATCGTCCCGGTTTTCAGGCGATGATGAGAGCTTTGGAGACCGGAAAAGCAAATATGGTAATCACAAAGGATCTGTCCCGACTGGGCCGTGATATGAGAGAGTCCAGCTACTACGCAGAGCAGTTTTTTCCAGAAAATCAAATCCGATACCTTACAATTTCGGATAATTTCGATTCGGAAGCCGAAAATCCCATGGCACCGTTTCAATTCGCCATGAATGACACCTATCTGCGTGATGTTTCCAGCAAGGTCAAACGATCCCTTAGAGCGAAACGCAACGCCGGCGAATACTGTGCCGCCGCCCCCTACGGATACTCTAAAGATCCAAATAATAAGAAAGTTTTGGTGCCCAATGAGGACACTGCCCCTATCGTTCGGCGGATTTTTGAAAGAGCCGCAGCCGGCGATTCCTGCATTAAAATCGCAATGGATTTGAGTGCGGAGGGTGTGATTCCCCCGCTGAAATATCGGGCAAATTTTCGGGACAACTTCTCTGAGAAAGGTGCCGCAAGGGCCTCCGACACCTGGAATCACACGACTGTCAAGCGCATCCTGAAAAACAGGGTGTATCTGGGAAATACAATTTTGGGTAAAACCAGAAAAGTCAATGTAAAGTCAAAAAAGAAAGTCTCTGTCCCGGAGCAGGCGTGGGCTGTTACCGAAGACACGCATGAGCCTTTGGTCGATCCAGACACCTTCGAGAAGGCACAGCGTAACATGGGAAAAGCATCCCGTGACTATCGCCAGTATGATCACGTTCGCAAGAGTATTTTCGGTGGCATCGCCGTTTGTAGTAAATGCGGACATTCGCTGTGTTCCTCTGGAACCGTCCACAAGGGTGAGCGGGAAAAATACTGGTTTTTGTCCTGCAATCACACCCGAAAGGATCTACCGGATCCCTGCACCGGCGTGAACATCCGCTATGCAGATATTTGTGAAATCGTGCGTCAGGACTTGAACAGCCTGATTGCTTTGTCAGATGATGAAATCGACACGCTGGCGCAGTCCGTCATTGAAAGCGCAAGTAACCGGCTGAACCTCGTTGATAAGAAAGCCCAGATTGAGCAGGCACGCAGCCGTATAGCGACTATCGACCGCATGGTCAGCAAAATGTATCTGGACAACGCCGAGGGAAAAATCTCCGACGATCGGCTTGAGCGTATGGTGGCAGAGCTGGAAAAAGAGGCAACCGGTCTGGAAGTCAAAATCACCGAACTGAACGTAGAGGATCCTGCAGATGAGATCCAGGAAAACTACGAAAAGTTCTTTGCCTTGGCAAAGCAGCACACCCATATTGAAACCCTTGACCGTGACATTCTGGTCACCTTCATTGACCGCATTGAAATCGGTGAGAAGATTCTACCAGAGGGTTATGTGAAGATGCCCAGGAAGAATGCCAGCTATCAGCAAAGCATTCGGATTTTTTACAAGTTCATCGGCGAGATTGTGACCGAACCGGTTAGAGAGCTTGTCCCCAGCAACCAAAGACCTGCTTAAGCCCGTTAAGAACCAGTTTAATATGTAAAAAGGACACCAAGGGAGGTTGGCGTCAACCTGACCAACGGCTACAATGGTCACCTGACCTCCCGTGAAGCCGGCTCCGTCGGCGGCCAAATGGTCAAGAAGATGATCGAGGCTTACGAGCAGGGTCTGCAGTAACGACGCAAAGCAGGCAGCCGGAACGTTTCGGCTGCCTGCTGATCCTTTGCAAGGAAAGCTCCCCTACTTATACACGGAAAAAGACCCATTCAAAATCCCGGCAAAAGACGGTATTTAGCGTCTTTTGCCGGGATCGACTTTATTTCACCATCTGCTTTTTGCCGAGGATCAGGATGGTCGTCACCATGGCAACAATCACGCCGATGCCCAAACCGATCCACGCTGCATCGGGCAGCAGGTTCCAGACCCACTGATACTCCTCATGGGCAAATCTTGGCCCGCCCAGACACACCGCCATCCAGGCAAACCACATGGGTGCCAGTGCCTTCTTACCAAAGTAGCTGTACAGCGTCCCAATGAACATGGATAGGATCACTGTGCCAAACAATACCGCAGTAATGATCCGCCAATCCATCAGGAACGTGGGGTCAATTTCCAGCGGCCACGGAGCGAACAACTTGGTTCCCACCGCCAGCTCCACACGGTACAGCACCAGTACCATTCCATAGCCCAGCGCCAGACTCAGCAGAGAACGCACCGCATAGGAAGCCAAAAAGCTCTTTCTCGTCCTACCCATAGACAGAGCCAGCATAAACTGCTGACTATACTTGACGAAATGAACGACAAACCACACGATCATACCCAACAACGCACCAATGGTGCCCATAGTGATCCAAGATTCAGGATCAGCGCTCAGTAACATGACCGCAGCTACCACACCAAAGCCCACAAGAAAGGCTACTGTAATGATGACCAGTGCGCTCCACAGATCATTCTTATACAGCTTCAGATCCAGTTTTAACTGTTTCAGCATCGTATCGCCTCCTTACAGCTTCACGTTGTACTTGTAGATGGTTTTGTACTCCAGCACCATGCTGCCGATATGCGCCGTCAGTCCAGCAGCCGGAGCCAGCCAGAGGATCCATTCAGGCAAGCCACCGATGGGGCCATGCTTCACCATCCAAATGCCAGCAAAGATTCCGATACCTATGGATACAATGCCCATCATCACACCGGTTGCGATTGCAGCCCCCTTGCCGTACCGGATGCCCATAACGCCTCCAACAGAGCCGATAGCACCCAACAGCAGCACCGCCGCCAGACCGATGGGTAGCAGCACCGCCGCCATTCCATAGGGTTCCTCAGTCAGCAGAAGCATCATCGCTGCCGCTGCCATGATCAGCACAGCATACACAATGCGGTAGCACTGCATTCCCCAAAAGGCTTCCTTACGGGTGGCACCGAAACTAAGCGCCAGCGGTAAGTTCTGTTTCTGCACTGCAAAAATCAGCACAAGGCTCATAAACGCCCCGAAGAATACCAAATAAATCACACTGACCTCTATGAAAGTGGAAAATTCAAATTCAGCATCCATCAGTTTCATCATGACACCATAAAGGAACGAACCGCCGATGGCACACAGTGCGTGAACCGCTCCGGTTTTCAGCCAGTCCTTTAATCTCATAATTTGACCTCCTCGCCGCAGAGCGCCACGAAGATCTTTTGCAGGTTCACAGGCTGGGAAGTCACATCGAAACCGGGGTTCAAATCCTGACCTTCCTCCAGAAGGACGGTCACGCCCTTGCTGCGCCCCATTTTCTCGGCGTGGTGCTGCTCAAGGCCCTCAACCGCACCGTCCACCTGATCCGCAAGGCCCGTCACATACCGGGCAGAGTCGATCAACTCCTGGGTATTCTGGTGGCGAATGATGCGGCCCTTATCAATGATAATGACCTCCTCCATCACATCGGCAGCTTCCTCGATGATGTGGGTGGAGATGACGAAGGTACGGCCCGTTTCGGTGTACTCATCCAGCAGGAGCTTATAGAACTGCTCCCGTGCCACCACATCCAGACCTGCCACCGGCTCGTCAAGGAATGTAAACTCCGCCTTGCTGGCCAGCGCCACGATGATGGTGACCATAGACAGCATACCCTTGCTCAGCTTCATCAGCTTCGCCTTGGGCTCCAGCTCAAACAGCTTCATGAGTCGATCTGCCATTTCCTTATCCCAGTGGGCGAAGTAGCAGGCGGCGGTGCCCAGATACTTTTTGACGGTGTACGCACCCAAACCGCTGTCGGCGGAGATATTTAGCTCCCGAGAGAAGCAGATCCGATCCAGAGCCTTGCGGTTTTCCCAGATGTTCTCCCCGTCCAGCGTCACACGGCCGCCGGTAGCCGGGTTCTGGTTGGACATAATGGACAGCATGGTGGTCTTGCCGGCGCCGTTACGTCCGATCAGGCCATAGATTTTTCCGCTTTCCAGCATCAGGTTCAGGTTTTCAAGGACGGTCTTCTTGCCGTAGGCCTTGGTCAGGTTTTCACAAATCATCTTGCTCATACTCATTTCTCCTCTTTTTCGATCTGCTGAATCAGTTCCTGTTTGGTAATGCCAAGGCTTTTAGCTTCATTCAAAAGCTCCGCAAGGCGCACCTCGTAAAAAGCCTGCTTTCTTCTGCCACGGATCTTCTCTACCGCTCCGGTGGATACAAACATACCAATTCCTCTTTTCTTGTACAAAATACCGTCGTCAACCAGAATATTGACGCCCTTCGCCGCCGTGGCGGGGTTGATGGTGTAGAGCTTGGCAAGCTCGTTGGTGCTGGGTACCCGCTCCTCCTCCAGAAGAATCCCCCGCAGGATGTCCGTTTCGATCATCTGGCTGATTTGCAGGTAAATGGACTTATCATCCGTCAGCCGCTGCTGCATTCAATCACGCTCCTTAGTTGTGTGGTTCATTACTTGTGTAACTAACCATACAACACTTCCCCATTTTTGTCAAGCCCTTTTACAAAAACTTTCAGAAAACACTTCCAATTTCCACAGGATATGATATAGTAATCACAACAACTAGGAGGTGCAGTCTATGAATTTCCTTGAAGCTCGGATCTTAAAAGAAGGCCATGTCAACCCCGGCGGTGTGCTGAAGGTCGACAGTTTTTTGAACCATCAGATTGACGTTGCTCTGATCGATGAAGTCGCCCGGGAGTTAAAGCGCCGCTTTGCGGACAAGCCCATCAACAAGGTGCTGACCATCGAATCCTCCGGCATTGCCATAGCTTGCGCCGTAGCACGGGAATTGGGCGTGCCTATGGTGTTTGCAAAGAAAACCCGGTCTGTCAATATCGACGGTGAGGCTTATGTGGCAGAGGTAGAATCCTTTACCCAGAAGAAGACCCACATGGTCATTGTGTCCAAGAAATTCCTCACCGCTGAGGATCATGTGCTGATCGTGGACGATTTTCTCGCCAACGGCTGCGCCCTACAGGGGCTTATTTCTCTGGTCGAAGCCGCCGAAGGCACCGTAGAGGGCTTGGGTATCGCCATTGAAAAAGGCTTTCAGGACGGCGGCTACCGCCTGCGCAATCTGGGATACCACCTCGAGTCCATCGCCATCATCCAGTCCATGGATGATGCCACCGGCGAGATCGTTTTCGCCCAGCCAGAATAATCGATATGACGTAAAAAGCCAGCCCGCATGGGCTGGCTTTCTCGGTACCGTTGACAGGACTCCCCCACGGGCTACAAAGTGCTCAAGCGAATAGCAAAAATCCGGATACCCCGAGGGGTATCCGGATTTTTGGTGCCGTTGACGGGACTCGAACCCGTACAGTATCGCTACCGGGGGATTTTAAGTTTTTTATTTTCAACGGATTTTAGCGGAAAATAAAAGAAGAAAACGGAATGTGAAAATTCGCTCATTTTTGCTGTTTTTACGGATTTGTTTGAATTTAACCCATAAAAGTTCCTAATTTCCAACTTCGCAGTTCGACAGAATTTTGCCCAAAAACGGCAAAATTACCTCCGAGTTACCTCCAATTGGAGGTAACTGCGAGGTAACTGGGTTCCAAATGGCCCAAAACCATAATAGCACAGGAATTTGTCGTTGACCAACATACTATGAATGAAGGTGCTGTTATGAGTACACGAGAACATTTCGATAAGATGTTTGCTGCCTATCCGGATGTGGTCCGGATGGATCAGTTCCGCGCCATGCTTGGCGGTGTCACCGAATCCACCGCACTGAAGATTTTAGAGCAAGGACATATCAAATTCTTCTTTATCCGCCGCCGGCATTTGATCCCCAAGGTATGTGTCATTGACTACCTGATGGGCGAAACCATTATTTCGCAAGAGGTACCGTTGACAGAACAGAAACCGGGGGCGCGCCGCAGACCGGGGACCGGATGCCTGTATCAGATCAACGATCATCTGTGGGAGGGCAAGTATTCTCCCCGAAATGCATACGGAAAACGGATCACCAAGAATGTGTATGCCAAGACCCGGGACGCCTGCGAGAAAAAGCTGATGGCGCTAATCGCAAAGATGGATCGGGAGACCCTTGCCCAGAAGGTACGAATGCAAGCAGACTAACCACGCAACGCCGTTGACGGTTCCATGCCGCCAACGGCGTTTTTTGAAAGGAGTATGCCATGAGCGAAAAAGAAATTAACTTAGGACTGACAGCGTTGGACGAGCTGTTTACCACAGAAGCCGGGCGGCAGGAAGCACGGCAACCCAAAATCCAGGACATTCCCATCGATCTGATTGACGGTTTTCCAAACCATCCCTTTCAGGTGCGGCTGGACGAGGACATGGACCAACTGGTGGAGAGTATTCAACGCAACGGCATCATCACACCGGTCACCCTGCGGTCAAAGGAGAATGGGAGGTATGAAATCGTGTCTGGACACCGGCGAAAGAAAGCCTGCGAGCTGGCAGGTTTGCAAAGCATAAAGGCAGAGGTCAAACAACTGAGTCGGGATGAAGCCATCGTCCTCATGGTGGAGTCCAATCTCCAGCGATCCCAAATCCTGCCCAGCGAGAAAGCCTTCTCCTACAAAATGCGGCTGGATGCCATGAACCGGCAAGGCAGACGGACAGACCTAACTTCGTCCCCAGTGGGGACAAAGTTGCGCTCGGATGAAGAACTGTCACTGCAAACAGGTGACAGCCGGAACCAAATTCAGCGGTATATCCGCCTAACCTACCTGCTACCGGAACTGCTGGCCATGGTAGACGAAGGGCGCATCGCCTTCCGTCCGGCTGTGGAGCTGTCCTATCTCACCGAAGCAGAACAGTGGCATCTGCTGGAAACCATCAGCTACGAGGATGCTACTCCATCTCTTGCTCAGGCCATCAAGATGAAGGAGTTTTCTCAGATGGGCAAGCTGAATGCTGATGTGATTCTCTCCATCATGTGCGAGCAGAAGCCGAACCAGAAAGAAAAATATGTGCTCAAAGCTGACAAACTGAAGCCCTATCTCCCTCAAAATATTACGCCCCGGCAAACCGAAGATTATATTTTGAAAGCGCTTGAATATTATCACCGGTACCGCCAGCGTCAAAGGGAGCAGGGTAGATAAAACAAAAACCGATGCTTTGCGCCAAGGGGGTAGTCTACCCTTTTGGCGCAAAGCATCGGTTCGTTTCTTACATCTCCCCCTCTCACACTCTCCCCCTCTCAACTACCTGTACTTACTGAAAAGAAGATAGATAAGAGGCCGGTAGATTTGAACCACCGGCAAAAATGATATGCGGGATAATCTTAGCAAGCAACGAATCTGTCCGTACAGATTCAGCTTGTCCGGGGTTTACCACCCCTGATACCCCACAAAAAGAACAACCCTGCTATGAACCAGCAAAAGGAGAAATAAATGTCAACACGCACTCGAAGATGTGAACTCCGTTTCAGTGAAACTGAGTATGCACACCTTGCTGAAAAAGCCGCAGATGCAGGATTATCCGTCAGCGCTTTTATTCGGCATTCTATCAATCACTGCGAGGTCAGAGCCTGTCCACCTTCCGACTATCGTCAGTTTATTCGCGAGCTTCGCCGGATTGGTTCCAACATTGATCAGATCTTGCGTATCGCTTATACGAAAGCCCCTTTGCAAGTACCGGACTTGAAGAAAGCGTTGGCAAACCTTTTGGAGCTTGAGGACCGGATTGAAAAAGTATACTTTGGAGATGATCTTTGATGGCGGTGACTTCCATCTGACCCATATCCGGTCGAGTTGAAAATGTGATTGATTATTCACGATCTCGGTCCTCAGCTGAAATCCGCCGGACTTCTGGTCATCACCGATACCATGATTAACCATGTCACTCTGAACTGGAAGCGTAGAAAACGCACACGTGTGTTCATTGACGTATTCAAAAAGTTGCCATAACACGGCTAATGTGTTAGTATATTAATACGAGGTGTGTTTGTCAATTAGAAACTGCATAAAAAGGGCTCCAAAAAGTACAGTACCCGGTCAGCACCGTTTTGGCTTTTGAGAAGCCTCATTTCTGTAGTTTGTAGAGCCAAGGCACTGCATTTTTCGTGACCATTCACGGGAC
>JBGVKN010000073.1:0-2364 GCA_045123795.1 Faecousia sp. | reverse complement strand
GCCGGCTTCCATCTAACCGCTATCACAACCTTTTCTCAGAGCGCCGTTAGCGACGCTCTACTTGTCATGCCGTTTTTGTGGTAGAAACTTTTTCTGTATCATTCCCAAATTGAGACTTGACTTTTAATAGTTAGTCTTTTGTAATGGTAATCAGCTTGGTTTCGGGGTTGAAGATGATCTTATATTTACCCGGTTTCAGGTAGATATTATCGTGGTTGCCGGTGGTGGTGAAATCCACGGTGGTATCCTCAGACATATCGTTGGTGCCGTACCAAAGCCCCTGAGCCTGATTGTAAACCTTGAATTTTGCGTTTTTGGTAAAGGTCAGGGTGATGACCGCCATGCCGTTTTCCATCTTCATGCCATATTCAGGCCTGTCTTGCCAGTTGTTGAACTCACCACGAATATAGTAAATGGTCTTTTCAGGGCGGACATAGTCAAGATAACTGTCCAGATTAGCCATACAGCTCTGATAATAAGCCATTTTTTGAGTGATGTAGGTCTTGAAGGACAGGTTACCGCCAACGCCGTCCGCAAGGGTGAACTTGAACTGCCGACCCTCGGCATTGCGCAGGGTCTTGCTGGGTGTTTCCTCTCCGGCGTACAGGGTGCTGGCACGCATGAAGTAGTTGGTGAAGCTGTCGTTGGTCAGCAGCTTATTCTTTTCCACCCGGCGCAGAACATCAGCAAATTCCTTCACATAAAAGCCGCCCTTAACGACGCTGTAAAGAAACAGGGGATTTTCCTGGGTGCGGCCATTGTTATTATCGCCGGCGGCGATCTGCTCGCCGAAAGGATCGTCCCGGGTAACGCCGTTGCCGGTGGGGTTCCATTCGTAGGTTACGCCAAGGCACCGGTCAAAATCGTAGGGAATAATGACGGCTTTTCCGGAGTCGGGCATAAAATACAGGTAGAAATTGTTGTAATTATTCCGTAAATCGTCGGGATTTCCAAGGAAATAGGACACTGCCGCATAGCGGAGGAAGTTATCCATATCAACCAGCTGCGCCAGCCGCTCTTTGGTCATGCCGCCGGCATTGAGGGCGGTAATGAAGTTTTTCAGGGCAGAATGGTCGCTGGTTTTCTTGTTGGATTTCAGGTCGTAGGTGTAGAATTGGGCTTTATCCTCGTCCTCAATGCCGATGGAGTTGAGGTTGGTGAAGTTGGCGGGCCAGCCGCACTTGTACAGGTCACCGCCCTGCGCCGCCTCCGGCAGACGCTTTTCGATGAACAGCTCGTCCACCGGCTCAACGATGACGTAGATGCCCATGTGAACGCCGCTCCAGTCAAAGCTGCTCAAATTGGTCAAAGGGGCCATCACATCTTCCGAGCGGTACAGCTCGTAGGAGTAGGTTTCCTTCAGGTACGTCTGATCGTAGCACTTGTTCCAGCGCATCTCCAGCTTTTCCAGGGTGGCGAAGGTGCGATCCTTGCGCACCTTTCGGGTATCCTTGTCGGGCCAGACCTTGGCGTCGGCACCGTAGTACTCTTCATCATCAAAAGTTTCCTGAAAATCGATTTTCAGGTGAATATACTTGTAAATTCCGTCATGGGAGTTATAAAAATCCGTGCGGGAGGTGTTGCCTTTCATCCGAACGCCCACTTCGCTGATGCGATAGATCGTGGAGCTTGTTTTGGTGGTGACGGTGATGGTCATATTCGCCATGCGGTAAATGGGGGATTTGGAACCGAAGGAGCGGTAGTGCTCGAAGTCGTCCTGCAATTTCTGCAGCTCGGCGGCGGGCATATCGATGTTGATGTCAATCTTGTTGTTCAGATCGAAAAGCTGGGCGTACAGCTCCTCTTCGGAACAAGGCAAAGGATCGTAACCGATGTCCACAATGCCGTCATCCGGGGTGGGGATGGGCGGAATTGGCTGGCTGGGCTGGGAAGGGGTAGAGGGATCATCAGGCTGCGAGGGCTGAATAGGATTGGAGGGGGTGGGATCTTTGCCGGGATTGGTTTCCTGTGTTCCGCCTTGAGCGGGCTGGGTTGCATCGGTAGATCCGGTGGTGCCCTCGTTTTGCCCAAGGGAGGGATTTTCGGTGGTGTCGGGATTGTTCACAGGCGCGCAGCCGCTGAACAAAATCGCACACAGAGCTAAACAGATCAATCGTTTCCAGAGCTTCATGTTGTAACCTCCTTAGTAGTAAGATAAATTGTTGTTTAGTTGAGGAAATGTGTCGCCCCGATGGGGCGACAGCGCCCTCCGGGCGCAAAGGCTCCCTCTGACGAGGGAGCTGTCAAAAATCTCTGATTTTTGACTGAGGGAGAGATAAAATGTGCGGTTTTCCTCGGCAGTGAGGTGATTTTCGCATTTTCTCTCCCTCCGTCACGCCGTTCGGCGTGCCACCTCCCTCATCA
>JBGVKN010000072.1:0-1849 GCA_045123795.1 Faecousia sp. | reverse complement strand
AGTACTGTGAAGGAAAGGTGAAAAGGACCCCGGGAGGGGAGTGAAAGAGAACCTGAAACCCTGTGTTTACAAACTGTGGAAGTACCATACGAGTACGACCGCGTACTTTTTGTAGAACGGTCCGGCGAGTTGCGGATGCTGGCGAGGTTAAGGACTGAAGGTCCGGAGCCGAAGGGATACCAAGTCTGAACAGGGCGCTAAGTCAGCATACGCAGACCCGAAACCGGGTGATCTACCCATGTCCAGGATGAAGTTGCCGTAAAAGGCAATGGAGGTCCGAACGCACATCCGTTGAAAAGGGTGGCGATGAGGTGTGGGTAGGGGAGAAATTCCAATCGAACCCGGAGATAGCTGGTTCTCCTCGAAATAGCTTTAGGGCTAGCCTCGTGTTAGCCAGGTGGAGGTAGAGCACTGAATACCCTAGGGGGCGTCAAAGCTTACCAAAGGTTATCAAACTCCGAATGCCATGCTGGTGATGCACGGGAGTCAGACTGCACGAGATAAGTTGGGTGGTCAAAAGGGAAAGAGCCCAGACCCACAGCTAAGGTCCCAAAGTGCGTGTTAAGTGGAAAAGGATGTGGGATTTCGAAGACAACTAGGATGTTGGCTCAGAAGCAGCCATACATTCAAAGAGTGCGTAATAGCTCACTAGTCGAGAGGTCCTGCGCCGAAAATGTCCGGGGCTGAAACACGACACCGAAGCTTGGGAATCAACATAGTTGATTGGTAGAGGAGCATTGACGGCGCATGGAAGCTGTACTGATAAGGAGCAGTGGAGTGCCGTGAAGAGAGAATGCCGGAATGAGTAGCGAGATAGAGGTGGGAATCCTCTAGGCCGAATATCCAAGGATTCCAGGGTAAAGCTGATCTGCCCTGGGGAAGTCGGGACCTAAGGCGAGGCCGGAAGGCGTAGCCGATGGACAACAGGTTGATATTCCTGTACTGCAGTATACCAGAACTGTGGGGACGCATGTGGAGAGCGGGAGCCGGAGAAGGAAGAGCCGGTGCAAGCGAAGCAGGAGATGTACTGGAAAACCCGTACATCAATCCAAAGGCGTGACGCGTAGCGAACCAAAGTAGCGAAGTCCGTGAGCCATGTGCCGAGAAAAGCCGCTATTGTGTGTACTGTACCCGTACCGTAAACCGACACAGGTGGATGAGGAGAGAATCCTAAGGCCGGCGGGAGAAGCATTGTTAAGGAACTCGGCAAAATGACCCCGTAACTTCGGGAGAAGGGGTGCCTGGAAACAGGCCGCAGAGAATAGGCTCAAGCAACTGTTTAGCAAAAACACAGGTCTATGCGAAACCGAAAGGTGAAGTATATGGGCTGACGCCTGCCCGGTGCTGGAAGGTTAAGAGGAGAGGTCAGGAAACGAAGCCTTGAATTCAAGCCCCAGTAAACGGCGGCCGTAACTATAACGGTCCTAAGGTAGCGAAATTCCTTGTCGGGTAAGTTCCGACCCGCACGAAAGGCGTAATGATTTGAGCGCTGTCTCGACAATGCACCCGGTGAAATTGAAGTACCAGTGAAGATGCTGGTTACCTGCGCCAGGACGGAAAGACCCCATGGAGCTTTACTCCAGCTTGATACTGGGATTCGATACTGTATGTACAGGATAGGTGGGAGACGTTGAGATTAGGACGCCAGTCTTAAAGGAGTCGCTGTTGGGATACCACCCTTGCAGTATTGGATTTCTAACCTGCACTCGTAATCCGGGTGGGGGACAATGTCTGGCGGGGAGTTTGACTGGGGCGGTCGCCTCCGAAAGGGTATCGGAGGCGCTCAAAGGTTCCCTCAGAATGGTTGGAAACCATTCGCAGAGTGCAAAGGCAGAAGGGAGCTTGACTG
>JBGVKN010000071.1:0-4058 GCA_045123795.1 Faecousia sp. | reverse complement strand
AGAACGACCAGTTGTTGCCGGGATATAACCTGCAAATGGTGATCTGCGATGAAATGATCGCACACTTTGGTGTCTTTGCATTTGCTTCGGATATGGACTGCTTCCAACCGCTTATGGATGGGTTTAATATCCGGTATGGTTGCTATCCGCAGTATCCGGTAGCGGATGCAGGATATGGCAGCTTCAATAATTATCTGTATTGTGAACAGCACGGCATGGAGAAATACATGAAATTCACCATGTACGAAAAGGAAACCAAGGACAGTAAGTACCGGGACAATCCGTACAGAGCTGTCAACTTTGCGATTGACCATGAAGGTTTTATGGTTTGTCCGAACGGAAAGAGATTTTATTTTCTCAGAACTGCACCGATAAAGGGAAACCAGTTTGAAAGAACCGAGGAATACTACCAGTGCGAAGATTGCACCGGCTGTCCCCACAGAGAGAAATGCCACAAGAGTGAGAAAAACCGGATTGTGCGAATCAATGAAGAGCTAACACAATTTCACAAGGAAGTGCTGGCAAACCTGAATTGTGTTCACGGAGCCTTGTTGCGGATGAACCGTAGCATCCAGGCGGAGGGTGCATTCGGCGGTATTAAGTGGAATAAGGGCTACCGCCGACTGCGCCGTAGAGGGATAGAAGGCGTAATTTTGGAGTTAGGGCTAATATCCTGCGGTTTTAATCTGTATAAGTACCATCTCAAGATGCTGGCGAAGAGAAAAGAGGAGCAAAAAGCAGCGTAAGCGGATGGGGATATCACTTCTCAAAACGATGTTTTTGAGAAGGTGTGGTTAGTGCGCCCGATTTTACTCAACAGGTTATCCACAATGACAAAAATGTACATAAAATGACGGTGAGCCTCATTTCTGAAGCTCACCGCTTTTATTTTGGGACTTTTTTTATACAGCCCCTTCTTTTAGCAAAACACAAACATACCGAAAAGGAACAGCTTTTCCGGAATCCAAGCAAATTCCAAGCCGCATTTTTCTGCCAACTTGGCTACATCGATGCAGTAGGCAGACATACAGCTGATCTTCTGCTCCGGATGGGCGCAGGGTTCGTTGTTTACCCGCTTGCAGGGATCGCACAGTGGGCAACCGCCGTAACCCAGGCAAAAGCCCTGAGTGCCTGCCTGCCGTAGTTTGTCTGTGAACCGCAGAACAGCCGCATTGTGGGCCTTTTTAGATTCTATGATACCTTGCTTGTTTTCATAACTGCCGATGTCCCAGATCGTTTGCAGAACCAGTGCCCGCTTTCCGGCTCTCAGCCAAGTCTGTACTTCCTCAACTGTACCGCAATCCGGAGGGCAGGAGTAGTTTGCGTTATACTTTCCGCACAGGTTATCCTCGCAGAACTTCCGGAAAGACGGATCCTGCGCCACATCTGCTGTATCCACAAAAGCTGCAGAGAAACCCATTTCCTCTGCTAATTTCAGAATATCTGTATCCTGCATAATTTACACTCCTTATTGGTTGATCTTATACTGCATACAGGGTCTGCCGCCGGTGGCATAGTCCGTCTGGGCAGTTACGATACCAGCATCCGTCAGGTATGCCAAATACCGCCGTACCGTCACGCTGGTAAGCCCAACCTCACCGGCAATTTCGTCGCCGGTGAGCCATTTTTCCGTATTTTTACGCAAGTGAGAAATGATGCATTGCAGGGTTTTTTCCTGTATACCCTTGGGGTGGATATCCGTGCTTTTTCTCCTGCCGCTGTCGATAATAAAGTCGATGCTTTTCTGATTCAGCGTATCCAGATCGTTCAGCGCATCAATATGGGCTATGTACTTATCCAGCGCCATACGGAAGCGCTCGAAGGTAAAAGGCTTAATGAGATAATCCACGATGCCCAGATGCAATGCTTCCTCCAGAGATTCTCGCTCGTTAGCCGCAGTGACCATAATTACATCCACTGCTGTTTTTCTCTTGCGGATCTGCCGCAGGGTCTCAAAACCGTCCATCTGGGGCATAAATACATCCAGAATCATCAGGTCAGCTTCGTTGTTTTCCAGAAATTCCAACGCGGCTTTTCCGTCCCGGCAGCTGCCAACAACTTGAAACTGTTTATGCTTGCGAACATACTGCTCATTGATCATTGCCACCATCGGATCGTCTTCCACGATCAATACACGGTACATATCAGCCGCGCTCCTTTCCAAATTTCACACTAAAGGAAGCTCCAACACCTTCCTGAGATTCCACCGAGATCGTACCACCCAGTGCTTCCACCATGGTTTTTACCTGGTACAAGCCAGTACCTCGGCCCTCACCCTTGGTAGAAAAGCCGTTCTCAAAAATCTGTTCCCGGTTCTCTGCTTTGATACCTTCTCCGGTATCTTCCACCGTAATCAGTACGGAACCGGGACGGGAGAAGATTCCGAATGCCAATTCCTTTTTGCCGTCGTAGGCAGGTCCTTTGCTGTTCATCGACTCAAAGGCGTTTTCAATGAGATTGCCGATCACCGTTACTAGTGTTTCCACCGGCAGGTGCATATCTGCGGCGCAGTAGCTGCAGCCCTCACGCAGAGTGAATCTTACATTCAGCTCTGCCGCCCGGGCAGTTTTTCCGATGAGCAGCGCCGCAACCGCAGGCTCATCCACCGCGTTCATAATGCTGCTGATAGTAGCCCGCTGTACGATGGTAATATTCTCAATATAGTCGGTAGCTTCCTGATACATCTCCATCTGGATCAGACCAAGGATCACATGCAGCTTGTTGGTGAAATCGTGGTTATTGGCCCGCATGGAATCCACCAGATACCGGGTGCCGGAAAGATCTTCCATCAGCTTTGTGTACTCTGTGCGGTTGTGCAGGATCCCTACCGCACCCACACGCTCATGATCCTCCAGCAGTGGAATCCGATCTGCCAGCACATCCAGCTTGCCGATGTTTCCGTGAATGTTAAACTCTTTTCCGTCTTCATTCAGGGCACCGACCAGCCACCCGTTGGACAGAGATTTCCCAACAATATCCTCGCCCAGAATATTGTGTGCTGCCTTATTAGCAAACTGCACGGTCATTTGGGCATCTACTGCCAAAACGCCTTCGTTCAGAGACTCCAGAATGTTATCACGGACCTGATACATAGCGGTAAATACATCCGGCTCATAACCCAGTAAGCTTTTCTTGATCTTAGCGGACATTTCCACAGAAATCATAATTTCTATGAAAATAGCTGCCAATGTAATCAGCAGGAACACCAGCATTGTCTGCAAGGTCTGCTCCCGGATGTTTGACATCAGCATAACAGCGATCACGAAGCCTTGATAGTTGCCTTCCCCATCATAGATGGCCGCATAGGCCCGGCGCTGAGTACCGGAAGGGCCTCTGTCATTTGCAGTGTAGCTTTTGTTGCTATTTGAAAATTCTGGCTTTGTGCCATCGTACACAGAGCCGATCAGATCATGGTTGGAATGATACCGCCGGGTGCTGTCTGCGTTGACTACAGAGATAACATCAATATCCTGCAGCGACTCTTTCAGGGAATCCAAATATTCTTCCAGCACGGGATCTCCGCCCTGTAAGGTAATCGGAGATTGGGCAATGGCCTCTGCAATATTGATAAGGTTCTGATCCCGCTTCTGATGCTCAAAGTAGACATTCAGCAAAATGCCTGCTGTGCCCAGGAAAATGGCCAGAGTCAGGATCAGCACCATCTGCGTCCGGAACAGCCGCTTGGTTATGTATTTCAAGGAATTGCGCTGATTTTGTTTCTTCATAATTCAGCCCTCCGCAGAGATAATCATATCATTTTAAAAACGAAAATGCAATTTCTGTTCCTTTCCTAACTGCCTTTTGAAAGTAAAATAAGTATTTTCCGAGAGGTACTGTCTTAGTTAAATTAGGTAAAATTGATTTCATTTCTCCTTCGTGATATGGTCCAGACAACCCAAACAAAAAGGAGAAATGACTTATGAGCGCTGTTTTTGAATCCGTTATGCTGGTCTGCTTTGGCCTGTCCTGGCCCCTGAATGTGATAAAGGCATACAAGGCCGGCACCACAAAAGGAACAAGCCTGCCCTTCATTCTGCTGATCATCACCGGCTACATCG
>JBGVKN010000070.1:0-42783 GCA_045123795.1 Faecousia sp. | reverse complement strand
TATGATAATTCTAATTGCAATACCTCGAAATAAAGAAAACCCAGAAACCATTGCGGTTTCTGGGTTTTTGAATGTTCGTAAGAGAAACAGATTATCTCTTGGAGAACTGGGGAGCACGACGGGCGGCCTTCAGACCGTACTTCTTACGCTCCTTCATACGAGGATCGCGGGTCAGGAAGCCAGCGGCCTTCAGGGAAGCGCGGTACTCGGGGTTCAGGGTCAGCAGGGCACGGGAGATGCCGTGACGGATAGCGCCGGCCTGGCCGGAAACGCCGCCGCCGGCGACGGTGACGACAACGTCAACTTTGCCGACCATGTTGGTGGTGACAATGGGCTGATTGACAACCAGCTTCAGAGTCTCCAGGCCAAAGTAGTCGTTGATATCGCGGCCGTTGATGATGATGGAGCCGGTGCCGTTCTCATAAACGCGGACACGAGCCACGGAGGACTTCCGGCGGCCGGTGCCGTAGTAATACTTCTTCTTGCTCTCGTACATAGTATGTTACCTCCAATTACAGGGTCCAGGCTTCGGGCTTCTGAGCAGCATGGGGATGCTCAGCACCCTTGTACAGGTGCAGACGGGTCATGGCGTTACGGCCGATGGTGTTCTTGGGCAGCATGCCCTTAACAGCCAGCTCCATGGCGTAGTCGGAGCGGTTCTGCATCATGATGCGAGCCTTGGTCTCCTTCAGGCCGCCGATCCAGCCGGACACGCGGTAGTAGGACTTCTGATCCAGCTTCTTACCGGTCAGAATAGCCTTGTCGGTGTTGATGACGATAACGAAATCGCCGCAGTCAACGTTGGGAGTGAAGTCAGACTTGTGCTTGCCGCGCAGCAGGTTTGCAGCTTCGACAGCGGTACGGCCCAGGGGCTTGCCGGCAGCATCGATAACATACCACTTGCGCTCCAGGGTCTCCTTCTTCAGCAGAGTAGTGGACATTGTGCGTTCCTCCAATTTATTGGTTAAAATATTTTGACATTTTTAGGCGTAGGGAGTACAATATCTCCAAGACGCTAGAATTTTATACCACACCCAAAGTTAAATGTCAACAACAAATTTGAGAAAATTTATGAAACACATTACAAACTCTTAAATGCTCTCAAATACTCTCAAATGCTCTCGAATACTCATGTTCGAATTTTGTGTATTTTCAGGAGGAAATCCAATTATGCAGAAGCTAATGGGCCTTGTTCGCCGCTGTGTGGACGATTATGATATGATACAGGCCGGGGACAAAATCGCTGTTGGTGTCTCCGGTGGAAAGGATTCTCTGGTTTTACTGGTGCTTTTGGCTGGCCTGCGTGGCTATTTCAACAAACCCTTTGAACTGGATGCTATCACCATCGATATGGGCTTGGGGATGGATTATACCCCGGTTGCACAATTGTGTGAAAGCCTAAACGTCCCGTACCATATTGTAAAAACGGAGATTGCTCCGATTATTTTTGACCACCGTAAAGAGAAAAATCCCTGCTCTATGTGTGCAAAAATGCGTCGTGGCGCACTGAATCAGGCTATATTAGAGCGGGGCTTTAATAAGTTGGCGCTGGGGCATCATTACGATGATGCGGTGGAAACCTTCGTCATGTCCTTGATTTACGAGGGACGGATCAGCTGCTTCCAGCCTGTGACCAATCTGGATCGCACCGGTATTATTCAAATCCGTCCTATGCTGTATATCCATGAAAAAACCGTGGACAATTTTGCGGTTCGTCAAAGCCTGCCTGTCATCGAAAACCGCTGCCCGGTGGACAAGACTACCAAGCGGGAGGAGATTAAACAGCTTGTATTTGATCTGAGCAAAACCTACCCCGACCTGAAGGAGCGGATCTTCGGTGCCATGCAGCGGCTTCCGCTACCGGAATGGGCGCCCCACGGACGGTATAAACGGCCCAAAGATGGGGAATAATTCCTCCAAAGGGAGGGATCGATATGGTCAAAGGTATTTCACGGCAGGTCATTGTGGTACACAGCCCGGACCCGAAGCTGTTTGAGCAGGCGATTTTTATTTTAAAGGATGATGTGGTTTCGCAGGGAATCACGGATGAGCTGCTGCTGAAAGAGGCGCAGCAGACAATTCGAGGGGCTTGCCATACCGGTAAACGACGCAAGCTATCCATGTACGGCCCTGTGTGGGCGGCAGGCGGTGCGGCTTTGACCGGTCTTGCATGGCTGATGACAGCCATGCTGTGACTTGCGAAAAGTAAACTGGTGTGATATGATGGTGCAGTATTCTACCACCATAGAAAGAGAGAATCCTTATGCGGATCGGAAATATAGAGATCAAAAATCCCATCGCCCTTGGCCCCATGGCGGGAGTGACGGACTGGGCGTTTCGCACCATCTGCGCCGAGTTTGGGGCAAACCTGACCATTACAGAAATGGTGTCCAGCCGAGCGCTTGTCTATAAAGATAAAAAAAGCGCCGCCCTGTTGCGAAAAAACCAGGGTAGTGTTTGCGGTGCTCAGATCTTTGGCAATGACCCTGACATTATGGCACAGGGTGCTCAGTTGGCGCTAGAGATCTCCGGCTGCGATTTTATTGACATCAACATGGGCTGCCCCATGCCCAAGATCGCAAATTCCGGCGATGGTTGCGGCCTGATGCGAACCCCTGAATTGGCGGGGGAGATCGTTGCCGCCGTGGTCAAGGCGGTGGACGTTCCTGTGACGGTCAAATGCCGTCTTGGTTGGGATAAAGGCAGCATCAACGTATTGGAATTTACCAAACGTATGGAAGATAGCGGTGCAGCAATGGTGAGCGTCCACGGCCGTACCCGCAGTATGCTTTATTCCGGTGTTGCGGATTGGGATACCATCACCAAGGTAAAGCAGCAGCTTTCCATTCCGGTCATTGCCAACGGCGATATCGTCAGCGGTGAAACGGCCTCAAAATGCCTGAAACGCACCGGAGCTGACGGTATTATGATCGGGCGAGCGTCTTTTGGCGATCCGTGGGTGTTTGCCGATGCCAAAGCAGCACTGGCAGGGGAGGAAACACCCGCACGTCCGCTATTGAATAAGCGTGTAGATGTAGCTGTGCGACAGTTTGAGTTAGCCCGTGAGGATAAGGGAGAGCATATCGCCTGTCTTGAAGCACGAAAACATTTTGCATGGTACTTACGGGGCGTGTCCCACAGCAGCTACTATAAGGAGCAGATTTCGTCCATTAAGACGATGGATGATGTTTACCGCATTGCCGACGGCATTCGCCGTGACCTGAAATAATTGGAATGCATGAAAAATCCGCTGTTTCATACCCTAATCCAGAGGTGAAGGGGATGAAACGGCGGTTTTTATTGTGTTTCGTGTTGGTTTTTGCTATGGCGATGCCGGTGCGTGCAGAGCCTGTTCGATGGGTGGATTTTAACGTTCCTTATGAGTCGCTGAAATATGCCATGGATCAGGATATTGCCACCTTCGATCAGGAAAAGCATATTTTTTGGATCGATGCGTTGTCCTTGGCAGCCTGCCGCACAGGAGGAAAATGCGGCCTGTCCTCGGTGAAAAAGGCGGTTTCGGATTTAAAAGGGGAACGTTCACCGCAGGAACTGCTGGGAGAAAACCACAAATACTACGATTATTATCACGAATCTTTTACCGCAGCACTGGGAGGCTTGCTTGGTAGCTACGCTATCGAAAAGGATGGACAATGGATGCCGACCTATGGCTTGAAAGCATTTTCTCCGGTGGCTGCTGGTTATGGATATAGCCATTGCTCGGATTTTGGCGTGAGCCGTTCTTTCGGTTTTGCCCGAAAGCATTTGGGGAATGATCTGATGGGCGGTTTGGGAACCCCCATCGTCGCTGTGGAGGGCGGTGTGGTAGAGGCCATGGGCTGGAATCGATACGGCGGCTGGCGGATTGGCATTCGTTCGTTTGATTCAAAACGCTACTATTATTATGCCCATTTGCAAAAAGATCACCCCTTTGCAGAAGGCTTGCAGGTGGGGGGCATGGTTCAGGCGGGAGATCTGATCGGCTTCATGGGCCGCACAGGATATTCCGATAAAGAAAATGTCAATAATATTGAAACGGTGCATCTGCATTTTGGCCTGCAATTGGTATTTGACGAAAGCCAGAAGGAGTGCAATTCCGAAATATGGATCAACGTGTATGATATCGTCCGTCTGCTTTCGGAGCATCGTTCCAGTGTCAGAAAAACAACGTCGGGCTGGGGGCGGGTGTATCCGTATCAGGATCTGGATGTGAGGGAGTTTCCGAGGTAACAGACTGATTGTTTCTTTTTCGCATCATTCGTCCTGCGTGCCTTGAGAGATAGACCTCTATGTATCGTTCTGGGGTACGGAATCCTTGCTTTGTTGCTTCATTTCGAAGAAATTGATAAACTTCGGTTGAAACACAAATTGTTGTGATAATTTTCATAGTCTGACCATCCTTCTATAGTTGCATGAAATCAATATAGCCCGAAAGCGGGCAATTGTCAAGAGCCGGACTATGAAATACGCTTAATCCATAACATTATGGAGGTTGCGTATGATTGTTTTTGATCGTCTATGGGACACGATGAAGAAAAAAGGAATATCTCAATATAAGCTGATTCATGAGTACGGAATTAGTACCGGTCAATTGGATCGCCTGCGTAAAAACGGAAATGTCAACTGTTATACGCTTGATATGTTGTGCAGGATTCTGGAATGCGGAACCGAAGACATTATGGAGTATAAGCCGGACTGACTGTTCCGCTCAAAAACAATTTATCTCATCACATCAAAAATCCCGGGGTTGTATCACAACCCCGGGATGCATAGTTAATAAGAGATTATCTCTGGATTCTGCCGGAGCCGTCGCCGCTTGCCAGCTTCTCGACTTCGGGAACGGTGACCATGTTGTAGTCGCCGCCGATGGAGTGCTTCAGTGCAGAAGCTGCCACCGCAAACTCAACAGCCGCCTGCGTATCCTTGCCGCTGAGCAGGGCGTAAATCAGGCCGCCGCCGAAGCTGTCGCCGCCGCCGACCCGGTCGATGATGTGCAGGTCGTACTTCTTGGAGAAGCAGTAGTTCTCACCGTCAAACAGCATGGCGCTCCAGCCGTTGTCGAACGCAGAATGGCTTTCACGCAGGGTGATGGCAACCTTCTCAAAGCCAAACTTGTCAGCCAGCTGCTTCGCAACACTCTTGTAGCCCTCATGGTTCAGGCTGCCGCCGTAGATATCGGTGTTCTCGGCCTCGATGCCGAATACATCCTTGGCGTCCTCCTCGTTGGAGATGCAAACATCGATGTACTGTGCCAGCTCGGTCATGGCTTCACGAGCCTGGGCACGGGTCCACAGCTTGCCACGGTAGTTCAGGTCGCAGGAGATCTTGATGCCACGAGCCTTAGCGGCCTTGCAGGCGTCGATGCAGATTTCAACGACGTTGGGTCCCAGAGCCGGGGTAATGCCGGTGAAGTGGAACCAGTCCGCACCATCGAAGATTTTATCCCAGTCGAAATCCTCCCGGGCAGCCATCTGGATGGCAGAATGAGCCCGGTCGTAGATGCAGACGGAGCCACGCTGGGAAGCACCCTTCTCATTATAATAAATACCGACACGGTCGCCGCCACGGACGATCAGGGAGGTGTCTACGCCGTAGCGGCGCAGGGAATTGA
Organism: Faecousia sp.; assembly: GCA_045123795.1. GTDB lineage: Bacteria > Bacillota > Clostridia > Oscillospirales > Oscillospiraceae > Faecousia. Next base: position 37,172 of record JBGVKN010000070.1, on the reverse strand, counting down.
CCGCAGCCTGACCGATAGCATGAGCGGGCAACTTGGAAACGAACGCTGCATCCATGCCGTAGTTTGCCAAAGAAACGGCAACATTGGCCTCGCCGCCGCCGAAAGTAAACTCCACGCTCTGCGCCTGAACGAAACGCTCGTAATTAAACGGCTGCAGACGGAGCATCAGCTCACCAAAGGTAATAATTCTTGCCATTATTTTCTAGCCTCCTTGACGATTTCCACAGACTTTTTGCACAGCTCGGTGATCTCATCCCACTTGCCCTCGGTAATCAGCTTGTCGGGGCACATATAGCTGCCGCCGCAGGCGCAGATAATGGGGCAGGCGGCGTATTCTGCCAGATTTTTCAGGCTGATACCGCCGGTGGGCATGACCTTAAACATGGCAAAGGGGGCAGCCATGGCTTTGATCTTAGCCAAACCGCCGGATTGCTCAGCGGGGAAGAACTTCAGAACTTCCAGACCCAGCTTATAGGCAGCGTGATAATCGGTGGGGGTGGTGCAGCCAGGGAAGCAGGTGATGCCCTTTTCCTGGCAGTACTTGACGATTTCAATGTCCAGACCCGGGGTGACCACAAATTTACCGCCGGCGGCGATGGTCTTGTCCACCTGCTCGGTAGTCAGAACGGTGCCGGCGCCAACCAGCATATCGGGATGACGCTCCACCATGATGCGCATGGCTTCGTCCGCACCGGCGGCACGGAAGGTGATCTCTGCCACCGGAACGCCACCAGCGCACAGTGCATCGGACAGGGGGCCGGCATCACGCTGGGGATTGGTCAGTTTGATAACAGGCACAACGCCGATCTCGCTGACGCGCTTCTGTAATTCATTCATAATTATGTATGCTCCTTTTTGAGGCCGACAGGCGGCCGGATATATAGATTGCTACACCGTTATCATACCTTGAACAGCTCGGTTTGTCAATGGATAATTGAGCATAATTACTATAAACACATCAAGAATCGGACTACAATATGTATAAAATGGGTATCCCTGCCTTGACAATCGGCATTGTGACTGCTATGATGATATCAGAAAAACTATGAACGGAGGAATAACCCATGACACCCTTTATGGATAAGGATTTCCTGCTCAAAACCGAAACGGCGAAGAAGCTCTACCATGAGCACGCTGCGGTCATGCCCATCATTGACTACCATTGCCATATCAACCCGCAAGAGATCTATGAGGACAAGCGTTACGATTCCATCACGCAGGTCTGGCTGGGCGGCGACCACTATAAGTGGCGTGCCATGCGTTCCTGCGGTGTTGCGGAGCATTATATCACCGGTGATGCGACGCTGGCAGAAAAGTTCCAGAAATGGGCGGAATCCATGCCCAACCTCATAGGAAACCCCCTGTATCATTGGACGCATCTGGAGTTACAGCGGTATTTTGACGTGTATGAACCCTTGACCGGCGACAATGCCATGGAAATCTATGAAAAGTGCAACGCCATTCTGGCGCAGCCGGAAATGTCCGCTCGTGGCATCATCAAAAAGTCCAACGTCAAGCTCCTGTGTACCACCGATGATCCTGCTGACGATCTTCATTGGCACGAGCTGATGGCGGCTGATCCTACCATGCCTGCTGTGGTTCTGCCTGCGTTCCGTCCTGATAAGGCCATGCGGGCCGATAAGCCTGATTTCCCTCAGTACGTTGCCAAGCTGGAGGGCGTTGTGGGTTATGCCATCAACACTATGGATGATATGCGCAAGGCTCTGGCGGAGCGTGTTGCTTACTTTGAAGCCCACGGCTGCCGTACCTCCGACCATGGTCTGGATTATGCCTTCTATGTGGAAGCCACGGAGGAAGAGCTGAATGACATTTTTGCTCGTGCCAAAGCAGGGCAGGGGATTACATGGGATGAACAGCTTGCCTACCATACGGCACTGCTGGTGTCCGTTGGCAAGGAATATAAGAAGTACGACTGGGTCAATCAGCTACACTTCGGCTGTATCCGTGACAATTCCAAGAAAATGTACGCTAAGCTGGGCCCTGATACAGGTTTTGATGCCATCAATGACGCATCCAATGCCTTGGGCCTGTCCCGTCTGCTGAGCGCTTACGAAATGAATGATGCCTTGACCAAGACCATTGTCTACTCCTTGAACCCCTCTGATAACGGTGTGGTTGGCACTCTGATCGGTTGCTTCCAGTCCGACAGCCCCATTCCCGGCAAGATTCAGCAGGGCTCTGCGTGGTGGTTCAACGATCATAAGCCCGGCATGGAGGCGCAGATGATCAGCCTGATGAGCCTTGGAGCCATGGGCACCTTCAATGGTATGCTCACCGACTCCCGCAGCTTCCTCAGCTATACCCGCCATGAATACTTCCGTCGTATCCTGTGCAACCTGTTCGGTCGTATGGTGGAGGATGGAGAGTACCCCGCCGACATGAAGCACCTGGGTCAAATGGTGGAGAATATCAGCTATAATAACACCCTGCGTTACTTTGGCTTCGATAAAGTGCTGAAATAAAATTCCGATAAAAACCGCCTGTAATTCAGGCGGTTTTTATGACAAAAACTTAACGTCAAAGTAAACAAAATATGAACAAAGAAACTGTACAATATGTAGAAACGAATGGGATAAATTGGGTGGGTAATTGACTTTGTACGCAAGTGCTGGTATATTATCTCCAGCGACAAAATTACAGGAGGGAAAAACCTATGAAGAAAATGATCGCTATTGTTCTGGCTCTGATGCTGTGCGTCACTGCCCTGTCCGTCACTGCTTTCGCTGCTTGGGACAATGTTTCCGCTATGGACATTGTCGGTGAGGGTGTCGAAGGTATCAACTGGGCTCCTGCTGAAGATCTGGGTAACATGACCAAGGTTTCTGCTGGTATCTGGGAGAAGACTCTGGAAGTGCCCGCTGGTGCCACTGTAAAGTTTAAGGCTGCTGGTAACAACGCTTGGGATGATACCTGCAACTTTGGCTCCGCTACCATCGTTCTGGGCGAAGCTGCTGATCTGTACTGCGGCGGCGACAGCGGCAACATGGAGTTCACCGCTGATAAGGCCATGACCGTTAAGTTCACCGTTAATCTGACCGGTGAGACCGCTACCATCCTGGTCTCCGAAGTCGTTGCTGGCGGTGAGACTGTCAACCCCGGCACTGGCGACATGAGCATGGCTGCTGTTTCCATCGCTCTGATGGCTGCTACCGCTGGTCTGGTCGTTCTGGGCAAGAAGAAGGAGTTCTAATTCTTCATTTCCCCTTTACTTAAAAAACTGCTCCACCTCGGTGGAGCAGTTTTTTGTGTAATAAACACGGCTGTTGGAGCGATCCAACAGCCGTGTTTTATAATTCTTCTATCGCTTGTACCGTCAGCGTCTTATCTTCAACCGTAAACCGAATATCAAATCCTGCAAAATTCAGACCGTAGACCCGTCCGGGCTTTCTTTGATAGCTGGGGCGGGGATCGTGAGAAAGAACAGCCCTTGCTGCGTCCCTTTTTTCCTCCGGCAAAAGCTCCAACAGAGCTTCCGGAAATACTACATCCAGCAAAAAGTCCCCGGCAGTGTCTGTAAAGCCACCCAAAGCATCCGGAAACGCATCGCTGTATGGAATGTAAGGTTTGATATCAAAGATGGGGGTACCGTCCATTAGATCGGCTCCGGCTACATGAAGCACAGTCCCGCTATTGGCTGTTTGCTCAACACCCAGCAGTTTTACGCAGGACAGTCCCAAATTATTGGGGCGGAAAGGGGAGCGGGTGGCGAACACACCCATCCGGGTATTGCCACCCAGCCGGGGCGGACGTACTGTGGGCGACCAACTCTCCCGCACCGCCTCAGAAAACTGCCAGATCAACCAAAGGTGGGAGAAGCCCTCAATGCCCCGCAGGGTATCCGGGTTGCGAAATTCCGGCTCGAAAACGATGGTAGAGCGCAACTCCTCTACCAGACCGCTCTGCCGGGGGATACCGAATTTTGTTGGAAAATCGCTTTTCATCCGGGCAATGGGCTGAATCGTAATATCCATATCAAGCCCTCCCTTTGCGGCAGCAGAAAGTCACGGCGAACACGCACGCCAGTGCCAGTGAAATCGCTGCACCAGCCGATGCGCCCCAGTAGTAGGAAACCACCAAACCGCCAACTCCGGCGAAAAGTGCAAACAGCACGGAGAAAATGTGATATTGCTTCAGGTTTTTCGCCACATTTCGAGCGGATGCACCGGGCAAAACCAGCAGGGAATTGAGGATCAGCAATCCCACGGAGGAAATGGATAGTGTCACCACCACCGCAATGGCACAAGTGAAAATGGTCTGACTCACCCCTACGGGGATACCCCGGGAGGAGGCAAGCTGAGGATGGATGGAGGTCAAGGTCAGTCGGTTGGAGTACAGCACCCAGAAAACCACCACTGCCAGCAGTACCAACGCAAGCATTCCAATCTCACCGGGGGTCACGGACAGAATATCGCCGATCAGATATTTGTTGTATTTTGTAAAGCTGCCGCCGCCCAGTGTGGCAATAAAAATACCGAGAGCCACCGCTGCGCTGGAGAATACGCCGATCAGTGTGTCCGCTGCTTGATTGCTCCGGCTGCGGACATAGCTGAACAGCAGGGCAAACACCAGTGAGAAGATCACCGCCACCCATGTGGGTGCCGCTGCACCGCAGATGCAGCCGATGGCGATACCGGTGAACGCAGAATGTCCCAGTGCGTCAGAGAAGAAGCTCATCCGCCCGGTGACGATCATGGTAGACAGCAACCCAAACAGGGGAGCCATAATGAGAATTGCCAATAAGGCATTCTTCATAAAATCCCACCGAAGCATTTCCAGCGGCAATGCTTCGCAGATCCAATACCAAACGCTCATGCGCACCCACCTCCTCTGTGGAAAATCTGACGGAAGGCATCAGAGTTCAGCACATCCTTGGGCGTACCCTGACTGCGCACTGTCCGATCGATCAGAACTACCTGATCAGCGTACTTGTCCAAAATGGAAAAATCATGGGTAGTCATGAGAATGGACAAGTCGTAGGTTTTTCGGATCTCGTCCAGCATTTCCATCAGGGCAACAGTGCCCTCAGTGTCCACACCGGACAGGGGCTCGTCCAATATTAATATGTTGGGCAAAGGCTCCAGAGCCAGTGCCAGCAGCACCCGCTGCAATTCACCGCCGGAAAGGGTGCCAACCCGCTTGTCAATCAAATCTTCTCCATGAACCCGTTCCAAACATTCCAGCACTTTTGCCCTCATGGATTTTGACAGCCCCAAAAACGCTGGACGCTTGGTCATACAGCAGGCAAACAGGTCTGCAACGCTGACCGGATCGCCGGGATCGAAGGTGGGACTTTGGGGGACATAACCGATACGGGGACGGCGCTCACGCTGACCGGGAGCGGAGAAGGCAATCACGCCATCGTAATCCCGCTGACCCAAAATCGCCTTGATAAATGTACTTTTGCCGGCACCGTTGGGGCCAATGAGAGCCACCAGCTCGCCGCAGTGAACGTGCATATTTACATCGTGCAGGATGTGCTCACTGCCGATGGTGACGGACAGATCCTGCACTCGCAGGCAGCAGGCGTCGCCGCACCCGCCGCCGTGAAAGAAGAGTTTCATCCCAATGCCTCCCGAATGGTGTCGATGTTGTGATACATAGCTTCAAAATAGTCCTGACCTGCCATAGCCATGTCCAGTGCATAAGTGGTTGCGCCGGTTTCCGCAGAAATAATATCCGCTGCAGAAACGCTGCCGTTGGTTTCTGTAAAAATTGCGGGCAGATTGTGTTCCTTGACTATGCTGATCAGACGGATCAGCTCCTGTGCTGAAGCCTCGCTGCCGGATTCTTCCTCGATGGCCTCCAGAATGGTCAAGTCAAAAGCGTGAGCGAAGTAGGAAAAGCCATCGTGGAAGGTGATCAGTTCCCGGGAGGAAAGGTCTTTCAGTTGCGTTTTGCCGTAGTCAAGTAAAGCATCCAGTTCTGCGTGAAGCGCAGAAAGATTCTGGTTGAACGTATCCGTGTACTCCGGGAATTGCTGTACAAGCCCCTCGCAAATGTTAGTGGCCATGATCTTTGCGTAAACGGGGGAGAGCCAGATGTGAGAATCCTGTTCGTGGTGATGCCCTTCGTGGTCATGGGCGTGTTCCGTTTCACAACCCAGCAGATGAATTCCGGCGGAACTGTCGATGACAGCGTTGGCATCGTCCAGAATATCCTCCATAAATTCCTCCAGCCCTGCGCCGGAGATGATGACCACCTCTGCCTGTTCCGCAGCTTTTACCTGTGCTACGTTCAGAGAATAATCGTGAAGACAGGAAACACTTTCTGTCACCAGTCGGGTTACGGAAATTCCGGTGCCCTTACAGAGTGACTCGGTAAATTGGTGCACTGGCAGTGTGGTTGCTGCCACCTGCGCATGTTCTGCCTGCTTACAGCCGGATAGCAGCGAGAGCAACAGAACTGCTGATAAAAGGAATGCTTTTGTTTTCATGGTTCTCACCTGAGCATATATTTCTAAACTATATCATATCATACGTGTCAAGAAAAAGAGCCTGCTGAAACCAGCAGGCTCTTTGGGGTATGTATGCGAATTAGTGGTTCTCCATCCAGTCGTTGACCTTAGTCTTAGCCAGACGCAGAATGTCCTCGGTGGGATACGGAGAGTTTTCGCCGCCGCAGACGTACAGGAAATACAGGCCAGCGGGGGTCTGGTACAGGGACTCCTCGTAACCAGCGGGATCACCGTAGAAGCCACAGACATACTTCTTGACCAGAGTAGCGGTCTCGGTATCGTATTCCTTCTTGCAGATAATCTTCTTCATGGGGACAACCTCCTTTCAGCGTTGGTTTCAATTAACATGGGCTATTATACATTATTTTTGGAATAATGCAAGATATTTTTTGGGTTTTAACTAAGTTTTGGTTGATATTTGTTTGATGATGTTAGTTTGCGAAAAGAAAAGGAACTACTTTACCGTCATAATGCACAAATCAAATGGCGTTGAAGTGAAATCTAGCCCCATACGGTAAAGTAATACACTGCAAATCCTGCACCTGCCATCAAAACAAGAAGCAATGCGGGGATCCAGCGTGTCCCCTTCGGGCCGGGGATAATTTCAGGGCGAGCCGAACCACACTGGATGCAGAAACGATCTGTATCCTTCAAATAATGACCGCATTCATTACAATACATTAATACCACCTCTTTGTTGGTATCATAGCATAAATCCTGTGGTTTCGCAACCGATTTTCCTTGTCTTGCACGAATAATGTGATATAATGGAAACAAGGAGGGGATACAATGAGAGATATTCCCATGTTCACCACGGTGTACGGCGTGGCAAGTCTAGTATTAAAAGAGATCCCCTATCAGGAAACGGCGTATATCATTATTCGGGATTCTTTAGAGCCAGAGAAGCTGCTGGAGGAATGCCGGGGCTTTTGCCGAGCCTGTGGTGCGGAGAAGATCTACGCCACAGGGCATACCATTCTGGAAAAAAGACCGTTTTTAACGGCTATTTGGGAAATGCGCCGGGATACGGCAGGCATTCCCGACACGGATGCAGCACTATGGCCTGTCCAGGATCAAACACTGGACGAATGGCGGCGGATCTATAATCAAAAGGTAAAGTCTGTTCCCAACGGGGCTTGGATGACCGAAGCGGATGGCAAAGCCATGCTACAAAAAGGAGATGGCTACTTTGTCCACCGGGGTGGTGAGCTGCTGGGCATCGGACGAGCCTGCGGCGAGGTAATCGACTGGGTCGCATCCGTCAAACCCGGCGCAGGCCGGGATGTGGTCTGCGCACTGGCCCATGCTCTGACCGGGGATGTTGTAACATTGACTGTGGCATCGGAAAATCATAAAGCCGTGAGATTGTATGAAGGCCTGGGGTTTCTAAAAACCAAAGAAATATCACGGTGGTACGAAATATAAAATAATCAGATCTGTAAAGAAAAAATACTTGACAAACTCTTGCCTATATGCTACAATACCGCAGGTATCAAGCAAGAAGGCTTGACAGGAGGCTTACATGGACGCATTGGAGATCGTTCTGCTGTACGATTATTACGGCGATCTGCTTACCGATCGGCAGAAAGAGTGCTTTGAAATGCGCTACTATCAAGATCTTTCCCTTGGGGAGATCGGTGATGAGCTGGGCATCAGCCGTCAGGGTGTCCATGATAATCTGAGCCGTACCGAAGCCCTGCTTCGTAACATGGAAGCCAAGACCGGCTGCGTGGGCCGGGATCAGGCCTGCCGCAAGGCTGTGCGTTCCATTCTGGATGCGGCGGCTCATTTGCAAGAACATAAAGATCCAACTGTTTCCACCCTTGCCGGTCAGATCATTTCTGCGGCAAAAGGTGTAGAGGAGTAAATTATGGCATTTGAAGGATTAACCGAAAAAATTTCCGCCACCTTCAAAAAGCTCCGGGGCAAAGGTCGTCTGAAAGAGGCTGATGTGAAGGAGGCTATGCGTGAGATCCGCATGGCACTGCTGGAGGCGGATGTAAGCTATAAGGTGGTAAAGGACTTCACCAAGTCCGTCACCGAGCGGTGCGTCGGCACCGATGTGTTGGAATCCCTGACCCCGGCTCAGATGATCGTCAAGATCGTCAACGAAGAGCTGACCCGGCTCATGGGTTCTGACGCCAAGCATATTTCCATCAACCCCAACGGTCCCACTGTAGTTATGCTGGTGGGTCTGCAAGGTGCAGGTAAGACTACAAACGGCTCTAAGCTTGCCGGTTTGATGAAGCGTCAGGGCAAGAACCCTCTGCTGGTCGCCTGCGATATTTATCGTCCTGCCGCCATCACGCAGCTGAAGGTCTGCGGCGAGAAGCTGGGTATCCCGGTTTTTGAGCGTGGCACCCAGAACCCCATCGAAACGGCCAAAGAGGCGGTCCTCTACGCTCGTCAGCACGGTCATGATATGGTGTTCCTTGACACCGCCGGCCGTCTGCACGTGGACGAGCAGCTGATGGAAGAACTGAAAAACATCAAAGCAACCGTCAAGCCTGACGAGATTATGCTGGTCGTGGATGCCATGACCGGTCAGGATGCGGTGAACGCCGCCCAGAGCTTTAACGAGTGGCTGGATATCGACTCCGTCATGCTCTCCAAGCTGGATGGCGATGCCAGAGGCGGTGCGGCCTTGTCCGTCCGTGCCATCACCGGCAAGCCCATTAAGTTTGCAGGTATGGGCGAAAAGCTGGAGGATATCGAACCTTTCCACCCGGATCGCATGGCAAGTCGGATCTTGGGTATGGGCGATGTGCTGTCCCTGATCGAGAAGGCTGAAAAGGCATTTGATGCCAAGAAGGCTGCCGAGATGGAGGAGCGGCTGAAGACCAATCGCTTCACCCTGCAGGACTATTACGATCAGCTTGTCCAGCTCAAATCCATGGGTTCCATGGAGGAAATTCTGGCTCAGATGCCCGGCGGTGCCAACCTGAAGGGCGTGAAGGTGGACGAGAAGGCTATGGTTCATACCGAGGCTATCATCCTGTCCATGACCCCCAAGGAACGGGAAAATCCCAGTATCATTGGTGCCAGCCGTAAAAAGCGAATTGCCAACGGCGCTGGTGTGAAGGTCGAGGAAGTCAACAAGCTGCTCAAATCCTTTGAGCAGATGCGCACACTGATCCGCCAGTTCTCCGGCCCCGGTGCCGGTAAGAAGATGAAGCGTATGAAGGGCTTCGGCGGCTTTGGTGGCGGCTTCCCCGGTATGTAAATTTGTTCGCTGAAAGCATACATGGCTTTGCGATATAGAAAATGATTATTTTATGGAGGTGAACTCTCATGGTTAAGATCAGACTGAGAAGAATGGGTGCAAAGAAGGCTCCTTACTACCGTATCGTTGTCGCTGATGCTCGTTCTCCCCGTGACGGCCGCTGCATCGAGGAGATCGGCACTTACAATCCCCTGACCGAGCCCGCTGCCATCACTGTTGATGTCGAGAAGGCTCAGACCTGGATCAAGAACGGCGCTCAGCCCACCGACACCGTTCGTGGCCTGCTGAAGAAGGCTGGCGTGCTGTAAGACACCAAAAGGAGTTATCGCAATGAAAGAGCTTTTGCTGTATATGGCAAAAAACCTGGTCGATAACCCCGATGCTGTCACCGTTACCGAGATCGATGACGAGGATGGCAAGGTGTTGGAGCTCCGTGTTGCCGAGGGTGACATGGGCAAGGTCATCGGCCGCCAGGGCCGCATCGCCAAGGAGATTCGTACCATCGTGAAAACCGTTGCGCAGCGCACCGGCGAGAAGGTCACGGTCGAAATCGTGGATTAACGGCTTATGCGTGGCGCAATAGCGTCACGCATTTTCCGTATATCCCTGTTATCATTGCGAGGAGGAAATCATGGAAGCAATATGGACAAAAATGTACGATGCCGCAATGGCTGTACAGAATGATCGGAAAATCTCCGATTATGTTTCTGCCGGCTGTGTCGCTGCGGCAATTTTGTCGGAAAGCGGTAGGATTTATACCGGCGTTTGCGTAGATACTTGCTCGACTTTAGGCATTTGTGCCGAGCGAAATGCGCTCTTTAACATGATCACCAATGGCGAGGATCGCTTTTCTAAGGTTCTTGCAGTCATGGAGGATGGTTCCTGCGGTGCGCCCTGTGGCGCTTGCCGGGAACTGATGGTGCAGCTCATGCCTGGGCAGTATCACAGTGTTGAAATTATGATGGACTATCAAACAGGAAAAATCACCACCCTTGGGGCATTGACCCCCGAATGGTGGATTAAATAAAGGAGATGGCTATGAAACTCCAATTTATTGAAGCGGGTGAGATTGTCACCACACACGGCGTTAAGGGCGAAGTCAAGGTTCTGTGCTGGCTGGATGACCCGGAAATGCTCTGCGAATTTGACCGTTGCCGCATTGCAGGCAAGGACTATACCATTGAACAGTGCCGTGTGCAGAAGACCTGCAATCTGGTCAAGCTGTCCGGCGTGGATACCATGGAAGCCGCCCAGTCCATGCGTGGCAAGGCCGTCGAGCTGTACCGTGAAGATATCGATGACGAGGTGATCTTCGCCGCCGAGTTGATCGGCGTGGAGGTGTTCAGTGATGGTGTGTCCATCGGTAAGATCAAGGATGTTCTGGATTATCCCGGCAACAGCGTGTATGTGGTCAAGGGCGAGCATGAATACATGATCCCTGCCGTCAACCAGTTTATTCTCTCCACCGATGTGGACGGCAACCGTATGGACGTGAAGCTGATCGAAGGGATGCGCACCGATGAGAATTGATATTCTGACCCTGTTCCCGGAAACACTGGGGGATGTGCTGTCTGAAAGCATCCTCGGGCGGGCGCAGGAGCGTGGTTTCATCCAGATCGAAGCCCACCAGATTCGGGATTACACCGCCAACAAGCAAAATCAGGTGGACGATTATCCCTACGGCGGCGGCCGGGGAGCGGTGATGACCGCAGATCCGTTGTACCGTTGCTGGGAAGCGGTCTGCGACGAGGCCGGCGGCCCGGTGCATACCATCTATCTGTCCCCATGTGGACATACATTCAAGCAGGCGGATGCCATCCGGCTCAGTAAAATGGAAAACCTTATTTTGGTATGCGGCCATTATGAAGGAATCGACCAGCGATTCATCGACGAATGCGTAGATGAAGAAATTTCCTTGGGTGATTTTGTTCTTACCGGTGGCGAAATTGCCGCCATGGCAGTGACGGATGCAGTTTGCCGCATGGTTCCCGGCGTCCTGGCAGATCCGGAATGCTTCGAGGATGAAAGCCATTTTAACGGGCTTCTGGAATACCCCCAGTATACCCGTCCCGCTGTATGGCACGGTCGTGAGATTCCCGCAATTCTGACCTCCGGTAACCACGAAAAGGTGCGCCAGTGGCGTAGAAAGCAGGCCCTCCGCCGCACACGCCAGCGCCGCCCGGATATGTATGAAAAGCTGGATCTCTCATCTAAACAGGATAAAAAACTCCTGAAAGAAATGGAAGCGGAAGACGCAGAATAAGTTTTACACCCACCGTGTCCGGTGGGTGTTGCTTTTATCTTCCAGTTTCGGTATAATACAAAAAGGAGAGTGATATTCATGGATAAAATCAACTGCCCCAATTGTGGTGCCCATGAATTGCATGGGCGGTTTTGCGCCTATTGCGGAACGCAGCTATTTCAAGATGAACCGGAAGAATTGCTTAACTTAGATGGTGTGAAGGATTCGTATGATATCCCCGTTGGAGAATATATCGGCTGCAATTGCAATGTCGTTCTGGAAACAAATGCAATAGCTATCAAACAGTTTTTCTTTTCTCAGTCCGGCCGTATCAGCGAGGTCAGAATACCCTTTGACCAGATTGCAGGGGTCTACTATTTTCGCCCGGAGGATAAGTATATTACATGGGGATATATTGTGCTTCGGTGGACCCAAAATGCGCATTTGCCACTGCCAGATCGCAAAAAAATTAAAAAGTTGAGTTTCAAGGAAAACGTTGAGCATTCCGTTATAACCTTTGATGGTCCTGACGAACAGGTTTTTTATCAGATATACTGTATGGTGAAAAGTAAGGCACCATTTTGGGTACAGAGCGGGATCGACAATCCACCTGTTTCGGTTTCCGGACAAAATGTGATGGTTCAAAGTATCAATTTTGATGCTTATTTCCATCAGTTTTCACCTCACCGAGATCGTGCGATTACAGCGTTGTGCAAGCGTACTGGGATGAACAGGAAAACAGCAAAAATTCTGATAGACGAAGCCTTCGACCAGCTCCAATCAGTGCTATACGCCAGTGATTCGTCCTTGGCGGTGCGGGATTTAAATAGGGCGGTTCGCAGAGCAGTTTTAGAGAATAAGAAGTACACGGTGAAACTGTGAGGTGTGATCATGGGCAAATTGGAAACCTTGAAACAATGGATCTCTGAAAGCAACCGCATCGTATTCTTCGGCGGTGCAGGTGTCAGTACGGAATCCGGCATTCCTGATTTCCGCAGTGTGGACGGTCTGTACAATCAGAAATTTGAGTACCCTCCAGAAAAGATCATTTCCCACAGCTTCTATGAGGCCGATCCGGAATATTTCTTCCGCTTTTACCGGGAAAAGATGATGCCGCTGGGCTTTGAGCCCAACATTACCCACAAGGTGCTTGCTCGTTGGGAACGGGAGGGGAAACTTAGCGCCGTTGTGACCCAAAACATTGATGGTCTTCATCAAAAAGCAGGTTCAGAAAATGTGCTGGAACTCCACGGCAGTGTCCTGCGTAACTATTGCACCCGTTGCCGCCAATTCTATTCCGCCGAATTTGTCCGGGACTGTGCGGATATCCCTCGTTGCACCTGCGGCGGCATCGTCAAGCCGGATGTGGTGTTGTACGAGGAGGGGCTTGAAGAGGAAACCATCGAGCGGAGCATCTGCGCCATTATGGATGCGGATCTGCTGATCGTGGCAGGTACCAGCCTGACGGTGTACCCGGCGGCGGGACTGATCAATTACTATCGTGGCAACCGCCTTGTCCTCATCAACCGGGACGCAACGCCCTATGACCACCGGGCAGATCTGGTGTTCCATGACCGCTTGGGCGCAATCTTTTCAAAACTGTAAACAAATTGCCGAAAGATATTTCTTTCGGCAATTTTCTATTGACAAAACGGTCTATTGCTGATAGACTAAAGGTGGAAGGTCGATAGAGAATAGACCAGTGGAGGTGAAACAAATGGATGAACGAAAATTGGGTGTTGTGGAAGCCCGCTTTGCGGATCTGATATGGCAAAATGAACCCATTTCTTCCGGTGCGCTGGTGCGCCTGTGTGAGGGGAAATTGGGTTGGAAGAAATCTACCACATACACTGTTTTGAAAAAACTGTGCGAGCGTGGTATTTTCCGCAATGAGCGCGGGGAAGTGACCGCATTGATTTCCCGGGATGAGTTTTATGCCTTGCAAAGCCAGCGCTTTGTAGAGGAATCCTTTGATGGCTCACTGCCAGCTTTCATTGCGGCATTTTCCTCCAGAAAAGCCTTGACTGCACAGGAAATTGCGGAGATTCGCCGTATGATCGACGGAATGGAGGGATCATAATGAAGGGATTGTTCTTTCAGATTCTGGACATGAGCGTTTCTGCCACATGGCTGGCTCTTGCGGTGATACTCTTGCGGCTTGTATTGAAGAAAGCCCCCAAATATCTCCACTGCATTCTTTGGGCCATGGTGGCTCTGCGTCTGATTTGTCCCAGCTTGCCGGAAAGTCAAGCCAGCCTGATCCCGGATAGCCAGCCGGTTTCGTCGGTGGTGTTTGGGCAGTCGCAGAGTACATCTGTGATCACCCCAGTCCAACCTCCAGCCGATCTGCCCCAAACCACAGTACCACAGGCAAGTGAGTCAAATGTGATCCCTTGGGAAGAGATCCTTGGCATAGTTTGGGTCGCCGGCATGGCGGTGATGGCTGCTTACGGTCTGGGCAGTTATCTGCTTCTGCGGCGAAAGGTTGCCCCTTCTGTCGAGCAGGGCGGTGCATGGCTGTGTGACAATGTGGCTTCGCCCTTTATTCTGGGCATTCTCCGCCCTAGGATTTATTTGCCATCCAATTTGTCCGATGACTGCCGGGAAAGCGTATTGGCCCATGAACGAGCTCACCTGTGCCGGAAGGATCACTGGTGGAAGCCATTAGGTTTTGTGCTACTGGCAATCCATTGGTTCAATCCGGTGATGTGGCTGGCCTATATTCTGCTGTGCCGGGATATCGAGGCCGCCTGTGATGAACGGGTCATCAAGGGCATGGATTTGCAGGCACGCAAACAGTATTCTGAAGCCTTACTGTCCTGCGCCGCAACACGTCAGTATGTTGCCGCTTGCCCGCTGGCCTTTGGAGAGCAGGGGGTCAAGGGCCGTATCAGGTCCGTATTAACCTATAAAAAGCCAACGATCTGGATCATTCTGGCGGCGCTGGTGGCATCAATCGTATTGGTGGTGTGCTTCTTAACAAACCCGCTCCATGATCTTAAGCTGAAAGCCCCCTCTGGCAACAGAAAAGTAACAACGGAGTATGTGTGGGATTTGGCAGAGCTTGTTCCTGAATATTTTACTATGGAATATCAGGAAGGGTTTGTACTCTTTGTTTGGGAAGAGGATCAAGAGATATGGTGCGGTCTAACGAGAAAAAGCGACCAGCCAATTCTGCAGGAGCAGTTGAACCAACTTCCTGCGGTTTCCTTGGAGGGAATGCAGTATATCCTGCGGCAGCATAGATGTGACCACAACGCATACAATTACGTTGATTTGCAGATCTTAGGGGATTTTCAGTCACTGAAGGAACAGGCCGGTGATGATGTGCCTGACGAAGCTGTAAAGCTGTGGATTGAAAGTCAGTTAGGCATGGAGAATTGTGTTTATTTCGGCAACAATCTGGTAATCTATGGCCATAACCATTATCCAACAGGAGAAACCGTAGAGAAAGACCAGCTTGGGCTTTGCATTGCCGAATCCATATCAATTACAACGTGTATCTTTGGCTCGGATGAAATCAGACCCAAATATACGGTGTATACCATCAAGGGAAGAGATATCACATACTTTGCGGTAGCTGAAATTACCAGCCCAATGGTTTACAAAGTCTATCAACGGAATAATACTGTTCCTCAGTCTGATCTGACATATGAAGTCAATATGAAGATTGCATACAGTGAGCCATCCTGCCCTGCCTTTGAAACGAATTGTTTCTATGCCATAAGCTATGACGGTAAATTATACAAGGTCTACTGGTCTGATATGGAGGGTCTATCCGAGGGGCAACCTGTCAAGGTTACATACTCTAATGGCGGTAAAAAGGAATCGGAAGACTTTGACGAGTATCCGGATGGTGGCTACAAACCCAAGTATGAGATCACAGCGCTAAAGGTAGAGGTGAATTCCACCGTGCTGGATGATGATGCGCTGCAGATGATTGCGGATACGGCAATTAAGAAGAAGTTCGGTCTGACAGATTTGGGTCATTACCTAATATCATTCTCTAGACACCCGATCGACAGAATGGCATCCGTGGATTACCGACTAAAACTCTTTGGATTATATACTGGAGAGGTTTATAAGGTTTTTCTGAACGAAGATGGTACAGTCATTGACATTCGCGGAGATTACGGCGAATACGCCAGATACTTGCCTTATGCCACCAAAGAAGCCTATGACGCTGCGAAAGCAAAGCTGGATGAGAAGTCAAAACGTGGTGGTGAAGCGGGGTATTATCTTGAAATTGACAGCGAGGGGTATTTGTGCTTGAGTACGGAAATCATCCTTCATCTGAATCCTCCCGTCGATGAAAATGGCAATGCGATGAGTGGATGCGGAGTTGATCACGATCACCAGTTCTTCAGTGAGCGTATCTGCTATTACAAATAAAAAGTCTGCGTGGCACCTTATGGTGCCACGCAGTTGTTTATTCTTTCCTTACCTTCCAGTTGTTCCACAGTCTTACACTGGTGGACACCAGCAAAATGGCCACTGCCATGATGCCTGCAATGGCGGCGGTGTACATGAGCTGATCCGCAAAGGCATCCATGTTGCCCTGTACAGCATAGCGCATGGTGTAATACACACCTGCACCGGGGATCAGGGGGAAGATAGACACCACCAGATAGGAAATGGCGGGATATTTACGGATGCGGGCCATGGTTTCGGCATAGGCCGCCGCAAATAATGTGCCCCAGAAATAGCCGATCAGATCACTGCAGCCGAAACGAATCGTCAGGCTATATACGATCCAAGTCAGCACGCCACCAAGGGCGCACAGCAATCCGCCTTTGCCGTGGATGTTGAAGATGATGCAAAAGCCGATACACCCGATGAAGCAGGGCAGCAAGCTTGCCAGTAGACCAATACTGCTGTCTGCGTTGTTGGGCGGCCCCCACAGGGCGGCGGCCAGGTTCCACGCTGCGGCAGTGCCGATGGCAATGGCTGCGGCAATCAGGAACACCTGAACAATTCGGTTGGTGCCGGAATTGGTATCACCAAAAATGATATCCCGCATGGCGTTGGTAAACAGCAGACCGGGCACCAGAATCATCAGCGCACCGATGGTTACCATGTCTGCGTTGCGGGAAAGCCCCACCGCCTGCATGGCGTAGGCCAGCAACGCCATGGGGAAGGCCGCAGCAATGATGCGGAAAAACTGGTTGGCTTTCAGTGTATCCATAAATCGGTTGACCACGCCTACCACCAGGCCGCAGACACCGGCGCACAGTCCATCCACAATGCTGCCGCCAAAGACCATGGCAAAGCCAAAAGCACCAAGGAAATTGCCCAGCAGTTCAATCAGCATGGGGTAAGCCCGCTTTGTGGAACGCACATGCTCCAGCCATTGTTTAGCGTCGTCTGGGTCAGGCTTGCGGTTGCAGATGGCTCGGCTCAGACCGGAAAAACGTTCCACGCCGTCCAAGTCGTTACCGTGGTAGCCGATGCGCCGCATCCGGGTCATGGGCTTTCCCTCGGCGGTTTCGATGCTGACGGTCAGACAGTTGGGGATGGCAAAAACCTCGGACTTGATGCCGTAGGTCATCAAAACCCGTTCCACACTTTCCTCCACCCGGAATGTTTCCGCACCGCACATGGCAAGCTCATAGCCTAGATCCGTGGCCAAATCTAAAAGGGTATTGTAATCCATATTTTCCCTCGTTATTTGTTGAGATATAGTATCAGTATATCATAACGCCATAGAAATACAAGCAAAAAATCGCCGCCGGAGTTCCGGCGGCGATGGATCTTTACTTGCGAACGAACAGCACACCCAGAGTTCCGGGGCCACAGTGGCAGGACACAGTACAGCCTGCGTCGGTTTCATATGTGTTCAGGAAATTGCCATATTCGCCAACGGCCTTCATCACAGCGGCGTAGGCCTCATCGCTGACAGGGGTCTTGGTGACGAACAGGGTGTCACGATCCACGTCCTCACGGTCAGCCAGACGATCCTTGACATACATGGGCAGGCACTTTTCAAAATTGCCACGATACTTCTTTACCACAGCCATCTTTCCGTTCTTAACCTCAATGCAGGGCTTCAGGTTCAGCAAATTGGCACCCAGAGCAGCGGCAGAGGAGCAGCGACCGCCCTTGACCATGTAATCCAGACGGCTCAGCAGGAAGCTGGCTTCAACACGGGTAGTAAACTCTCGAATGGCATCAGCCAGAGCATCCAGATCAGTAGCCTCTTTCGCCAGCCGAGCTGCTTCCAGCACCACCAGACCCTGACCGGTGGACAGATTCATGGAGTCTACGACTCGAACATTGGGGTAATCCTCAGCAGCCAGGCAGGCGTTCTGATAGCAGCTGGAGAAGCCGGAGCCGATGTTGATGTGGATGACACCATCGTATTCAGGGGCATACTTTTCAAACCAATCGGCATACTCGCCCACGGAGTTGGCAGAGGTGGTGCACAGACTGCCGCCGTTGGCAACGTGCTCAAAGATCACGTCGGGGGTGATGGATACGCCGTCTTTGAATTGCTCATCATTTTTGATGACAGTCAGGGGGACTACGGTGATATCGTTTTCTTCCAGAAGAGCCTTGGACAGGTCGCAGGTGCTGTCAGAAAGAATTTTAATTCTCATATAATATGTGTCCTTTCTAATCTTTAGTTGGTTTGGGGTGGGAAATATGCGCCGATTAGCCCCTTGGCGGCTTCACAGGACAATTCTCATTGTGCTGCACGGGATAGTATGGCACAAAAAAGTACGTACTTGCGTTTTTCGCACGAGATGATAAAATAGTATCATAAAGATACTACGATGTCAACCGGAGTTGATTGCATGAAATTGAAATTTGATGTAACAGGCATGACCTGTGCCGCTTGTTCGGCCCGGGTAGAAAAGGTAACGGCGGCGGTAAACGGCGTGGAGAAGGTGGAGGTCAACCTTCTTGCAGGCTCTATGACCGTGGAGGCAAGGGAAGAAAGTATCCACACTGCCATTGAAACGGCGGTAAAAAACGCCGGCTATGGTGCTTCTCTTGCAGGTCAGAAAAAGAAATCGGAAGCACCGCAGGACGATGCACGAAAGCAAATGAAAAAGCGGATCATTGGATCAGCAGTGTTCCTTGTGATTTTGATGTATTTCACCATGGGTCACATGGTGGGACTGCCTATGCCAAGCTGGTATCATGGGGTGGAAAACGCCATGACTGCCGCATTGCTGCAATTGTTTTTGACCTTGCCGGTGTTGTACCTGAACCGCAGTTATTACAGCCGTGGACTGAAAGCCCTGTGGCACCGTGCGCCCAATATGGATTCTTTGATTGCAGTGGGTTCCGGTGCGGCGATGGTTTACGGTGTAGCAGTGTTGTTCCTGATGGCAAATGCTATGGGTCGTGGAAACTGGGATGCCGTGATCGAATACAGCGGCGATCTATATTTTGAATCCGCCGCCATGATTTTAACGCTGGTAACTTTGGGGAAGTTCCTTGAAACCCGGGCAAAGGGCCGTACCGGCGATGCTATCCGGCAATTGATGGATCTGCGCCCCAAAACAGCAACCGTCCTCCGGGACGGAAAGCAAATGGAGATTCCGGTAGAGGAAGTCCGTGTTGGGGATACGGTCATCGTCCGTTCCGGCGGCTCCATCCCGGTGGATGGCGTGATCCTCAAAGGCAGTGCCTCGGTCGATCAGAGCGCTCTGACCGGAGAGAGCATCCCTGTGGAAAAAACGGTTGGAGATACAGTGGCGGCGGCCACCATCAATCGCTCAGGCTACTTGGAATTCCGCGCGGATAAGGTGGGGGAGGATACTACCCTTGCCCAGATCATTCGCATGGTTGAAGAGGCTGGCGGCTCCAAGGCACCCATTGCCCGCCTTGCAGACAAGATTGCCGGTATTTTCGTGCCCACGGTTATGTCTATTGCCGCAGTGGTATTTGCGGTCTGGATGATCGCCGGGCAGACGTTGGAATTCTCCCTGACTTCTGCTATTGCGGTGTTGGTGATCTCCTGCCCCTGTGCGCTGGGGCTTGCAACCCCGGTTGCGATCATGGTTGGTACAGGACGGGGTGCTCGTATGGGCGTACTGTTTAAAAATGCGGCATCTCTCGAAAACCTGCATAAGGTCGATACTGTCGTGCTGGACAAGACCGGTACACTGACCACCGGAAATCCTGTGGTAACGGATATCATGGGCGATGAAAAGAAGCTCCTGCCCATTGCGGCGTCGCTGGAAGTACGTTCTGAGCATCCTTTTGCGAAGGCTATTTTGGAACGTGCGAAAGGGATTTCTTATCCCAATGCAGAGGAATTTGAAACCTTGCCCGGTCGGGGCGTGACTGCTATTGTTGACGGCGTGCGTTGTTTTGGCGGTAATAGGAAGCTGATGCAGGAGCAGGGAATTGCTGTTCCTGATTATCCAGACCTTGCCCAGCAGGGTAAAACGCCCCTATACTTTGCTATGAACGGGCAGTATTTGGGCGCTATTGCAGCGGCGGATGTTCTAAAAGCAGATTCTGAAGCCGCAGTGGCTGCAATGAAAAAACTGCATCTTGACGTAGTGATGCTTACCGGCGATAATGAAAAGACAGCGAAGGCTATTGCGGCTAAGGCTGGCATCACCCATGTGATCGCCGATGTACTCCCCGGAGATAAGGCAGGAGCGGTGAAGCGCCTGCAGCAGGAGGGGCACAAAGTTTTGATGGTAGGTGACGGCATCAACGATGCTCCGGCGCTGGTGACAGCGGATGTGGGCATGGCCATTGGAGCCGGAACGGATATCGCCATGGATTCGGCTCAGATCGTGCTGATGTCCGGATCCCTTTCCGGCGTAGCGTCTGCGGTGGAGCTGAGTAAGGCAACCATCCGAAATATCAAGCAAAATCTGTTCTGGGCATTTTTCTATAATGCCCTGTGTATCCCTATTGCAGCAGGTGCGCTGTATCCGGCTTTTGGTTGGCAGCTTAGTCCCATGCTGGGTGCGGCGGCGATGAGCATGAGTTCTGTGTTCGTGGTCAGTAATGCGCTGCGCCTGCGTCTGTTTAAGTCGAAAACCGCCGTGGCAATTCCGGTGGAAGAACCTGAAATCATTAAGGAGGAAACTAAAATGGAAACTGTGATCAATGTCAATGGTATGATGTGCCCCCACTGCAAGGCGATGGTTGAAAAGGTCTGTAAGGCTGTTCCCGGCACTGTGGATGCTGTGGTAGACCTGCAGGCAAAGAACGTCACCGTCACCGGTACTGCCGACACGGATGCTCTGATAAAGGCCATCACCGACGCCGGCTACGAAGTGGTTTAAGTAGATAAATTGTTGTTTAGACAATCTGTCATTGCGAACCAGTGACCGATGTCACTGGTGTGGCAATCCCCCATGGCGATGCGCAATTGTTACGACTACCACCGAAAATGTCGGAAAATCCGGGAGATTGCCACGCCAGTGTACGCACTGGCTCGCAATGACATACTTCTTTTTTAGTGCGTCACTGATCAACTAAACAACAATTTACCTAAATATCGAAAACGCTTAATCAGTCCGACTTATTGGACATTATCTGTGTTAACATATCATCAAAGAAAAGAAATGAAAGGTTTGATGATTATGTTCTCTATTCGTAATGTTCACGGACACGTTCAGGTATACGACAGAAGCGGCAAGTTCCTGTTCTCTGCGGATAACGAACGGGAAGCTAGAGAGGAATTGAGAGAATATGCGCAATCTCAGAATTGATATCTGCTATGACGGCACCCGTTACCGGGGCTGGCAGCGTCTTGCCAGCGTGGATAACACCATCCAGGGCAAGCTGGAGCAGACCCTCAGCAGAATTTTGAATGAGCCCATCGAAGTGTCCGGTAGTGGACGCACCGATGCGGGAGCCCACGCCATGGGGCAGGTGGCAAACTTCCATTGTCACAGCACCATGGAAGCAGAGGAGATTTTGTCCCAGCTTCGGCGGTATTTGCCGGAGGACATCGGCATATACTCCTGTATGGACGTGCATGAACGATTCCACGCCCGGCTGAATGCCAAGGCAAAGACTTATCGCTATCGAATCTGGAACAGTGATCTACCTTGTGTATTCCAGCGCCGTTTCGTAACTGTTGTGCCGCAAAGTCTAGATATTCAGGTCATGGAAAAAGCGGCGGCCCATCTTCTGGGCGAGCATGATTTCTCTGCTTTCTGTGCCGCAAAATCGAAAAAGAAATCTACTGTCCGGCGCATTGATGCCATTACCATCACCCGGATAGGGGAGGAGCTTCAATTCGATGTGACCGGTAACGGATTTCTCTACAACATGGTTCGTATCATTGTTGGAACACTGGTGGAGGTTGGCTTACACCAGCGTGATGCGGATAGTATTCCCACACTATTCGGCGGAAACCGGGCAGATGCCGGTGTGCTCGTGGGCGCACAAGGGCTTTGCCTGATGGAGGTGACATATTGAACATTCAGATATTTGGAAAATCCAAATGCTTCGATACAAAGAAAGCGGAGCGTTGGTTCAAGGAGCGTAGGATCAAATATCAGTCCGTCGACCTTCTGCGGTTCGGACTGTCCGGTAAGGAATTTGACAGCGTGCTCCGTGCTGTGGGTGGCATCGATAATCTGATCGACTGGAATAGCAAGTCCGATCAGGTGACCCTGCTGAAATACATGGACGATAAACGGGCAAAGGAGGACAAGGTTTTTGATGACCCTTCCTTAATGAAAACTCCTATCGTCCGCAATGGAAAGCAAGCCACAGTCGGCTTCTGCCCGGAAATCTGGGCCACTTGGGAATAAGTACGAAAGCGGTTCTCGATCACGAGGGCCGCTTTTTTGCGGAAAAATGTCACTGTGAGAAAGATTTCTCTTGCAAGGCAGGCAATTTGGTGGTATGCTAGGGAGGTACTATGGGCGTAATACTGGAAAATGCCTATGATCTGGTGTGGGGTGTGCCTGCGCTGGTTCTGATTTTGGGCGTTGGGCTGTACTTAAGCATCCGTACAAGCTTTGTTCAGCTTCGGTTGTTTCCGGCGGCGTGCCGTTCTTTTTGGCGGCGACTGACCGGCAAGGAGCCATGTGGCGATGGGATTTCTCCCTTTCAAGCGCTGTGTACCGCCTTGGCGGCTACGGTGGGCACCGGAAACCTAGCCGGTGTTGCCGGAGCGATTGCCATCGGCGGCCCTGGGGCGATTTTTTGGATGTGGGTCTGCGCCATTCTCGGCATGGTCACCAAGCTGGCAGAGGCAACGCTGTCTGTACACTACCGGGTGATTGAAGGCGGTGAACGGCTGGGCGGCCCCATGTATATCATCAGTAACGGAATGGGCAAACGCTGGGCATGGCTCGGCGGCGTGTACAGCTTTTTCGGCGTGGTTGCGGCTTTCGGAGTGGGTAACGCCACACAGATCAACGCTGTCATTACCGGATTGAACGATTGCATTACCGCCTTCGGGGGAACTGTCACCCGACAGGGAGATCTTACCATGGGACTGATCCTGGCGGTGGTCATTCTGTTCATGCTCTTGGGCGGGGCCGGACGGATCGGTGCGGTAGCAGAAAAACTGGTGCCCGTTGCAGCAGCGGCGTATTTGCTGCTGGGGGGTGTTGTGCTGATTTTGCGTTTCGATGCCATTCCGGCTGCGTTTTCATCCATCCTTCATGGGGCGTGTTCACCCCAAGCTGCGACAGGCGGCGTGATCGGCACCTTGATGACGACTTTGCGCACCGGGGTTTCCCGGGGTGTGTTTACCAACGAAGCCGGCATGGGAACCGCCGGTATTGCCCACGGTAGTGCCGATGTGAAGCATCCTGTGGATCAGGGACTCATGGGCATTATGGAAGTGTTTCTGGACACCATTGTGATCTGCACTATGACTGCATTGGTGATCTTGTGCAGTGGTGTTGCCGTTCCCTATGGAACGGATGTGGGAGTCAGCCTGACCACCGATGCCTTTTCCACCGTGCTGGGGGATTGGGTCAAGGTGTTCATCGCTGTGGCGTTGTGTTTATTCGCCTTTGCTACGGTGCTTGGCTGGGGGCTTTACGGTGCCCGATGCGCCCAATTTTTGTTCGGCAGAAGTGTATGGAAAAAGTTTGCATGGCTTCAGGCAATCACGGTGGTGATCGGTGCCGTGCTGAATACCGGCACTGTCTGGCTGATTGCAGAAACTATAAACGGCCTGATGGCCATTCCAAATTTGATCGCACTGGCGGTTCTTAGTCCTGAACTGTGCCGCCTGATACTTGACTATAAGCAAAAAACCGGCACTATGGCCGGTGGAGGTACATTATGCAGATATCCATCAACGCAAACCGCTGTGAGCCCTCTCCCATGCGGAAATTCCACCCCTTTGCGGTGGCGGCAAAAAAACAGGGAAAAAAGATCTACCACCTGAATATCGGCCAGCCGGATCTTCCCACCCCGCAGGCTTATTATGATGCCATTCGATCCTATGATGCAAGAACACTGGAATACGAAGCATCCCCCGGTATGCCTGTGCTGATCGATGCGGTGCAGAACTATTATAAGGAGCTGGGCGTTGATCTGGACCCCCACGATATCCTGATCACCACCGGCGGTAGTGAAGCTCTGCTTTTGACCTGCCTGTCCATTCTGGACCCTTATACCGAGGTCATTATCCCCGAGCCTTACTATCCTAACTATACCACCTTCGTCCATGCGGCGGGCGGTGTTATTCGTGCTCTGCCCACCAATCCTTGGGAGGGGTACCGCTATGCCAAGCGGGAGCGAATCGAAAGCTTGATCACCAAGAACACCCGTGCTATTATGATCACCAACCCCGGTAACCCCACCGGTGTGGTGCTGGATCAGGAAGAAATGCGCATGATCGCAGATATCGCTAAGAAGCATGACCTGTTCCTGATCTGCGACGAAGTGTACCGGGAATTCTGCTACGATGATAAGTTCGGCGTTCCCACCATGGCCCGGTTCAATGATATCGATGATAACCTTGTCATCATTGACTCCGTTTCCAAGCGGTTCTCCGCTTGCGGTGCCCGTGTGGGCTGCGTTGTCACCAAGAATAAGGAGCTGCAGGCTGCGATCCTGAAGTTCTGCCAGTCTCGTCTGGCGGTGGCCACCATCGATCAGCTGGGCGCAGCAGCCCTTTATGATGTGGACCATGACTTCTTCCGCCAGTGCAAGGCGGAGTACCAGCGTCGCCGGGATACGGTGGTTTCCCGCCTGCGCCTGATTCCCGGCGTTGTGGTGGAGGAGCCCATGGGTGCGTTCTACGTCATGGCAAGCCTGCCGGTGGACGATTCGGATAAGTTCCAGCGTTGGCTGCTGGAAGAATTCGATGATAAGGGCGATACCGTTATGTTTGCTCCCGGTGCGCCTTTCTATGAAACTCCCGGCAAGGGCGTCAACGAGGTTCGCATCGCTTATGTTCTCAAGCAGCAGGATCTGGAGCGTGCCATGGAAATTCTGGCGAAGGGTATTGCCCAGTACCAGCGTGAGGTCATGCAGAAGTAAAAAAGTAAGGACGCATCCATGTGGATGCGTCCTTTGTGTATCAACCATGGGCCAGTTGAATGCTGTCACCGGCTTCATCGTAGACGATAATTGCCGAAACCTCCTGACCGCCGGAGCTGTATACCAACCGCAGGGGTGTTGCATTACTGCTCAAATCGGCGGTGAGGACAATACCGTTGCCAAGACCGAGGGAGTCAGCGGCGAAAATCGTAGATACAGGAATGAACTTGGAACCGTCGTAGGTCCAGTCACCTTGCTCGATTCTCACATCCGTTACCGTTGCGTCGGGATGAATCAGAATTTTAGTACCACCAGCATCCAATGTAACCTCTGCAAGGAACGTAAATCGCTCTGTGTCGTCCGGCAGGAAGAATTCTGCGTACAAGCTGCCGTTAGCATCCTCCAGTTCAGTGGGGAAGAATTCCTCCCGCAGAATACCTTCTAGCTGGTTGTAGGGGATGGTAGCGATGATGGTGCCGGAGGAGTAGGGGGCAATCTCATATGGAGCGAAGTGGAAGCATAGTCCCGTATGAGAGAAATACCAGTTGGTGATGCTACTCAGATTAGCTGAGAAGATACCATTTAGGCTGTCCTGATAATCGAAGTACAGTTCCTCGGATACAGGCTCCAAAGCAGTTTCTATCAAAACGCTTAGGTCAGAGCCGGTACAGTTACTTGCCAGAATGTCGGTCAATTTCAGCGGACTGCCGGTGACAAGATCGTAAGTAATAGAGTCGGTGTATTGGAAAGGGTGGACACCGCCGGATTGTACCACATAATTGCAGAACAGGCTCAGCACCGACTGGTCAATTCGAGTAGGGGTGTAGCTGATATCCATAAAATACGGGGACCAGTATTCGGAACCATCAGCGTATTCCAGCTTCGCATCATTGATCATTTCTGTGCTGTCGGACAAAAATTCGGTGGTCCGCTGGTTCAGGTCTGCGGCGATCACGGACTGTGTATCTTTGCCGTTGAGGATCAGTCCGATTTTTTGATAGGAGCGGGTGAAGATCACTTCGCCATCATCGGCAAGAGTGTCTTCGCTGACGGGTACCATGGAGATTCCATGCATAGGCTGTTGGAGCGGTTCGGAGTGGTAGGGTTCAGTGCTCGGTGTTGTAACCAGATCATCCGGGATATTGCCGGAGCCGGAGGTAGATGTATTACCCGATGCAGGGCCGGTGCCACAGCCCACACAGGCCAATGCCAGACACAGGCACAGCAATGCGGCAAGTGTTTTTTTCATAAGGATGCCTCCTGAGATGCGAATTCGTTGATTTTAATACACTATATCATATATTTTGTCAAACAGCAACGATTTAATCAAAATTTACCTTTTAGTAAAACTTGACAACAGCCTGTCTGGGATGGTAAAATGTTTAAAACTGCATATCGCGATGAACGGAAAGAGTATCGCAATTTTTCTTCTATCAGAGAGCGGGGGTCATGGGCTGGAAGCCCCGGCGGAAGTAATGCGTGAAAGTGCGTCTGGGAGCGAATTTTCATTGAGCGATAAATGAGAGTGGAACCGCGAGTTTTTACCCGCCTCTTATACCGAATGGTATGAGGGGCGTTTTTTATTATAAACTATCCAATGGAGGGTAATCTATATGTATCTTTATAATTCCGTATCCCACAAGAAGGAACTGTTCGTTCCTAAAAATCCCGAGCTGGTGAAAATGTACACCTGCGGTCCTACGGTGTATCACTATGCCCATATTGGCAACTTGCGTACCTACATCATGGAGGATGTGTTAGAAAAGTCTCTGCGTTATCTGGGTTATAACGTCAAGCGAGTTATGAACATCACGGACGTGGGCCATTTGGCATCCGATGCCGATACCGGCGAGGATAAGATGGTCAAGGGTGCAAAGCGTGAAAATAAGACCGTTATGGACATTGCCAAGTTCTATACGGATGCTTTTTTTGCGGACTGTGATAAGCTGAACATTAAGCGTCCCGATGTGGTGGAGCCCGCCACCAACTGCATCGATGAATATATCCACATGGTCCAGACTCTGCTGGAAAAGGGCAGTGCCTACTTCGCCGGCGGCAATGTGTACTTTGATACCTCCACGCTGGATAAGTATTATGTTTTTAACGACCATGACGAGGAAGATCTGGCTGTCGGCGTTCGTGAGGGCGTTGAGGAGGATAACAACAAAAAGAATAAACACGACTTCGTTCTGTGGTTTACGAAGAGTAAGTTCGAGGATCAGGCGCTGAAATGGGATTCTCCCTGGGGTGTGGGCTATCCCGGTTGGCATATTGAATGCTCCTGCATTTCCATGAAGCATCTGGGTGGCGATCTGGACATCCACGCCGGTGGCATTGACAATGCGTTCCCTCACCACACTAACGAGATTGCTCAGTCTGAAAGCTATTTGGGTCATAAGTGGTGCAATTATTGGTTCCATGTTCACCACCTGAATACGGATACGGGCAAAATGTCCAAGTCCAAGGGTGAGTTCCTGACAGTATCCTTGCTGGAAAGCAAAGGCTATGATCCCATGGCCTACCGTCTGTTCTGCCTGCAGAGTCACTATCGCCGAAATCTGGTGTTCTCTTGGGAGAACCTCGACAATGCGGTTACGGCTTACGATAAGCTGATTGCGAAAATTGCTACATTTAAGGACGAGGGTGAAGTGGATGCCACCGCATTCGACCAGCTTAAAGAGCGTTTCGTTAATGCACTGAACGGCGACCTGAATACGTCCTTGGCGGTGACTGCCGTGTACGATGTACTGAAGGCCAAGTGCAATGATGCAACCAAGCTGGCTGTTTTGAAGGATTTCGATCAGGTTCTGAGCCTGAATCTCCTTGAAAATGCTGAAAAAGTCCGTGCAGAAAACGCTCGGAAAGAGGCAGAAAATGCCGATCCCGAGATCGATGCGCTGGTGGCGGCTCGTACCGAAGCCAAGAAGGCAAAGAATTGGGCGGAAGCTGACCGCATCCGTGACGAACTAAAGGCCCGTGGTATTGAGATTATCGACACACCACAGGGCGCAAAGTGGAGAAAAGTATGAAATTACTGATTCTTGATGGTAATTCCGTCATAAATCGTGCCTATTTTGGTGTAAAGCCCCTGACTAACCGTGAGGGGCTTTATACCCATGCCATCTACGGTTTTTTGAACATTCTGGAACGGATGGAAAAGGAAGAACAGCCCGATGCGGTCTGCGTTTCCTTTGATCTCCATGGCCCCACGTTCCGCCACTTGCGTTACGATGGCTATAAAGCTACCCGGCATGGGATGCCGGAGGAGCTGGCCATGCAGATGCCGGTGATGAAAGATGTCTTAAAAGCCATGAATATCCCGATTTATGAGTGTCAGGGATGGGAAGCCGACGACGTAATCGGCACCGTAGGCAAGATTTGCTCCAATAACGGCTGGGAGTGTGTGGTGGTCACTGGGGATCGGGACAGCCTGCAGCTTATTGACGAAAACGTTCACATCAAGCTGGTGATCTCCAAGGCGGGACAAACCACGGCCACCCTGTACGACGAGGCGAAATTCCGGGAAGAATACGGCTTTGAGCCGAAAAAGCTCATTGATCTGAAAGCACTGATGGGCGATTCTTCTGACAATATCCCTGGTGTTGCCGGTGTTGGCCCTAAGACTGCCACAGAGCTTTTGGTGAAATTCGGCAGTCTGGACGGGGTTTATGAAAATATCGACGATACCTCCATTCGCCCCAAGCTACGGGAAAAGCTGGTGGCAGGAAAGGAAAACGCCTATCTTTCCTATGAACTGGCGACCATTTGCCCTGAAGCACCTATCGATTTTGAGCCGAAGGATGCTATCGTCCAGCCTTATAACAAGCCTGCACTGTATGAGTTGTTCCAGCGATTAGAATTTGTGCGGCTCATCGACAAATACGGCCTGCGTGGGGCGGCGGTGGAGGCTCCTAAGCCACAAAAAGCTTGCGTCAGCCTGCCTCGGTGTCAGGATTTGCCGAATAATGACGTTCCTTGCGCAATTTATCTGGCAGGGGATGGCAGTTTGGGCCTTGCATGGGAAAAAGGTGTTTGTGCCCTGACACCCATGGAAGTGCAGATGAACCCGTATGTGCTGTCCGGTCGGGATGAGTGCATTGGTCATGATATTAAAAGCACCATGCATCGTTTGGATGAAATGGGTATCGAATTTGGTCAATTTGGTTTTGATACGGCACTGGCGGCCTATGATCTGAATCCCTCACAGTCTGATTATCCCGTTTCCAAGCTGGCAACCAATTTCCTTGGGGTCAGCGTGGAGGATGAGGATGCCGCTGGCTGCGCTGAAGCATTGTGGAATCTCCGCTCTGTATTGACAGAGGAGCTGGAGAAAAACGGCATGGCGAAGCTGTATCGTGAGATCGAATTGCCCCTTTGTGCCGTTCTGTATCGCATGGAGTGCCGGGGCATTGCCATTGACCGGCAGCAGTTGGAGCAGTTCGGCCAAATGCTGGCCCAGCGGATCGATGACTGCGAAAAGCTGATTTATGGCTATTCTGAGGGCGCATTTAATATCAATTCCACCAAGCAGCTTGGTGAATTGCTGTTTGATAAGCTGGGGCTCCCTCCGGTGAAAAAGACCAAGACCGGCTATTCTACCAACGCAGATGTGCTGGAAAAGCTAAAAAGCAAACATCCCATTATTCCGGCGATCATGGATTACCGAATGTTGACCAAGCTGAAATCCACCTATGCGGACGGACTGCTCAAGGTTATTGGGGAGGATGGGCGCATCCGCACCACCTTTCAGAACCTTGTGACCGCCACCGGGCGGCTTAGTTCCACGGAGCCGAATTTGCAGAATATCCCTGTCCGTACCGATTTGGGTGCGGAGATTCGGAAAATGTTCGTTCCGAGGGATGGTCATGTGCTGGTGGATGCGGATTACAGCCAGATCGAACTGCGGGTACTGGCCCATATTGCCGACGATAAGACCATGCAGCGTTCTTTCTGCGACGGTGTGGACATCCATACCGCCACGGCGGCGCAGGTCTTTGGGGTTGCGGTGGAGGATGTAACATCCCTTCAGCGCCGACACGCCAAGGCTGTCAATTTTGGCATCGTGTACGGTATTTCTGAGTTCTCTTTGGCAGAGGATATCGGTGTTTCTCGGTACGAAGCCAAGGATTATATTGAAAACTATTTGACAAATTACGCCGGCGTTCGCCGTTATATGAAGGACGTGGTGGAAAACGCCCGGCAGAACGGTTACACCGAAACTATGTTCGGTCGGCGGCGGTATATCCCGGAACTGAAATCCAGTAATTTCAATATCCGCAGCGGTGCGGAGCGCATTGCCCTGAACACCCCCATTCAGGGAACAGCGGCGGATTTGATTAAGCTTGCCATGATTCGGGTAGAAACTGCCCTGAATCAGCATTTCCCTGAGGCAAAGCTGCTGCTGCAGGTTCACGACGAACTGATCGTAGAATGTCCTGAGGAGATCGCCACGGAAGTGGCTGGGCTCATCAGCCGGGAGATGGAGGGCATTGCTGCTCTGAATGTCCCCCTGATGGCCGAGGCGAAATTCGGAAAGAGCTGGTACGACGCAAAATGATGATCGTGAAGATGAATGAAAGCCATGTGCGGCAGGTGGCTGAGTTGGAAATGCTGTGCTTTTCTGACCCGTGGAGTGAAAAAAGCGTGGCATCCGAGTTGGATAACAAGCTCTCGCTGTGGCTGGTTGCAGTGGAAGAGGATGAAGTTGTTGGTTATATCGGCTCGCAGACCTGCTGTGACGAAACGGA
Organism: Faecousia sp.; assembly: GCA_045123795.1. GTDB lineage: Bacteria > Bacillota > Clostridia > Oscillospirales > Oscillospiraceae > Faecousia. The sequence goes on along the minus strand of JBGVKN010000070.1, from coordinate 6,048 downwards.
TATGATGAACGTGGCGGTTCATTCGCAGCATCGCCGCAAGGGAATTGCGGAAGCATTGGTTCTGGCGTTGGTGGAAGCGTTGAAGGAGGCGGGCAGTCATTGCTTGACACTGGAGGTTCGTGCGTCCAACGAGCCTGCAAAAGCCCTGTATGAAAAGCTAGGATTCGGGCAGGTGGGCAGACGCCCTAATTACTACCGAAATCCAAAAGAAGATGCACTCATTCTGCGAAAGGAGTGGGAAAATTGAACATTTTAGCGGTAGAATCCTCCTGCGACGAAACGGCCGTTGCCATTGTTAAGGACGGCAGGGAAGTGCTGTGCGATTGCATTGCATCTCAGGTGGAATTGCACCGAATCTACGGCGGCGTTGTGCCGGAAATCGCATCCAGAATGCATATCGAGGCCATTTACGGCCTTGCGGACCAGGCGTTGGAGCAGGCAAAATTGAGCCGCTCGGATATTGACGCAGTTGCGGTGACCTATGCGCCGGGGCTTATTGGAGCGGTGCTGGTGGGCGTGAATTTCGCCAAGGCTGCGGCATTGGCGTTGAACAAGCCCCTGATCCCGGTTCACCATATTCGGGGGCATATTGCGGCGAATTACATTGCGTATCCTGATTTAAAGCCGCCGTTCCTGTGCCTTGTGGTATCTGGTGGTCATACCATGATCGTGAACGTGAAGGACTATACGGACATGGAGATCCTTGGTACCACGCTGGATGATGCGGCGGGCGAGTGCTTTGATAAGGTGGGCCGTGTGCTGGGAATGCCATATCCCGGCGGTGCGGCACTGGACAAGGCTGCCCAGCAGGGAGATGAAAAGAAGTATACACTTCCTGTGGCAAAGCCCGGTGAGAATCCTTATAACATGAGCTTCTCCGGTCTGAAAACCGCTACATTGAATTTGATCCATCACGCCGAGCAGGTAGGGGAGGAGCTGGATATTCCCAGCCTGTGTGCGGCCTTTACGGCGGCGGTGTCGGAAACGCTGGTGCCTCGTGTGGTACGGGCGCTGGAGGAAACCGGGTATCGCAAGATTGCGGTAGCCGGTGGTGTGGCGGCAAATTCCCGTGTTCGGGCGGATATTCTGGCTGCTGCGGAGAGGCTGGGGGCGCAGGTTTACCTGCCGCCGCTGAAGCTTTGTGGCGACAACGGTGCCATGATCGGTGCTCAGGCATACTATGAATTTCTGGCAGGAAACGTGGCCGATATGGGCCTGAATGCCTACGCAACCAAGTCCATACTGGGCGAAGCCCTGTGAAAAAAGTGCGGAAGAAGAAGTTCTTCCGCACTTTTTGACGAAAAATGAAAAATGCATGAAAATGTTGCATACACATTTTATGTAAAACCTGAAATCTGAGAAAAATAGACTGAAAAAGTTATGAAAATAGAAGTATTCTCTGAATAAGACAAATTTCGACAGGGAGGTTTGGCGTGCCAAACCTGTGGAAAAGCCTGTGGAAAGTGTGAATAACTTTTTGAATATTGATGGGAATCCACAGTTATGGAAACGGTGTTTTGTAAACCAGCTGTCGAAAGCCTGAACTTTTTAGGGTAAAATGGGACACAACTGCTTGATTTTTCCACAGCCCTGTGGTAGCATCGGGGCAGAGAAGTGTGAGAGGTGTGCGCATATGCTGGTGGTAATCCGTTCGATGAGAGATCTGCGGTTTGGGGAACTGATGCGGGTTTATGAACAAAGCAATCTGGAACAAGGACGGCAGAAATGGCCTGATGAGCCTGAGGCTCAGCAGATGGCACAGGCGGAGCAGGATATTTATGGTTACCTGCGGCAGTGCTTATTTACACTTCCCGGGGCTGCCGTCTGCGTCTGGCAGGTGGAGGGACAGTATGTATCTGCCCTGCGGCTGGAGCCGTGGAAGAATGGAATGCTGTTGACGGGGTTGGAAACGGCGATGGATCAGCGGGGGAAAGGGTATGCTAATGCTTTGATACGAGCGGTTCAGGAACAGCTTGCCCAGCAGGGGAAGGTTAGACTGTATTCTCATATCCGCAAGGTAAATGCGGCTTCTATTCATGTGCATGAAGAATGCGGGTTTCGACTGTTTCGTGATCATGCGGTTTTTTTGGATGGTTCGGTGGATCGTAGGTCATCAACGTATATATATGAAAAGTAACCCATGCGGCTGCAAAAAGCCGCATGGGTTTTGTATCAGTAGCATACTTTGTATGGCGGGAGGATTCGGCCACCTTCGTCGTAGCCATATTTACCTAGAATATAGATAGATTGAGGGTTGATCAATGCGGTTAATTCGTCATGGCTGATCATCCCGCAGCTATTTGTGCCGGTTCTTACGATGTAATACTGATCATCGTAATGTATTTTTTTGTCGTAATCCATCTCAGTGTCATCGGCGTAGCACCAACTGACCCGGATGATGGCATAGATGCCATTCGCAGTCTTTTCATACCAACCGAAGATAACGTATCGGACAAACCGCATATCCGCCCAGCCCTTTAGATTGGGCGGCGTGATTTGCCCAGCATCGTAGGCGGCGTTGATGGTATTCAGCCCTGATGCTAAATCCGGAAGATCAGCGAGCTCATCTGCCGTGAATTGGAATTTGGAATAGCTGGCGCTGTCTGGGGTGATGTAGACTGTTTCGTTGGTTGGGTAGCCATTTGCGTAACGGCGGTAGAAAGCGTTGTGGGTTGCAAGTGTATCGACGGTGGGGATAAATATGCCGTTACGGAAGGGTTCTATATATTGCAGTGCTGCGGCGGCTTCCCTGTTTTCAGCTTCAATTCGTTCATAATAGGGTTCCGCCATAATATCGGAATAACGATCCTTGATATACTGTTCGTAGTCCTCAAGAGCTAGGGCTGTGGGCTCAGAATGTGTATTACCTACTTCGCTTGCCCAAGTATCGGTGGAATACCAGAGCGATTTGTCGAATTGACCATTGTTGAAGGCGGTGATGACGGAACCGGACAGATAAACATAATAGCCCATGATTGCATGATCTGTAATTTCAAGTTGCTGTATGGTTTCATTGTACAGTAAATCGCCGGCATGACTGAATTGCCGCACAAGGTAAATGACTAATGAGTCATACCTTGTTAGGTCGGTCATGTAAGCTTCGGGCAGAAGGTAGTAGAAGTAGTTTGGCTCAAATTCCCCTACGATGGGGCGAATGAGTTCCATTCGTACCAGATGAAATTTGTGTTCGCGATTGCCGACATAAGAGTATGTATCGGGCAAGGTTTCTATTGCCTTGGCAGTTACGGCATTAAATGGAAAACGCATCTCAGCGTTGCTGTTGCTCGGACTTTCGACAGAAGAAGGATCGCCCACAAAGCCTTGCTCAAAACCGGAGGCTGAGAGTGCAGGAAGCAGGGGTAGACCTTCGGTTGGGGATGTTTCGGTGGAGATGATGGGAGAAATGCCTATTTTAGAAATGAGAATGGAGCCGATTAGGATGGCGAAGGCTGCAGCGATGGCAGTCCATTGCTTCCAGTTCCAGTCCCTTTTTGGTGAGCGGGCTTCTTCAATCAAGTCGTCATCGATATTGCCGATGGCATCCAGCAATGATTCGTTATTCATGGAATAGGCCCTCCTTTTCTAGATATGTTCGCAGTTTTTGTCGGGTGCGCAGTAGCATCATTTTGACTTTACTTTCGGTGAACCCAAATTTGTCGGCGATATCCCCAATAGAATCCAGATACCAATACCGCCGGACAAATACCTGCCGTTCACGGCGGGGAAGTTGATGGAGAAAAACGCTGATAACGTGGGATATGGCTTTATGTTCGGCCATTTCTTCTAGGGTGCGGGCATTTGGGATGCAGTCCTCCAGTTCGTCCAGAGAGAGTGCGACGTTGTTGCCGCCACGCTTTTGGGCGGTGTTGGCTTTCCAGCGGTCCAGTGAAATGCGCCGAGTCAGTTTTCCTAAAAAAGTTGAGAGGATGTCCGGGCGGTGCGGGGGCATGGCGTTCCATGCGGCGAGGTATGTATCGTTTTCACATTCCTGCGCATCCTCGACGCTGTTAAGGATATTCTGGGCGATACTGCGGCAGTAGGAGCTGTATTTGGTTCTGGTTTCGTCGATGGCTCGCTCGTCACGCTGCCAATACAGTGCAACGATTTGTTGATCCTCCATCCGAACACCCCCTTTCACTTATCTACTCGACAAACGGATAGATTTGGTCACAGGTTTTCTAAAATAATTATAGAATATTCGGAAATAAAAAGCAATTAGCGAAATTGAGGGGAATTGTTGCAATTCATTAATAGAATATTAAAAAGGCGAATTGCAATAGCAAGTTGCAATAGTTTTGACAAGTAACGATCCCTGCAGGGGCGTTTTGTTCCTCCGGAGGGAGGGGCGTAGCCCCGACTGGAGGAGGAACAAAACGCGGCCGGCGGCTCAGATGGCATAGATGCGGTCCAGCTCCGCTTCAAACAGCTCTTCCGGTGTCCGGTATCCCAGAATTTTTCTCGGCAGCGTATTGGCCCAATCGGCCATGTAGGCAATATCCTCTGTTGAGTATCCGGCCATGCTGATACCCTTGGGAATAAATCTGCGAAGCAGCTTGTTGTGGCACTCGTTGGTTCCCTTCTCCCAGGAAGAATAGGGGTGCGTGAAGTACACTTTGATGCCTTGCTGGGTCAGCTCCTGTAGTTTGGAAAATTCAGAGCCATTATCTCCGGTCACACTTTTGAAAACCGTAGCCGCCATGATGCCAAAATTGTCCACGACACCTTGGATCGCCTCCTGTACCGCATCAGCGGTATGGTTATCCACCTTGAGCCAGATGGAGTTGCGGGTTTTCCTCTCTGTCATCGTTACGGTACAAGGTTCATCTTCGTATTTACTGCCCAGAACCGTATCAACTTCCCAGTGACCAAATTCCTCTCGTAATTCCACACTTTCCGGACGTAATTCTATGCTATCACCGAGTATACGCTTGTTTTTGCGGACTTTTTTCTCCTTGGTGTTGCGCTTCAGTTTTTCGGGCAGATCGATGTTTTTGATACTGAGCAGACCATTGTCCACATAGTTGTACAGGGTTTTGGTGCAGACAATCTGTTCCCGGCAAAACAACCCGGATCTCAATGCCTTACCAACGCAAACATCCAATGACCATCCCTCCGCAAACATCTCCTCCACATACTTGATGAAGGAGGATACTTCCAGACGCTTATATTGGCGACGACTATTGCGACGGTTCTCTTTGTATTGCTGTTCTCCTGCTTTTGCTTTATACCGGGCGACCTTGCCGTTGTACAGATACACTGTCCCTCTAGCAATCTCATTCTTGATGGTATTGTAAGGTCTGTTCAGATGCTTGGCGATTCGGTAAATAGACCAGCAATCCTTTAACCGCACTTCAATTTCGTGACGTTCTTCCGCTAAAAGGTGTTGCCCTTTGCGATGTTCGGTGGTATAATTCTGAATGTCCATAGTGTTCGATCCTTTGCGAGTGTTTTGTTGTGGTGACTTAATTCTACCACTGGATCGTCACTATGGATATTTTTTGTCACTATTGCAGGTTCATTTTACAATGCGCCGACGAATAATATCGTCGAAGTTTCTCTAAAGTTTTGCCTGATGCTGCTAACCATATCGTTGATGTTTTGATTCGAGGCTTGTGGTATGAACATCAAGTTAACAAATATTCTCATTGGACAAATACACATCCATTGATTGCGCAAAATTAGATTAGCATGGAAATCCCTGAGATTCGTTTACTGGAGGAAACCAGACTGATTGGTAAGCGGGAGGCGTATGCACAAAGACTACATCAAGGGGTACAGTTTCCTTATATCTTCTACACAGGTTATGTCAAAAATAAAATTTTCAGAAAACCTATTGTACTTTCATAAAATCGGATGTATAATACTAAATGAAATAAATACAGGGGAGCTTGTGAAGCAGGCTGAGAGGAAGTACTCAAACTTCGACCCTTTAACCTGATGCGGGTAATGCCGCCGTAGGAAGTTATGATACGGTGATTTTTACAGGAGGCATCCGGATAGGTGTCTCCTGTTTTTTGTTTGTAATTGAATAATGGGGAGCTTGCAGAC
>JBGVKN010000069.1:0-71994 GCA_045123795.1 Faecousia sp. | reverse complement strand
GTCCCGTGAATGGTCACGAAAAATGCAGTGCCTTGGCTCTACAAACTACAGAAATGAGGCTTCTCAAAAGCCAAAACGGTGCTGACCGGGTACTGTACTTTTTGGAGCCCTTTTTATGCAGTTTCTAATTGACAAACACAGGCGTTGGTAATTAAATTGTGAATTTACTCTTTATTTATGTCTCGGTTGATAATATAATCCTCAAAGAAGATGAACATTAATAGTGTGGCTATACTAACACGGAAGGAGATGCATATATTATGCTCCGTAGCGGATCAGAGAAGAAAAGAGTGAAGAAAGGGTTGCTGAGGATCTGTTATGTGTCAGAGGCGGCGCTATCTGTGGCAGCAGGCGTTTTTGGATGGAAGACAGGAGGTGCAACCATGTTGGGGGCGGCGATAGCAACGCCACTGGTAGGCTTAGCACGAGAGGCTATTAACGAGTGGGATGTAGATACTGACTTAGATGAGGAATATTTCTTGGCGGTAGAAGCAGCACTGAAGGCTACTGAAAGACACTTTCGTAATCAGTCCAGCAAGTTGGACCTTCTGAGAGAGCTTTCCGGATGTGGATCTGAGCTGGATATAGATTCAGAAAAAATAATCGAAAGGACAGAAGCGTATCAAACTGTGAATTCCGGTGTGTGAGCCACACTTGCACGGACTTTTAGCCACGCCGGCACGGAGCAGAGCCACACCCGTTTCGGAACGCAGCCACAGTAGCCAGAGGGGCTGTTACACCCCTCCGACTTTTTTAATCAAGCATTGTCCCAGCGGAAGATAATCTTTCTGGCCTGCTCATAAATGTCCTGCTCGGTCCACTCATGGAAGGCATCGGGTTCCTCCGAGAACAACTCCAGGATCTCCTGCTTGGCTCGCTCAACGTTTCGCTTGCCATGGAACCACCAGCTGTACTTGGTGTCCAGCAACTTCCGGGTCAGGATCATCTCATCCCTCCCGGTTTTTTAGACCGTGGCGTTCCCGCATAGAGATCTTGCCATCAATCAGCACCTCGTAGGCGTTGTGGATAATTCGGTCCAGAATGGCCTCCGCAATGGCACTGCGTTCCTCAGAATTGGGATGCAGCCGCTCATACCAATCACCCGGTTCGTACTGGGTGCAGAAGATCATAGATCCCTTATTGCACCGAGCCTCAATGACTTCCAGAAGATTGTAGCTTTCCTGAGGCGTCAAGCACCGGATCAGCCATTCATCCAGAATCAGGAGGTCGTACTTCTGGTAGCTCTTAATTGCCTTCTTCAGCTCGCCAGCGGCCTGTGCCAAAGATAACTCCTCCAGAAGCTCCGGAAGACGGGCATACCGCACCGACAGAAGCTTCCTGCAGGCAGCATTTCCCATTGCGCAGGCAAGATAGGTCTTACCATTACCAGAGGCACCTTTGAAAATGATGTGGTGCCCCTTGGAGATGAAGTCACAGGTGGCAAACCGCAGGAGTTGTGCTTTGTCCAAATGCCGGTCTTCGTAGTATTCAATATCTTCCACCACTGCACCTGGCTCAGCAAACCGGGCATCCCGGACGCAGCGGACCAGCTTGTTGTTCTGGCGGCTGTTCCATTCTGCATCCACCAGAAGGGCAACACGCTCCTCAAAGCCCATGTGGGTGTAGGTAGAAGGATCCTGGATCTGCCGCTCCAGCTCCGCGGCCATGGCACTGAAACGCATCGCTTTCAAAGAATCAATCGTAGCGTTATTCTTCATCTGGAGCTGCCTCCCTTCCGGAAGTAGTCCGCTCCGCGGGTAATTCCGTGCTGGACAGGCTCTTTACGGAGCGACGGCTCCTGTTGCGCCCTGTCCTGTCCGTTCTTGAGAATGGTGCTCAGTGTACGGATAGAAGGGGTATTAGAGAAAGACAGCAACCGTTTACAGGCATTTTCCAAGCGAACCGGGCCGTAACGGTCGGAGAGCTTCGTCAGGCTGGCGCAGTATTTATAACCCTGCTCCGGTTCCTTGCCGCTGGTCAGGAAATACCTTACCACAGTGGCAGTGCTGGGACCAACGATATTAGCCCAATCAGCAAATTCTTTTTCGTTGTAGCTCAAATACATCCGGTGTTCCATGGGCATATGCTCCGGTTTCACCACCGGATCCCTGCGGAACACCTTACTGCGGACATGGATGGCCACACGGCTTCCCCGGAAAAACACCTCTACCGTATTGGGTGTTAGCCGTAGATTCACCTTTTCTCCAATGAGGTCATAGGGAACGGAATACTTGTTCATTCCATCGCTGACCAGATAGTCGTTGCCCACTTTTAGGTCCGGAGACCAAATAGCAGGCTCATAGGGTTCACCGGGGAGAGGAAGCATGAATTCCTTTTCTTCCTCCAGATAAGCCTTCCGACGGCTGCCGGGACGCTTCTTGAAGTCACGGTCATTCAATTCTTCCAGTCTTTCTGACACAGCAGCTTGGGCTTCCTCTACAGAGAAGAACTTCCTGCTCCGCAGGGTAGCAAGGATCCAGGTAGAAGCGAAATTAACACCACCCTCGGCATGGGACTTATCTTGAGGATGGCGTACTCTGGCGGGCACAATAGCGGTGCCGTAATACTCCGCCATTTCCTGGTAGGTTCGGTTCAGAATGGTTTCATACCGGGTATTCTTTGTAATGCCGGTCTTGAGATTGTCCGGGACCAGCAGCCGCGTCACACCTCCGAAGTAATTGTAGGCATGAACATGGCTGTTGATCCAGTTCTCCAGCTTCATATCGTCGCAAGCTTCTGCGTAGGTGAAGCAACTGCACGGCAGGACGGCAACGAACAGATACGCCTTGCTGACCTCTCCGGTGACCGAATCATGGATATCCAACGTGGCACCGGCCCAGTCAACCTCCATGGTGTCACCGGGCTTATGCTGGATACGCATGGTAGCTTTGGTTGCTCTGGCCCACTGGCGGTACTTCTCGCAGTACTGGGTGTACATATAAGGTACAGTTCCGTCGGCATTGCACTTGGTGCAGTATTCCTCCCAGAGCAGGGTCATGTTTACGCCCTTTCGGGCCAATTCTGCATGGATGTAAGGATAATCTGGCAGAACATAGAGTGCCGTTTTCTGATACTCCTCCGGGAACAGCAGTTCCATGAGCATCTCGTTGGATACTGTTTCCGGAAGCGGCCAGGATATCCCGGCTTTCTCTGCAGCATCCAGAACCTTCCGGATGGTGTGGTGTGAGCTGCGCAGTTCCTGTTCCATGGTGCGCATGCTCTTGTGCGGGTCCGACGCGACCCGCAGGATGTTTCTGTAGTCGAGCAAATGAATTCCTCCTCGATAAATGTCACACAGTGTCGTGTGCAGATATCATTATAGAGGAAAATTCAGACCGTGGCTCTATTCCGTGACGGTGTGGCTATTTTCCCGAGAGGGTGTGGCTAAAAGTCCGTGCAAGTGTGGCTCTGGAGCCGAAATTTACACAAACCAAGTATTTGACAAAAATTGATACTCGTGAGATTTTGGATGTATTTGAACCTGCGTTTGCCCGTGAGGTTATTTCGCACGATAGACTAAGCAGATATTATTCCATAAAAACCGGAAGGGCTACTTTGGATTTGCTAAAAAGCGTCTATGTGCTTGTTTCAGCCGATAACCAGAAGCTGGATCAGATTTTTGAGTATGTCAAAAGAGGTAGCGAGGATACAGCGCTAATAAAGGAAGATATTCAGCAAGTAAAAAATGGTGTGGATTATTTGAAGAACATTGGGCAACGGTTGCAGGATTCACTGCGTTTTGTGGCAGAGATTTTTGTGCAGAGTATGATAATCTTCTTTGCATTTACTGTTGCTACAGCTTTCCTTGATGTGCAGTCTAATGATTCTATGATGATTTATGCTATAGTTCTGATTTCGGAGTTTGTAATTCGTTTCCTGTAAATGCTACTCTAATACTTGACCACAGTGACACTGAAAAAGTTTACCACTAACATCACATTCCTTGTAGAATAGAGGCAACTCTAGGAGCAAGGAGAGAAAGGTATGGTAGTGGGGATGTCACTTTACTCGCAGATCCGGGAGGCGTATATTTCCGGAGAATCACAGAGATCAATCGCAAAACGACTGGGTGTATCCAGGCCGACGGTAAAGAAATACTGTGAGGGAGCCATCATGCCTGGAGTCCGGAAGGAATATCTGCGTACTCCGAGTGTGGTTACTCCGCAGGTCGAAAACTTCATTCGGATGTGTCTGGAAACGGACAAGGAGGAGGGGCTGCGGAAGCAGTCTCACACCGCCAAGCGGATCTATGACCGTCTGGTGTCCGAGATGGGATTTACCGGCTCCTACTCCATTGTGCGCCGTGTAGTCCACGAAATGAAAGAACAATACATTCCGGCCCAAGCGGATATGCCCCTGGAATATGACCCTGGCGATGCTATCCAGATCGACTGGGGCGAGGCCACCATTTATCTGCGTGGAGAGCGGAAAACCATCCAGATCTTCTGTGGAAGGCTCTGCTGCAGCTGTGACATCTTCGTCATGGCCTGCCTGAACCAGAATGCAGAGAGCTTTCTGGAAGCCCAGCAGCGAATGTTTGACCATTTCGGCGGTGTTCCCAGACGGCTCATCTTTGACAACGGCAAAGTCGGTGTCAAAGAAGGTTTCGGCCTCCATGCTGTTGCACAGGACTATTACCGGATGTTTGCGGCCCATTATGTGTTTGCCACCGACTTCTGTAATGTAGCCAGCGGCAACGAGAAGGGTCTGGTGGAGAATTTGGTGGGCTATGCCCGGAATAATTTTCTGGTGCCAGTGCCCAGAGTGGATTCCATGGAAGCTCTGAATGAGCAGCTTCTGGAAAGCTGCCTTCAATACCGCAATGCCCACAAGGTCCAGGGCCGTTCCCAGACGGTGAAAGAGATGTATCGCGCGGAACAGACCTGCCTGCATCCGGTGGCACCGTATCGCTATGAAACCGCCAGAATTACTACCCCCACCGTGGGAGACTACTCCACAATCCGCTTCGACCGGAACGAGTATTCCGTACCTGTGCGTTTTCTGAGAAAGGCTGTCACTGTCAAGGGCTATGCCAATAAAGTGGAGATCATCTGTGACCGTGATACGGTTGTTACCTATGAACGCATCTCCGGTCAGGGGAAGACAGCTTACAAGCTGGAACACTACATCGGCCTTCTGGAACGGAAGCCCCGTAGCGTCTTCCAGGCCAAACCGGTCCGGCTAACCGTAAAACAGGAACTTCTGGATCTGGGTAAGCACCTGCCGGGAGGCAACAAGGACATGGTACGCCTTCTGCGGATGTGTGTGGACTACGGCGAAGACCGGGTGATCTTTGCAAAGAACCGGATTCCGGGCAGTATTACGCCCACTGTGGATCTCATTCGCAGCTATCTGGAGGAACCAGAGAAAAATACGGTTATCCGGTTCCAGAATGACGTTTACATCAACCAGACCAATCTGGCATACTATGACGAGAAATGCGGGGTGGCTGCAAGATGAACGAGTTGAACCGGCAACTGATTTCCATGTACGCCAAGCAACTGCGGGTGCCAACCTTTAACCAGTATGAAGAAGTAATCCGGCAGTTGGACGGTGACAAAGGGTTTGACGACTTTCTGGTATCGCTGATGCGCGCAGAACTGGAAAACCGACAAGACGGCAACCGAAAGCGGAAGATCCGCTCTGCGCGGTTTCCCTACACAAAAACACTGGAGGAGTTTGACTTCTCCTATCTGGAACACGTGTCGGAAGCTCAGATCCGACAGTTGGCCAGTTGTGACTTTATAAGCCAGAAACAGAATGTGGTCATGATTGGCAATCCCGGCACCGGGAAAACCCATCTGTCCATTGCGTTGGGACTCAAAGCCTGTATGCAGGGCTTGAATGTTCGGTTCTACACCGCGGCGAATCTGTCCAACGAACTGATTGAGGCTTTGGACGGACACCGGCTATTGAAGCTGGAAAAACAGATAGCGAACTGCGATCTGCTGATTATTGATGAAATGAGCTATCTGACATTCAACCGGCACCAGTCGGAGCTGCTGTTTAAGGTTATTGCCGACCGGAGTGAGCGCAAGAGCATTATTGTATCCACGAACCTCCCGTTCTCGGAATGGCTAACTATGTTTGAGAACCAGACCATGGTAGCCGCAATGATTGACCGACTCACTTACCGCAGCTTTGTTCTAAACATGAATTCCAGCAAGCCCTACCGGGCAGAGTTCGCTGCCCAGTCCGACAGTACGCAGACAGACTGAAGGGGTGGTAAACAAATTCAGTGTCAAAGTTTACCGAGTGGTAAACTATTTCATTGTCAACGCTGGTAAACTTTTTCAGTGTCAGTGGTAAAGAAATTCATTGACATTTACACTAAAGATCCTGTTTGTAAATGTCAATGAAAAAGTGAGCCAGGTGCTCATGAATTTTTGAGCCACCAACGACCACGAAAAAGTGAGCCACTGCGCTCACAAATATTTGAGCCACCCTGCTAAGTTTTGCTCCGCATGGTAGCTTTCAGCCGGTAAGAATCTCCGTTCATGTCCAGCACATGACTCCGGAAGGTCAGCCGGTCAATCAGAGCAGCTACCATTGTGGTATTCTCAAACAGCTCCGTCCATTTGGAGAACGGCAGGTTTGTGGTCACAATAGTACTGCTCTTTTCACTTCTGTCGGAGATGACCTTAAACAGCAACTCCGACTGGTGCCGGTTAAAGCTGAGATAGCTCAGTTCGTCCAGGATCAGCAGGTCCGCCTTGGCTAACGTACGTTCCAGCTTGCCCAGATGGTAGTTGTCCTTAGCCTCACACAATTCCGTAGACAACGTTGCGGCATTCTTAAACAGCACATTGTATCCCTGGGTGCAGGCTTTCAGCCCCAGGGCAATGGCTAGATGGGTCTTGCCTCGGCCGGGGTTTCCAATCATAACGACATTCTGTCTGCTCTGGATGAACTGACAGCTGGCCAATTCCTGCAGAAATAATGGAGAAACAGTGTCATTAAGCTGGCTACAGTCAAATTCCTCAATGGTTTTCGTGTAAGGAAAGCCAGCAGCTTTCAGCCGTCGCCTGTTCTGGTTTTCCTGTCTGGATGATGTTTCTGCTTTCATAAGCTCCAGCAGAAGGTCCGCAAATACAGCGGACGGATCTGCCTGTCTCAGAACTTCATGGTATTCCGCAAAGGATGGAATTTTCAACTGCTTTGCATAAAGCCGGATCAGTTCGTCTGTTGCATTCACACCGCAGCACCCGCCTTTCCGCACAAGAAAGTGTCATAGACATGAAGGTCTACCGCTTGTACCACAACGGTATCCTCAATTTTGGCGGGAGCGATATGGCAAGCCGTTTCGGACATTATGGTTTCACAGTCCTCATTTCGGCAACGACTTAAAATCTCAACCAGTTCTTTAGGAGTCAAATGCTGTTGACGGAGCCACTGGATAAAATACTCCGGCAAGGTTTCCTGAACCGGTCTTGCGTAGAAGATGGCCCGGCCCTTCTTTTCTAGTATCGGTAAATAGTGTTCCAGTACGTAGATGTACTGCTTTCTTTCGAAGCAACGGCAGTGCTGAGCGATGCACTGTCCCTCAAAGTAAATGGAAACCGTTTCAGGACCGGCCTTTACCGCAACTTCTCTGCCACAGTATTCGGTGGGAACGGAGTAGTTGTTCGTATCGAAACGAACGGTGCAAAAACGATCCACACGACCGCAGGTGCGTTTGCAAGGGTCAAATGGGTATCCGGGGAGCGGATACAGCTGGATCTTTTCTTGAGCCAGCATGGTTCCAACATTGGATTCTTTGCCACGAATTTGGTGAGATAGATACTGCTGGCACTTCTCCCGGAGCATTTGGTTCAGATCCTCCATGTTTTCCGCTTTGGGAACCGGCACGCAGACATTGCGACGAATATAGCCCACCAGACCTTCCACAAGGCCTTTTTCGTTGCCGGAGGCAGGGTTGCAGAATACCGCTTCAAAGCCGTAGTGAGCCGCTAGAGCGGCATAACCGGCCTGTTTCCGGGCATGGGCTCCGAAGCCATCTTTGACAGCGACCTCGCCGTTGTCAAAGATAACTCTTTTCGGAACACCCCCGAAATATTGGAACACCTGAACCAACGCATCCAGGAAACTTTCTTCGTTCTGCCTGCGGTAAGCAAGAACCATGGGCGCACCGCTGTAGCAGAGTCGGGCACAGAACAGGTTGACAGTCGTTTTGACACCATTCAGATAAACGGTAGCTTCGCCCCAGTCAATCTGCAGAGCATCTCCTGCCGGAAAAGCTAATGGCACAAAGGCCTCCTGGGGCTTCTGCCGGAGCTCCTTCACCAAACGTCTGACAGTGGTCTCGCCGCCGGCAAAGCCGCATTCGGCGACCAGACGGTCGTAGATCCGTCTGGCAGTGTGGTGTTGTTTTTTAGGGCTGTGAGTGTCCTCATCCAAACACTTCCGGACAAAGGCCACCATATTCTCGGTAAGTACGGAGGCCTCACGGCTGTAGTCTTTGCGTTCCCACGGAACGCTGTCACCGTCCCAGTATTTCTTGACGGTGTTGCGGGAGATATGCAGTACTGCGGCGATCTGCCGCTGGCTCATACCCTCCAACCGCATCTTGCGAATCTGTTTGTAAATTTCCACTGTAATAACCACCTTTGTTCGCCCCCTTACATAGTCTGAGACTATTATAGAGGACTATTTCCGGTGGCTCAATTATTCATGAGCATTTGGCGCCCAAGTGGCTCACTTTTATATTAGCGTTTACACCTGTTCTTGATGCGCCTGTTTAACTGCATAATCGCAGTGGACATGACGCACATGACCAGCAACGTTGTTGACGACGGATAAGATGCTTCCAAGCGACCATCGATCAATACAGGTCTATGGTTCACTACCAGCATTTCAAACAGAACAAACACCGCCATAACAACGACATAAAACCCGCCCAAAACAAAGATGCTGTAATCAACCTTTCTCAGGCTTTTTCTCGTGATCCATTGTATCAAACCCAGCAGCGCAAAGCCAATTATGAAAGCGATTGGTACAAGCCCAAGCCAGTCGGTGAGCGTGTACAACCACATACGTACGCCGGTAAAGTTGTGAAATCCGGCGTTCAGCGTCGCAAAGCCAACAGTTGACCCTTGCGGTCCAATCGGTTTTACGTCCACAAAACACACCAACAGCGTCCACAGTACGAACGCTGCAAGCAACACCACTGTAAGTAAAATACACTTTTTCGTTTCTTTTTTCATTTTCAATTTCTCCTTTTGGGTATTGAGCTTTCGCCCAATTCACATTACCAAAAAGGAGGAAACTCCACAAGAAACGCCCTGTTGCAATCTTGATACTTATCGTATCATCGCAATTTTACAAGCATCAGCACCTTAATCGTAAAATAAATGAACAAGAATGTTGCCGCATATGGCTGCAAACTCATAATACACAGCAGCGCCCCCGCCCCATTCAGCAGTAGGGATATTCTATATTTACTTCGCAGCCAAATAGCTCTTTGGCAGTTTTGCAGCGCAAGGGTCATAACGCCAGACAAGACCAATCCGATAACGATGCCCCAATAGGCAATTTTCAGATAAAGACCAATATGATTTAGGGACAATAACGATACCGCCTGCACAACACCGTCTATGCTTTGTCCAAAAAACGGCAAGAAAAAGAACATGGCAATGCTGCAATCCAGCAATCCAAACACCACATCCCGGAAGTGTTTTTCTTTTTGCTTGTTATCTTCTTCCGCAATGGTCAGGACTTCATTGCTGGATAGAAGTTCGTCAATGGATACACCGAAGAATTGGCCCATCGACTTCAGCGAATCTATATTGGGATACCCTCGCCCCGACTCCCATTTTGAGACAGCTGCACGGGATACATAGAGAGCCTCCGCCAGTTCTTCCTGCGTAAGTCCTTTTTGCTTTCGAAGTTCCTGGAGTTTTTCATTAAATTCCATGGTCACACACTTCCTGATCCGTGATTAAATAGATTTTACCACAGAAAATCATAAGTTTCAATGCAGATCACGGCAATCCAAGCATTTGTTTTCTGGTTCGAGGGCCAACGCTACCATCCACAGTCAGCCCCTGTTCCTTCTGATAGGCTTTGACCGCCGTTTCCGTAGCAGAACCAAAGGAGCCATCCACAGCAAGATCGTAGCCATAGCCTACCAGATGCGCTTGCAACGCTATGACCGCATTCCCTTTGCATCCACGCTTCAAAACAGGCAATGTAAGCGTAAAGGTTTTCTCCACTTCGTCTGCAAAGGTTTCCACCTTAGTTCCGGCATGACCAAGCCAGAAGCGTTTTTTAGTATCAGACCCAATGTGGACAAACTCTCCCTCCTGCATCCCTTCATATAGTCCGATCCTCTGAATACCGATGGTTTCGGCGTACTGTGCCACTTCCTTCGGAGAAATGCCCTTGACCCAGATATCCGCCGCCATCCCCCGCATATGGTGTGATGTAGACGAACCACCCACAGCTTTATTGTGAGATACACAGCGATAGCCACTGTTGATATTCACAGAAACGCCAAAATGATCCCGAATCTTCTGCAACCAATCCACCAACGTTTCATCCAAAAGCAGTTCCTTGCACTTACCGCATTTACATCGAAACTCTCTGATTTTAAAATTTTTTGACAGCTTTTGCTCTCCATTTTCCATTTTAAATTGTTTCACCATATCAGTTTCCTCCCAAAAGATTAGAGGGATATCCCCTCAACCTTTCGGGTAAATATCCAATTTGTTGCATCCAGCTGGGCAACAAAAACGAGGAGATTTCATACCGAAATCTCCTCGTTTCCTATTCATAACTCAGGCAACATACTTCATGCTGATCCAGCCCTTATCCGTGCGGGCCCAGACCGTGCCGTTAACCGTCTTCTTTTCCAGAATGGTCACTTTGTCGCCCTTATACAGCTGTGCGACCACAGAATGGTTGGTGCCAGCACCGGAACGGACATTCAAACAAGTAGCCGTAATGGTACCAGTTTCATGGATAGGCTCTTCCTTGTCCTCAACCTTTTCTGTCACGGTTTCCAGCTTGGCGTAGCTACGCAGGCAAATCCAGCCCTTTTCACAGCGGCCCCACAGGCGGCCGGCAACCTCTTTCTGCTCAAAAATCTCAACACGCTCACCAAGACCCAGCCAGCCAACAACGGCACCATCCGGGGTCTGGCGGACATTCAGAGATGTGGTCTTAATGACAGTGGCGTAAGTCTTGGTCACTGTAGCAGGCTTTTCAGGCTCAGAAGGCTTTTCGGGTTCAACCGGCTTTTCAGGCTCGGTGGGCTTTTCAGGTTCAGGCTCCGTGTTACCGCCGAGCATCTCAGTCACCGTTTCCAACTTAACATAGGTACGCATATTGATCCAGCCCTGCTCACAGCGGCCCCACAGGACTCCGTTCACAGTTTTCTGCTCCAGAACCTCAAACCGGTCGCCACAATAGAGTTTCGTCACGATCTCACCGCCGGGGGCCTTGCGGACATTCTGAGTCACCGTATTGATGATCGTACCGTAGGTTTTGGTCACAGTAACAGGCTTCTCGGGCTCAGTAGGCTTCTCTGGCTCAGTAGGCTTCTCTGGCTCAACCGGTTTTTCGGGCTCCGGCTGGGTAGGAGTATTTTCAACCGTTTCAGTAACGGTTTCAAGCTGGGCATAGCTACGCAGGCAGATCCAGCCCTGCTCGCAACGACCCCAGTTCCGGCCTGCCACCATCTTCTGCTCAAGAATTTCTACCCGGTCACCCAAGTACAGCATTCCGACCACTGCGCCATCAGGTTCCTGACGAACGTTCAACGTGCTGGTTTTGATAACCGTAGCGTAGGTTTTTGTTACAGTAACAGGCTTTTCCGGCTCGGTGGGTTTTTCAGGTTCGGTAGGTTTTTCGGGCTCGGTGGGTTTTTCAGGCTCAGTGGGTTTTTCGGGCTCAGTAGGCTTTTCAGGCTCAGTGGGTTTTTCGGGTTCAGGATCAACAGGCTTTTCGGTAGAGATCGTACCGTAATCGGTAAATTTCAGAGCGACCCAACCCCCATTGAACTGACCCCAGAGGTAGCCGTCACATTCCACAGGCTCACCGATGATAGTCAACTTCTCGCCCTTGTACAGGCGCATCACAACCTCATAGCTCAAACCGGGACCCGTGCGAACATTCACATCAGTTCCGGTAACAGTAACTTCCACTTTCTCAGGCTCGGGCTTTTCCACACCATAATCTGTATTATCAAGGCATACCCAGCCCAATTCAAACTTGCCCCACAGAGCGCCGTCTGCTTCATATGTAGCGGTGATATTCAGCTTATCACCCTGTTCGACCATGCCGATGATCTCGTAGGTCTGACCGGGGCCTTTGCGCAGGTTGGCACTTTCGCTGGTGACCTCCACCAGAACGGGACGGATGGGCGTACCCTCGGGAATAACAGGCTCCTCAGGGATAGAAGGCTGAGAAGACTCGGAATCATTGGGTGCGCTGGGATCAGAGGGATCGGAGCTTTCAGGAATGCTGGGCTCAGTTTCAGGAGGCACATAATTGGGGTCTGCTTCCCAACGGGCATAAAGCTTGGTATTTCTCAGCTCAGGGGACAGGTTGGTAACCAGCTCGCCTGCCTCCACAGCCGTGAACCAGCCCTGGAATATGTAGCCCTCACGGGTGGGTACGGCTTTGAGCTCGGTGTTGAAGTCCAGATGATAGCCCTGCACATAGTAATCAGGGATCTCACCGCCGTTAGCATCGTAGATCACATAACCAAAATTCTCGGGAATGCGTATGGTATACTCACCGTTGAGGTAGATATTCGCCTCAGCCAACCGGCGCTTCACATGAGGCACGCTGACGTTGCTGCCCTTAGCCTTGCAATAAAGAACAAAGGTGTAGATCAGCTCGTCCGCGGTCACATCGTTAGACAACGCATAAATCAGCTTAGTACCGGTGCTCAAATAACTGGTGCCGCAGTTGTACACCAGAGAAACAACGGCATCATACTCCCGCTGCTCAAAGGTCACATTGTTTCGATCGAGGAAGCGGTTCACATCCCTTTCAAAAGCAACCAGAACCTTACGCATTTCAAGATCTGCTTCTTCCCGGGTCATGGGGTTTTCCGTATAATACTCCACCATGTCGTCAGGACATTTTGTGCCATAGCCAATGGAGTAACGGTTACCATCCTTATAGGGCTTGCCGGAGAAGCCTTCGTAATTCTGGATAAAGGCAATACCTTCTTCACTCGTCTTCATGTCTGACGTAGCACGGGTGACGGGAGCCAGCAGGAAGATTCCCAGCAGCACCGTTGCGGCAAGACAAAGACTGATCAGCTTTTTGGTCATGGCAATTGCTCCTTTTTTCGCAAATTTTCATTAATAGCATTATAGCAAAGATTTCTATTTTTTGCAACCCTTTTCGTGCAAGTATCTGTAATCCTTGTTACCGTTTTCTGCAGGTAAAAGTTGTCATAAATGTAAGTATTTTAATATTTCGTGACAATTTAGTGAACAATACTTGTTTTTATGTAAATCTATGTAATATTCGAGTCAGGCGTTGCATTTGTCCTTTCTCTGTGCTAAAATGAAGCAAAATCCAAAGGAGGTGCTTTGATGCGTGCTTTGATTGCCATGAGCGGCGGTGTGGACAGCTCGGTCGCTGCTCTGCTGACAATGAAACAAGGTCTTTCCTGCATCGGCGCCACCATGCACCTGCATGAGATTGGCTGTGCGGCTGACGCTGCGGCAGTGGCGCAGCGACTGGGTATCCCCTTTTACGAATTCGATGCCACACAGGAATTTCAGCGTCAGGTCATGGACGATTTCGTCCAATCCTACGAACGGGGCGATACACCCAACCCCTGCGTGCAGTGCAACCGGCGTTTAAAATTTGGGTATTTGTTGGATAAGACGCTGGAGCTGGGCTGCAATTACATTGTAACCGGACACTATGCCCGCATCCTCCGTGATGAAACCAGCGGTCGTTATTTACTAAAAAAAGCTGCGGATCTGCCAAAAGACCAATCTTATTTCTTATACGCATTGAATCAACATCAACTCGCCCACACTTTGTTTCCTCTTGGTAGCTTGGCGAAGTCCGAAACACGGCAAATCGCCGAAGAAAACGGCTTCATCAACGCCAAAAAACGGGACAGTCAGGATATTTGCTTCGTTCCCGATGGGGATTATGTAGCATTTTTGGAGAAATACACGCAAAAATCCTATCCATCAGGAGATTTTCTTGACGGAAACGGCTGTGTCATCGGGCGGCATAAGGGTGCTGTGGCGTATACAACAGGCCAGCGAAAAGGTCTAGGGCTTGCCATGGGCGAGCCGGTCTACGTCTGCAGCAAAGACATGAAGAAAAACACCGTGACAGTTGGCCCGAACAACGCCTTGTTCCGCCATTCATTGCGAGCCAATGACTGGAACTGGATCGCCATTGACCGTCTGACCGCCCCCCTTTGCTGCAAAGCAAAGGCTCGCTCCCGAATGGTGGAGCAAGATGCCACCGTTTATCCCGAGGAAAACGGCTTCGCTCGGGTGGAATTCGATGAACCGCAACGAGCGCTTACTACCGGACAGGCTGTGGTGCTGTACGATGGGGATACCGTCATCGGCGGTGGAACGATAACTGAGATTTTGTAAAAAAGTGCGGGGCTGGCAGCCCCGCACTTTTTCACATTTGAATATTTGAAAAATACTCCTGCACAAAGTCCACTGCTTCGACTTGGAAGGACTTGCCGTTTAAATAGTCAAGACTTCCGGCATCGGTGGTGAACGTAAAGGTCAGCTTGTAGGAATACAGTGCCTGATAATTCCGGTCGAACCGCTTATCCAGCTTACCATACTTGCCATCGCCCAACAAAGGGTGTCCGGCGTGGGCAAACTGAGCACGAATCTGATGGGTGCGCCCGGTGATCAACTCGCATTCCACCAGAGAAAGACCATTTTGGCTTGCCAGCACCTTGTAATTGGTCTGGCAGCTTTTTGCGCCGGGCTGGGGCGTATCAGTGACGAACACCCGGTTTTTCTTGGCATCTTTGAACAAATACCCTTTCAGGCTCCCCTCTTTGCGCTTGGGTGTCCCCTCCACGATGGCCAAATACCGCTTGTCCAGCTCCCGATCCTTGATCTTTTGGTTCATGACCCGCAAAGCTTCGGCCGTCTTCGCAGCGATGACGATACCGCCGGTATTTCGGTCGATTCGATTGCACAGCGCAGGCGTAAAGGCGTTTTCCTCTCGTGGCCGCCACTCCCGCTTTTGATAAAGGTAGGACTGAATATGATCAATCAGCGTTCTGCCGTATTCCGCCCCATCGTGGGGATGGACAGCAAGACCGGGTCGCTTGTCCACTAGCAGGATATGTTCATCTTCATATACGATATTCAGCTTCGGCACTGCCACAGTTAAATAGGCGTTATCCTCCCGGGGCTTGTCGAAGAACTCATCATTGATATACATTTGCAGAACATCCCCAGCCTGAAGCCGGGTATCCCGCTCAATCCGCTTTCCGTTACACTTGATGCGCTTCAGGCGGATATACTTCTGGGCCAGCGATGCCGGCAGCAATGGAACTGCCTTAGCCAGAAAACGATCCAGTCGCTGACCTGCGTCATTGGGTCCGATATGGAATTCTTTCATACCGGCTGCCCCAAGTTCTGCTCAAAATGGCGGTTGATCTGCTCGGTGAACTCCAAGGCGGAGTTATAGCCCATCTTCCGCTGGCGGTTATTGATAGCCGCAACCTCAAGAATGACGGCCAGATTTCGTCCAGGGGTAATGGGAATGGTATACATGGGCACCTTCACACCCAGAATATCCATATGCTGATCCTCAAGGCCCAGACGGTCATATACCTCATGGGTGTTCCATGGCACGATATTGACCACCATGTCGATTTTCTTATCCGACCGGACGGCACCCATGCCGAACAGCTTCGCCACGTTAACGATGCCGATACCACGCAGCTCAATATAGTGACGAATCAGCTCCGGTGCGGAGCCTACCAGAACGGAACCGGAAATCCTACGAATTTCCACCGCATCGTCAGCGATCAGACGGTGACCACGCTTGATCAACTCCATAGCAGCTTCACTCTTGCCGATGCCACTTTCACCAGTCAGCAAGATTCCCTCGCCGTGAACCTCCATGAGAACGCCGTGTCGGGTAATCCGGGGGGCCATAGCGGAATTCAAATAGGTGATAATTGCGGATACAATAGTGCTGGTGGCATCACGGGCACGCAGCAGCGTCACGTTATGCTTCTTCGCCACAGCGATACATTCCGGGTAAGGCGGCGTATCACGTGAAATGATCAACGCAGGGAATTTATAAGAGAACAGCCGATCAAGGGTGATGGCCCGCTCAGCGGGGCTCAGCTTTGCCAGATAGCTGATCTCCACATTGCCCATGACCTGAAGACGCATGGGTTCAAAATGGTCAAAATATCCTGCCAACTGCAGACCCGGACGGGAAAGATCCGGCACTGTCAGCCGGATAGATTCGTAGTCCGTGGCTGCGTGCTCGATCTGTAAATCAAATTCTTTGACCAAATCCTTCAATGGAACGCTGTAAGTATCAATCACAAAGGCTCCCCCTTTTCCTGATTTTCCACTATTATATCGTTAGCACAGCGGAATATCAACATGAAATTAAAAAAAGTAAAAAATTTATAAAAAAAAGCTTGCTTTTTATGAGAAAGTCTGGTATCATATCTAAGCGCCTGCGAGGGCGCATCTGATTGATTACAAGATAGGAGGTGCAATGAAATGGCGAAGTGTGATTTTTGTGGCAAGGGCGTGACCTTCGGTATCAAGGTTTCCCACTCCCACAGACGTTCCAACCGTACTTGGAAGCCCAACGTGAAGCGCGTTAAGGCTGTTGTCAACGGAACTCCGTGCCATGTGTACGCTTGTACCAGATGCCTCCGTTCCAATAAGGTTGAGCGTGCAGTCTGATGTCAGCGTCACCAATTACGGCATCGCCAAATGGCGATGCCGTTTTTTGTTGTTCATTTTTATGCTCTGATCATCACAGGGGTACCATCTACGCCGATACGGCCTGCGTATACTTCCACCAAGTCCCCGGTGATCAGGTTTTCATACTGCCCATCCGGCAGACCGACCTCCACAAGAGAAGCATTCCCCTGCACACTGAACAGGCCAATCAGCCTATTGCCGCCCTTTTCATATGTCGCCAGCAGGATATCTCTAGGCAATGCGATGACACGGTACTGACTATCCATCATCAGCGGTTCCCGTTTCAGTTCTGCCAAGCGGCGCAGCAGGTCCTGCAAGTCCTGGCCGGCACTCCACACAATATCATCCTTATTGAATAAGTCCGGACGGTGTGCCGCGCCAACCTCCTGACCACCATAGATCATGGTCATACCCTTTTGGAAATACACAAAAGCCGTCCAGTTCAACAAAGCCGTATCATCCGGGATCATCTGTGCCGCCCGGGCTACATCGTGGTTTTCAAGGTATCGCAGCTTCACATAGTTCTCAGGATAGGTGCTTTCCTGCCGGGTCACCGCCTCCGCATAGGCACTCAGCGGTAACTTGCCTTCCAGATAGCCTCGGAATGTGCCAAAGATATCGTAATCATAGGCGGCGTCAAATGCCTGATAAATTTCTGAATCCGAATGAGCCACCAACCCCTGACCACGCAGGTAGGACAAAAATTCCGGCTCGATACTCTCGCTAAGCCAGAAGCAGCCTGGATGAACCTTTTCCACTTCCTCTCTAGCCTTCAGCCAGAAGGCCAAGGGCACCAACGGCGCCACATCACAACGGAAACCATCCACGATCTCAGCCCACATTTTCAGGGTTTCGATCTGGTAATCCCACAGATCCCGATTGGTATAATCCAGATCCACGATGTCTGACCAATCGCCTACGTGATTTCCAAAGCTGCCGTCCGGTTTATGATAGAACCACTCCGGATGGTTTTCCACCAGCCACGAGTCCGGTGAGGTATGGTTATACACCACATCAATGATACATCTCATGCCAAGGCTGTGAATATCCTCCACCAGCGCCTTAAAGTCTTCCATGGTACCGTACTCCGGGTTCACTGCCCGATAGTCGGAAATGGCATAAGGACTGCCCAACGTCCCCTTCCGGGCTTTGCTGCCAATGGGATGAATGGGCATGAGCCAGATGATATCCACACCCAGGCTCCGAATCCGTTTCAGATCCTGACGCAAGGACTGAAAGGTTCCCTCGGGCGTATGATTGCGGACATACACACTGTACATAACCTGATTGCGGTAGGTTTTCGGTGTATTGATTGCCATAAGCTATTCCTCCTTTCAGTGATATTAAAATTTTAGCACGTTTTTCCTCCGTGCGCAATACGCCGTTTCCAAAATCATCACGGAATATTCCTGCGGAAAGCCTTGCTTTTGGGCGCAAAATTATGTACAATAGATAGCATAGTTTTTTCAAGTGAGGCGCATACCTATGGCTAACATTGGATTTGATAACGACCGATATCTGCACACACAGTCCGAGCGCATTCGGGAACGGATCGACCAGTTCGGCGGCAAACTGTATTTGGAATTCGGCGGTAAGCTCTACGACGATTACCACGCCTCCCGGGTTTTGCCCGGCTTCCAGCCTGACAGTAAGCTGCGAATGCTGCTGCAAATGAAGGATCAGGTAGAAATGGTCATTGCCATCAACGCCGCGGATATCGAAAAGAATAAGGTTCGTGGCGATCTGGGCATCACCTACGACTTGGATGTCATTCGTTTGATCGACATTTTCCGTAGCCTGGGCCTGTATGTCAGCAGCGTTGTGCTGACTCGCTACACCGATCAGAGCACCGTACGTGCGTTCCAGTCCCGGATGGAGGGGCTAGGCATCAAGGTCTACCATCACTATGCCATTGCCGGGTATCCCTCTGATACAGCCCACATTGTCAGTGATGAAGGCTTTGGTAAAAATGATTATATCGAAACCACCCGGGAACTGGTGGTGGTCACCGCCCCCGGCCCCGGCAGTGGCAAGCTGGCAACCTGCCTGAGCCAGCTTTATCACGAGCACAAGCGGGGTGTCAAAGCTGGCTATGCAAAGTTTGAAACCTTCCCCATCTGGAATCTGCCCCTGAACCACCCGGTCAATCTGGCCTATGAAGCAGCCACGGCAGATCTGAACGATGTGAATATGATCGACCCCTTCCATCTGGAAGCCTATGGCGAAACCACCGTCAACTACAATCGGGATGTGGAAGCCTTCCCCGTGCTGGTGGCGATCTTTGAGCGAATCTTGGGCGAGTGCCCCTACAAATCCCCTACGGATATGGGCGTTAATATGGTAGGCAACTGCATCATTGATGATGAGGTAACCCGTGCCGCATCCAGTCAGGAGATCATCCGGCGGTATTACGATATCCTGTGCGATCAAAAGCGGGGCAAGGTGGGCGACGATGTCGTGTTTAAACTGGAGCTTTTGATGAAGAAGGCCGGGGTCACCCCCGCAGAACGTCAGGTCATTGCCCCAGCATTGGAACGGGCTGAGGAAACTGGACTTCCCGCCGCTGCCATGGAGCTGCCGGACGGCAAGATCGTCACAGGACGCACCTCCGATCTGCTGGGTGCTTCCGCTGCACTGCTGCTGAACGCTTTGAAGGCACTGGGCGGCATCCGGGACGAGCTGCATCTGATTTCCCCCGTAGTCATCGATCCCATCCAACATTTAAAGACGGATCACTTGGGTAATCGCAATCCCCGGCTGCACACCGATGAGATCCTCATCGCTCTGTCCATCAGTGCCGCCACCAACCCCACAGCAGAGCTTGCCATGCAACAACTTGCCAAGCTCCGGGGCTGCAATGTCCACTCCTCTGTCATTTTGGCACCGGCTGACGAAAAGACCTTCAAGCGGCTGGGTGTGAACCTAACCTGCGAACCGAAATATCGAGCTTAATCGTTGAAAACGGTGCTGTCCAAGGACAGCACCGTTTGTGTTATTTCATGGCATTCTGCAGAGCCTCCGCAATCGGGAGCATTTGTTCTGCCGTCAGCTTTTCCACCTTACGGTCATAGCTGACAAGGCCGTTGGTTTCATCCTCCACATCGGAAACCTGGGTATAGATGGCGGCGCACAGACCGGTCTTTGCCGCAGGAATCACCTGCTCATAATAGAGCTTTTCCACCGCTTGGGAGAACAGATCGGGATCTTCATACTTTGCATAGCCATAGGTCTGCTCTGTATTGAACACGTGGCCCTCAGGCTTGTAGGAGTAACCGCCGAACTCAGACAGCACCAGCGGCTTCTCCCCTGCCTTGAGATTAATGGGCTTGAAATACACATGGCGGCTGTCAACATCCGTTTCCTTACGGCGGAACCAGCCGGAAGTGGAATCGATCCAGCGGGTATCATCCATAGCTTTCAGGTGGTGGTAGACATTATCGCTATCGAACTGGCCCCAGCCCTCATTGAAGATCGTCCAGTACAAGATACAGGGGTGGTTGCGAAGCTGATTCACTGTAGCTTCCATACCCCGCAGGAAGGCATCCCGAGTAGCCGGATCACGGTGCATATTCTTGTCATTCAAGGTCTGGATACCGATGGTGGGCAGGCCCGTATCCCGAATGAAATTGTAATCACCGTTATTGATCATATCCTGGAACACGATCATTCCCAGCTTATCGCACTGGTAGTAGAACTCCTCCGGCTCCACCTTGATGTGCTTGCGCAGAGTGTTGAAGCCCAGCTTCTTCATAGCAAGAATGTCATCAGCAAAGCATTCCGGGGTGGCCGGGGTGAACAGGCCATCGGGCCAATAGCCCTGATCCAGCAGGCCGTGGAAGAAATAGGGCTTTCCGTTCAGGCAAAGGCGCTGGTAACCGCCCACTTTCTTGATCTCAAGGGTGCGTAGAGCGAAATAGGATTCCACCTTATCCTCCCCTGCTTCTACGGTAAAATCGTAGAGATAGGGATCTTCCGGGCTCCAGAAGTGAGGATTCTCAGGGGTAATCATTACTTTTCCATCTTTCAACGCAAACGCACCAAGGCCAGCAACAGTCACTTTGCCGTCCAGCGCAGGCTCAGTGGTGATGGGAACGGATGCACCAAGGTTTTCAATATTCAGCTTATGGATATAAGTTTCAGGCACGCTTTCCAGCCACACAGTCTGCCAGATGCCGGACACCGGGGTATACCACATTCCGCCCCGTTTCAAGGTCTGCTTGCCGTAGGGGAAGGATTGATCTTTCAAATCGTCCTGCACAGAGATTTCCAATACATTTTCTTCCTTGAGTGCATCGGTGATGTCCACGGAAAAGGCTTCATAGCCGCCCTTATGGGTGGTCAACAACTGACCGTTCACATAGACCTGCGCCACCTGATCCGCTGCGCCGATGTGGAGCAGAACACGCCCCTGATTGAAGCCTTCGGGGAGCACAAACTTTCGGCGATAGCAAAGTTCACTATTTTCTTCAAAATGTTTTTTTACGCCGGAAAGGGCACATTCCGGGCAGAAGGGAACCAAGATTGTTCCGGAATATTCATCTTGAACAGAAAGCTCCCACTGGCCATTCAGATTCAAGTAACTATCCCGGCGCATTTGGGGACGGGGGTAGACCTGCCAAGGGGTATCTTTCAGGTTTTCACCCGCAACGGTCATCAAATCAACCATTTTTCTTCTCCTTTTTCAGCAGAGGAATCATGACCAGCCATGTAAACAGGATGGCGATAAATGCACCAAGGAAGATATTCGCATTGGGAATAAAGGAGGTCGTACCATCGCTGTTGACAATGGTATCAGCGTTTTTCAGAATCGCCGCACCAATGGCAGGGCCAACAACGCCGGGGATCAGCACCTGACCGCAGATCCGCAGGCCCTGGAACATACCGGAGCGATTTTCAGGGGTATGGGTACGAACCTTGGCGCCCAAAATGGCTCCGGTGCCCAGATAGCCGCACATCATAACCAGAGAACCAATGAACACAAGTGCGGTATTGCGGAAGAAATACAGCAGCACATAACCCGCCATCAGCAAAACGAGAGGCAGAACGATGGCGGTCTTGAAGCCAGCCCGGTCATAGACACGACCATAAACGCCGGTAAATGCCGCCGCTAGAATAATAGCAGGGGCGAAAATCAGCACATAGTTATCCATGCCCAAGGTCACGGTATAGTACAAAATCAGGTAGGGCATGAAGATCTGGATGGAGATATTAAACACAGCCACAGCAACCAGCGTCATGTACAGGGGCTTATTGTCCTTGACCACGCTGGGACGGAAGCCATAGAAAATATTGGCGAAATATTTCTGATTACCCTCAGCCTTAATAGGAGTTTCCTCGATCAGGAAGAAGCCTGCAATACCCAGAACCAGCACCACAGTGCCAATGACACCAAAAATCAGCGTCCAGCTTTCTGCCTTGCCCTGATCCACACCAAGGAAGCTACCAAACACCACCAGAATAGCCACCAGCGGCATCATAGAGTTGATACCCTCGGCTGCGCCACGGTTGGTATCGTCGGTAGAATCGGTGAGCCATGCGTTGAAACAGGCATCATTGGCAGACGAACCGAAGAAAGTCATCAAGCAGTCCATAATGATGACCAGCGTAACACCCACACTGGCGGCAGAAGCCACCGCCGGGAACAGGGCGTTGATCACATCCATACGAATCGCCGCAAAGCTCCAAATGGAAATACCCCACAGAATGTAACCGCCGCAAATAAACAGCTTCCGCTTGCCGATCTTATCGGATAGGGCGCCAATCAGCAGAGTTGTCACCGTTGCCGCAATGGCAGAGGCCGCCACCATGGCAGAAATCGCCTCGGCACTGGCGTTGAACATTTTGTAGATAAATACATTCAGATACATATTTTCTACGACCCACGCCACCTGTCCCACAAGGCTGAAGATCACAAGGGCTAAGTAAAATTTCGTAGACTTTTTTGTCTTTTGCATAAAAGCATCCTCCCTTTTGAATTCATTTTTTATTATATCGCACAGAAAGAGGGTTGTCAATTCAAACAGCAGATGTCACGCATACAAAATGCTCAAGATACAAAAAACCGCTCCGTTTTACGGAGCGGTTTTGTTGAGCTATGATCAAGAGGGAAATTAATAGAACTTTCTCTTGTTCTTACGGGCAGCTTCAGACTTCTGCTTACGCTTCAGGCTGGGGCTGACGTAATGCTCGCGCTTCTTAACTTCAGCGATAACGCCCTCCTTGGCGCAGCTACGCTTAAAGCGACGCAGAGCGCTCTCCAGAGACTCGTTTTCCTTAACGCGAATTTCAGACATTGTTTTCCCTCCCTCCGATGGCATCCGGCTATGTCCAGGATGCTTTCAGGGCCATATCGGCTTGACTATTATATACGCTGTTTCCCCAATTGTCAAGAAATAATTCCAATTTTTCAGAAATTACTTCACGATCAGGTTGACCAGCTTGTTTTTGACCACAATGGTCTTGACGATGGAGCCGCCGTTCTTCTCGAGGAACCGGGCGATCTTCTCGTCAGCGGTAACATTAGCGATAACCGTATCATTGTCAAGGTCGGCGGCCATTAGCACGGTGCCACGCATCTTGCCATTAACCTGAACGGCGATGTTGATCTCGCTGTCCTTGCACTTTTCCTCATCGTAGGTGGGCCAGCTCTCGTAGGCGATGGTATTATCATGGCCCATGAGCTGCCAGATTTCCTCGCCCACATGGGGGGTGATGCAGGAGATCATCTTGATGAAGCCCTCAGCGTATTCTCTGGGGCAAGTGCCGTTCTTATAGACATCATTGACAAAGACCATCATCTGCGCGATGGCGGTGTTGAAGCCCAGTACCTCAAAGTCGGAGGTGACCTTCTTGACGGTCTGGTGGTAAACCTTGGTCAGCTTGCCGTCATCGGTTTCAGTGATATTGGCAGGCTCGGTGAAGAAGTTCCACACACGGTTGATGAACTTCTTGGCACCGGCAACGGCGGTGGTACTCCAAGGCTTGGAAACCTCCAGCGGGCCCATGAACATTTCGTACAGGCGCAGGGTATCCGCACCGTACTCCCGGACAACATCGCTGGGATTGACCACGAATTCCGGGAAACGCTTACCCATCTTGATGCCGTTTTCACCAAGGATCATGCCCTGATGGACCAGCTTCTTGAAGGGTTCTGCCACGGGAGAAATGCCCTGCTCGTGCAGGAAACGAGTCCAGATACGGGAGTAGATCAGGTGACCAACGGCGTGCTCGGGGCCGCCAACGTACAGGTCAACCGGCATCCAATGCTTCAGCAGCTCCGGATCACACAGAGCCTTGTCGTTCTTGGGGTCGATGTAACGCATGAAGTACCAGGAAGAACCGGCAGAGCCAGGCATGGTAGAGGTTTCACGGATGCCCTTGATACCATTACGGTCATACTGCTTCCACTCGGCGGCATTTTCCAGAGGTGCCTGACCGTTGCGACCCTTATAATCCTCCAGCTCGGGCAGGATCAGGGGCAGTTCCTCGTCGGGCAAGAAGACGGTCTTGCCGTCCTCGGTGTAGACACAGGGAACAGGCTCGCCCCAGTAACGCTGGCGGGCGAAAATCCACTCACGGAAGTGATAGTTATTCTTTCTGCGGGCAACACCGGCATTTTCCAGCTTGCAGGTGATGGCCTCCTTGGCTTCCTCCACTGTTAGACCAGTGAACTCCTCGGAATTAATCAGCTTACAGCCCTTGCCCAGATAGTCCTGCTTTTCAAAGGCGCACTCAGACACATCACGGCCCTCGATAACCTGAATCATAGGAATGTTATGAGCGATGGCATACTCAAAGTCACGCTGGTCGTGGCTGGGTACCGCCATAACAGCGCCTGTGCCATAGTTACCCAGAACGAAATCGCCGATGAACACGGGCACTTCCTTACCATTAACGGGGTTGATGGCATAAACGCCCTTCAGGGGGCAGCCAGTCTTGGTCTTGCTGGCATCGGTGCGGTCGATCTCGCTCTTCTTGGCGGCCTCGGCAATGTAGGCCTCGACCTCATCCCGGTTCTCCACACGGTCCAGCAGGGATGCGGCGATCTTGCCATCAGGAGCCAGCACCATGAAGGTGATGCCGTAGATGGTTTCGATACAGGTGGTGTAAATGGAGAATTCTCCGCCGCCCACCAGCTTGAAGTCCACTTCCACGCCGGTGGACTTGCCGATCCAGTTACGCTGGATCTCCTTGGTGGATTCAGGCCAGTCGATCTCATCCAGGCCCTCCAGCAGCTTTTCCGCAAAGGCAGGCTGATCGATGACCCACTGCATCATGTTCTTCTTTACAACGGGATAGCCGCCACGCTCGGACTTGCCATCGATGACCTCATCGTTAGCCAGAACCGTGCCCAGTGCTTCGCACCAGTTGACGGGCATTTCGATGCGCTTGGCATAGCCCGCCTCCCACAGCTTCTTGAAGATCCACTGGGTCCACTTGTAGAAATCAGGGTCGGAGGTGGCGATCACCTTAGACCAGTCATAGTCAAAGCCCAGCTCCTTAAGCTGATTAGAGAAGGTATGGATATTCTTCTGTGTAAAGCCATTGGGATGGTTGCCGGTATCCACCGCATACTGCTCAGCGGGCAGGCCAAAGGAATCGTAGCCCATTGGGTGCAGAACATTGAAGCCCTGCATCCGCTTCATGCGGGACATAATATCGGTAGCGGTATAGCCCTCGGGATGGCCTGCGTGCAGACCTACGCCGGAGGGGTACGGGAACATATCCAGCACATAATACTTAGGCTTGGAGAAATCCCACACATCCGTAGCGAACGTGTTGTTTTCTTCCCAATATTTGTGCCATTTCTTCTCAATGGCAGAAAAATCATAGTTTGGCATTTTGAACACCTCTAATTTACTCAGGAATAATGATCTCGCTCAGATCGACGGTTTCCGCATCGGCCCACAGGCGCTCCAGATCATAGAACTTCCGGGCTTCGTCAGTAAAGACATGGATCACGATGGTACCATAGTCCAGCAGCTCCCAGGTATTGCCCCGGTGACCCTCACGGCCCAACATCTTCTCACCCAGCTCCTCCAGCGTGTACTCAGCAAAATCGCACAGAGTCTTAACATGGGTGTTGGAGGTACCGGTGCAGATCAGGAAATAATCCGCAAGGCTCGACACACGGTCGATCTTCAGCAGCTTAATATCCATGCCCTTCTTTGCATCCAGAGCCTTGGTCACTTCATAAGCGATTTGTTTCGGCGTTAACATACTATCTATCCTTTCAAAAAGGTTTATTTTCATTTAAGAATGCGAGTGCATCCCGACTTTCTGGGGATACCTCACTGCCCTGACGCTTCAAATGCTCCAGCGTCATCTCCAACCCCAGCTTCAAAGCCGCATCCAGATCTGTAAACGCCAGACGACGCAGCTCGTCCACACCGGGAAAATCTCGGTTGGGCTCCATATAGTCTGCCACATAAATGATTTTTTCAAGCAGACTCATATTGGCTTTTCCGGTGGTATGATGGCGAATGGCATTGACCACCGCTTCATTTTCCCCGAAAATGCGCTCCGCAACCAGTGCTCCGGTAAGGGCATGGAGGGTTTTGGGGTACTTTTTCCCAAAATCACTGAGTATCGTACCATATTCAGCGCACAATGTCAATTGCAGGGGGCCATCCAGCGCCTTCGTAATATCGTGGAGAATGCCTGCCCGGGATGCATCGGTTTCGTCCGCACCCCAGCATTTCGCCAACTCCACTGCCGTATCACGGCAGCCCAGAACATGGTTCACCCGGCTTGGCTTCAGAAGGCTGATGACCACCCTTTCCAGTTCCGGCATGGGAAGATTGCGGTAATTCACATCGGTTCCGTACAAGCGGTTCTCCTGAATGTACGCACCTGCCCCATCCGGCAGGAAGGGTGCGGCACACCGGAATATCAGCATCCGGCGCAGATCCGTGGAGGAAATATCCACCACATCATTGCAGATCAGGTGGATTTTATGACCTTCGGACTCCATTTCAGCCTTGCGGTTATCAATGGCGGTTTGCTCCCCCTGGTCGCCCCGGTAAAATACGCCGAGGGCGGCTTGTTCCAGGATCTTCTCCGGGTGCCGCCACTGATGGAAGGTCAAGAACATATCCGTCCCCATCAGCAAAACCAATTCCGCATCCGGGTGCATGGCACGAAGCTGAGCTACCGTTTCATAGGTGTAGCTCTTCCCTTCCCGGCGCAGCTCGATATCCGACACTTCGACGATGGGCTGTCCCGCCAGCGCAAGGCGCAGCATTTCCAGACGTTGCTGAGGCGATGGTGATCCAGCCGGAATCTCCTTATGGGGCGCAATCCGGTCCGGGATCACATACAGCTTTGTCAGTTCCAATGCCCGCACTGCGTCCATAGCAGCACGCATGTGTCCAATATGCGGCGGATTAAAGGTTCCGCCATAGATGCCGATCCGTTCCATAAGCACCCCCATAGTGAATTACAAATCACAAGTTATAAATTATGAATGAATCAATCTTCCCCCCGCAGCTGCTTTTCACGGCTGCGCTCGATGGACTTCTCAATTGCCTGCTGGCGGAAGTATTCATTGCGCTGCTCCCGCACCTTCTTTTCTGCCGCACGGCGGGCGCGGATGCCCTTGCGCACCGGATCTTTCTTACTGGTGGGGGTGGGCTTACGCTTTGCCCGTCCGGTGGCATTGCGCTCCTCCTGACACTTTTCGCTGAAGCGGTAAATCACAAACTTGGTACCGATCACCGCAACGCCGTCTGCGCCGGTAGCCTCACACAGGGCATCGCAGACCTCTCTGGGGGTCATAAACGCAGTTTCCAGCACCTTGCCCTTGATCAGCTCACGGGCGGTGAGCTGGTTGTCCGCTTCGGCGATGACAGTTTCCGTCACGCCCTCTTTGCCCACCATCAGGGTGGTATCCAAAGAATTAGCCTGAGCCCGCAGCTCGGCCCGTTCCTTACTCGTCAGCATAACCTGCCTCCTTTAATTTCTCATAAAACACACGCAGAGCCTTTCCACGGTGGGAAACCTCATGCTTTTCCTCAGCGCTGATTTCAGCGGTGGTTTTTCCAAAGGGAGGGTAATAGAAGATGGGATCATAGCCGAAGCCGTTCTCCCCTCTTGGCTCCCGGGTCAGCTCGCCATGGATCTCGCCACGAGCCTGAATGACCTGACCATCCGGCGTGATCATGGTGATAACACAGACGAACTGTGCCTGCCGCTGGCCATCGGGCACATTCTCCGTATTCTTCAGCAGAAGCTGGAGTCGTCCCCAATCATCAAGACTCTCATCGAAGCCATAGCGGGCGGAGTAAATACCCGGCTCGCCGTTCAGTGCATCCACCGCAATACCGGAATCGTCCGCCAGTGCAGGCAACCCCGTGGCCTTCATCACCGCTTCCGCCTTCAGATAGGAATTTTCCTCAAAGGTAGTCCCGGTTTCCTCCACATCAATATCGACACCCAATTCCGACTGCAAAATCAGCTCAAAACCGAATTTTTCAGTAATCTTGCTGATTTCCACCAGCTTGTGGGGGTTTTTGCTTGCTAATACGATCTTCATTAGATCAGCGCCTCCACAAAATCACGGGCCACAAAGGGCATCAGATCATCTGCCTGCTCACCCACGCCCACAAATTTCACAGGAATTTGCAAAGCATCGGACACAGCGATGACGATACCACCCTTGGCGGTGCCGTCCAGCTTGGTCAGAGCGATGGCGGTGACGCCGGCGATCTCCTTAAACTGCTTCGCCTGAATCAAACCGTTCTGGCCCGTGGTGCCGTCCAGCACCAGCAAGACTTCCTTAGCTGCATCCGGCAGTTCCCGATTCACAATGCGGCTGATCTTGTTCAGCTCATTCATCAGGTTCGCTTTATTGTGGAGCCGTCCGGCGGTATCAATGATGATCACATCCACATTTCTGGCTCTCGCTGCCTGAATGCCGTCGTAGACCACGGATGCGGGGTCTGCTCCCTCGTGCTGACGGACAATATCGGCACCGCTGCGGCCCGCCCACACTTCAAGCTGGTCGGCAGCAGCAGCACGGAAGGTATCGCCGGCTACCAGCAGAACCTTCTTGCCCTGATTCACAAGCTGGGTGGCGATCTTGCCGATGGTGGTGGTCTTACCAACGCCGTTAACACCAATGACCAGGATCACAGCAGGATTGGTGCTCAGGTTCAGAGCAGGGTCGCCCACGTTCAGCATTTCCACCAGGATATCCTTCAATGCAGTCTTGGCTTCCTCGGGGGTTTTCAGGTGCTGCTCCTTGATGGCTTTGCGCAGCTGCTCCGTTGCCTTGGTGGCGGTTTCCACGCCCAGATCAGCCAAGATCAGGCTTTCCTCCAGCTCATCATAAAAATCATCATCGATCTGGCTGAAGCCGGAGAATACACTGCCCAACGTATTGTTCAGCGCATCTCGGGTCTTGGTCAAGCCAGCCTTAATTTTATCAAAAAAGCCCATGATTTTCTCCTTTTATTCCACAATTCCCAGATACTCTTCCATCTGGTTCAGATCCAGGCGCAGCAGCTTAGAAACGCCCTGCTCCTGCATGGTCACACCGTAAAGCACATCGGATGCCTCCATGGTGCCACGACGGTGGGTGATGACAATAAACTGGGTCTTCTTGCTCAGGTTGTGCAGGTAGCTGGCAAACCGCTCGACGTTGCGATCATCCAGTGCCGCATCGATCTCATCCAACAGGCAGAAGGGCGTGGGGCGAACCTTCAAAATGGCGAAGTACAGCGCCGTTGCCACGAAGGCCTTCTCGCCACCGCTGAGCAAGGTAATGGTTTTGACCTGCTTTCCGGGAGGCTGGACACGAATTTCGATGCCACAGGTCAAGGGGTTCTCCTTGTCCTCTAAGATCAACTGACCCTTACCGCCGCCGAACATTTCCTCAAAGACCTGACCGAAATAATGGTCGATCTTTTCAAATTCCGTCACGAAAATGGCGGTCATTTCCTGTGTGATGCCACGGATGATGCTCTCCAGCTCACGCTTAGAGGTCAAAACGTCGTCCCGCTGGGTGCTGAGGTAGGAATACCGCTCATTAACACGGGCGTATTCCTCGATGGCACCAAGGTTGGGGGTTCCCAATGCGGAAATCTTCCGCTTCAACTCCGCAATGCGGCGATTGCCGGCGGTAACGGAATCGATCTGGCCCCGATGCTCTGCGGCGGTGCCGGGGGTCAAGCCGTAGGAATCCCACAGCTTATCGATGATCTGACGCTCCTCCATGGCGGTGGTGACCTTCTTCTGCTCCAGCAGAGCACAGGCACGCTCCATGTTTAGGATGTCCTTGTTCTTCTCCTGTGCCTCACGCTCGGAGCGGGTCTTAGTGGCCTCAGCTTCGGCACGGTCGGCAATGACCTTTTCCATTTTGCGCCGCATGTCCGCAGCATCGTGGTCATTCTCCCGCTGGTGCTCCTGAAGCCGTTCAATTTCTTTCTCCAGCCGCTGATTATCCGCAAGAATGGCGTCCTTCAACGCCAGCTTCTTGGCCCGGTCGCCTTCCATGGCGCCACGCAGGCTTTGCAGGTCGGCAATATGAGTTTCAGCCGTATGGCGCTCAGCGGTCAGAGCTGCTTCCTCGGCCTTCAGCTCCGTCATGCGTTCATTGGTCTGGGCTGTAACGGCGGCGGTTTCAGACTGGCTGCCCTCCAGCAGAGCGATCTGAGATCGGGTATCCGCAAGCTGGGCGGAATAAACCTGAATTTTAGCTTGCTGGGCAGCAAACCGCTCCCGGTCAGCCCGGTCACGCTCCTGCAGTCCGTCGCATTCCCGCTGGGCAGAGGTGACAGCATCCACAATGGCCTGCAAGAGAATTTCATACTGCTTTTCTTGACCTTGCAGGCGCAGCACCTGATCCTCCGCTTCACGGAGCTGATCTCTTGCGGTGCCAAGCTGGAACTGAACCTGATCCAACTGCCGCTGAGCTTCGGTCAATTCCGCTTCCGATGCAAGTTTTTTCTGTTGCAGGTCTTTCTCCCGGTTGGTCAGCTTTTCCAGCTCGTTGGCACGGGAAAGGATGCCTGCTTCCTTATTGACTGAACCGCCGGTCATAGAACCGCCGGGGTTCATAACCTGACCGTCCAAGGTGACAATCTTAAAGCGATTGCGGTATTTATTTGCCATGTTGATGGCGGCGTCAATATCCTGCACGATGACAATACGGCCCAGCAGGTTTTCAACAATGCCACGGTAGCGCTCCTCGCTGGTGACCAGCTCGGAAGCAATACCCACAAAGCCACGGCAGCTTTCCAGACCGTTTTCCTGCAAGGTGCGGCCCTGAATGGTGGACATAGGCAGGAAGGTTGCACGGCCACCGCCGGTACGCTTCAAGTAAGAGATGGCGGCTTTGCCGTCGCTTTCGCTATCCACCACGATCTGCTGCATGGCACCGCCAAGGGCGATCTCGATTGCAACAGTATAACTATCCTCCGTGCGAATCAGCCGGGACACGGGGCCGTGGACATTGCGCAGACTGCCACGCTGAGCCTCCTGCATGACCATACGGACGGATTTTTGATAGCTTTCAAAATCCCGCTCCATAGCACGGAAGACCTTGGCCTTGGCGGTCACGCTATCCAATTGAGTGGTCAGCTCCCGCAGCGTTTGCGCCAGTTCGTCCCGACGCTTCTGGCGGGTATCCTGCCGCAGGGTGTAGCCGGAGATGGTATTATTGGCAGCCGTTACGTTATCCTGCGCTCTGCGCAGCTCACGGCGGCAATTTTCCAAATTGGTTCTGGCCTCCTGCTCCCGGGATGCACCGGATTGCAGGTCATCCTTTAACTGGGTCAAACGCACATTGGTCTGGGTCATGCTTTCTTCCAGACCACGGATATCGGCTTCACGACCGGCAAGGTCGGCGGCAAGGCTGGTTTCCTTGCCACGCAGCTCCAAGAACTGCTTGGTCAAGCCCTGAGCGTTGGCGGTCATAGCCGTCAGCTCCTGCTGCAGGCTGTCCAGCACCCGACGCTTTTGGGCCAGTGCTTCATCAATATGGGTGATGCGGTCACGAGCCTGCTGGATCTGGGTCACAATACCGCCGCTGCGATCCTCGTCACCCTTTAATTCTTCCTCGATGCGCTCAAGGTTATTGTTGTTATTCTCCACATTGCCCCGCAGAACGGCCATTTGACCATCCAACTGCTGGTGCGTAGATTCAAGCATATTGACCTTGACCCGAACTGTTTCCAGTTCGCCATCCCGGCGGCGTAGAACCTCGGTCAGCTCAGTAGCCTGATTGTACAGCCGATCCAGATCATCGTGAGCCTGCTGGAGTACGAAGGATGCGGAAGCGTAATCCTCCTCCGCCTTTTTAGCGGCGGCAGACAGCCTGTCCAGCGTATCCAGCCAGACAGCCACCTCGACCCCTTGCAGCTCGTCCTTCAGCTCCAGATACTTCTTCGCCTTTTCGGACTGAACCTTCAAAGGCTCCAGTTGCAGCTCCAGCTCGGAAACCTTGTCGTTGATACGGGTCAGGTTGTCCTCAGTCTTTTCCAGCTTACGCTCCGTTTCTTCCTTGCGGTGGCGGTACTTGGAGATACCGGCGGCTTCCTCAAAAATTTCACGGCGGTCAGCACTTTTTAGGGAGAGAATCTCATCAATACGACCCTGACCAATGTTGGAGTAGCCCTCCCGGCCTAGGCCTGTATCCATGAACATTTCGTTGATGTCCTTCAATCGGGCAGACTGGCGGTTGATATAGTATTCACTGTCACCGGAACGATAGTAGCGGCGGGTGACCATAACCTCGTCAGAATCATAGGCCAGCGCCCGATCTGTATTATCCAGCGTCAGTGTGGCTTCTGCAAAGCCCACGGCAGGCCGCTTTTGGGTGCCGCCGAAGATCACGTCCTCCATTTTGGCACCACGGAGAGTTTTACTGCTCTGCTCACCCATGACCCAGAGGATCGCATCGGAAATATTCGATTTGCCGGAGCCGTTAGGGCCGACGATGGCGGTAATATCGTCGCCAAAGCGGATCAACGTCTTATCCGGGAAGGACTTAAAGCCCTGAACTTCCAAAGATTTTAAATACACAGCGAAACCTCGTTAGAAATATGTAGAATAAATCAATTTATTATACTGCGAAGGGGACCAAATTGCAAGGTTTTCTTTTGATACATACAAAAAGGACTGCCGCACTGCGACAGTCCTTAAACTCACTTATTGGGAAACAGCTTTTCAATTGCCGCCCGGGCGGCATCCTGTTCGGCCTTTTTCTTACTACGACCGGTTCCCTCGCCGACTACGGTTCCGTTGAGAGAAACCTCTACCAGGAACTGCTTATCGTGATCCGGGCCGGATTCGCCAACCATTGCATAGGTAAGCACCTGATTTTTCTTCTGCTGTACCAGCTCCTGTAAAGTGGTCTTGTAGTCCACGTTATGAAGCTGCTTTACCGGCACATCGCACAGAATGAAGGTGCGGATAAAATTGGCGGCGCTTTCAAAGCCCCCATCCAGATAGCAGGCGGCGATAATAGACTCTACTGCGTCTGCCAGAATGGAGGGTCGGCTGCGTCCACCGCCCTGCTCCTCGCCGTGACCCAGCAAAAGATGCTGGCCCAAACCAATTCGGTCAGCCACAGCCGCCAGTGTCCGCTCACAAACCATATCCGCACGCATCCGGGTCAGCTCCCCTTCCGGACGATCCGGGAAGTTGCGGTACAGATAGTCCGCCACCGTCATGCCCAAAATTGAATCCCCCAAAAACTCCAGCCGCTCGTTGCTCATCAGGCTGTTATGCCACCGCTCATTGGCGTAGGAGGAATGAGCCAGCGCATTTTGCAGCAGGGAGATGTTTTTAAATCGATAGCCGATGGCCTTTTCCAGATCACTGATCATTGGACATCTCCTTCACTGCCGCAAGGCTCTGCTCCAGCTCCTCGGCAATGTTATGATCCGCTGCATCCATCGCCTGACGGACAGCGTTACGGAAGGCCAGACGATCAGAAGAACCATGGGCTTTGATGACAGGCTTCTTAATACCAAGGAACTGGGTGCCGCCGATCTCCCGGTAGTCCATCATTTTCATGACATCGTCTACGCCCTTTTTACAGAACAGATAGCCGATCATGGATAGGAAATTCCTTTTGAAGATCTTATGCTTCATCAGGCTACCCATAAACATAGCAGTGCCCTCGATGGATTTCAGCAGCACATTGCCGGAGAAACCATCGCAGACCACAACGTCAACACCGCCCAGCAGCACATCCCGGCCTTCGATATTGCCGATG
Organism: Faecousia sp.; assembly: GCA_045123795.1. Lineage (GTDB taxonomy): Bacteria > Bacillota > Clostridia > Oscillospirales > Oscillospiraceae > Faecousia. The sequence goes on along the minus strand of JBGVKN010000069.1, from coordinate 37,854 downwards.
AAATTCAGCAGCCCCTTGTTGTGAGCATCAGTCAGCAGAGCGTGAGCTTCCTTTTGCAGAGGGGTACCCTTGCTGTCCTCAGATCCGATATTCAGCAGACCCACTTTAGGATTGGTGATGCCCAGATTTTTTCGAGCATACAGGGTGCCAATGATACCAAACTGGAGCAAAAACTCCGGCGTACATTCGGCATTGGCGCCGCAGTCCAGCAAAACGGTCTTGCCGCCAGCCTTATTGGGCATACAGGGGCCCATAGCGGCACGGCGGATACCCTTGACTCTCTTAACGATCAGCGTCGCACCGGAAAGCAGCGCACCGGTAGAACCGGCGGAAATGAATGCATCGCCCTGATCCTCAGACAGCATCCGCAGACCCACGACCATGGAAGAATTCTTCTTTTTCCGGCAGACATTGGCAGGATCATCGTGCATATCCACAACATCCTCCGCATCGGCAATGGTCACGCCGGTGGGCAGATCGTGGATGCCGTTTTCCTTGAGGACATTCAAAATATCCCCGCCACGGCCAACCAATGTAATCTGTGCTCCAAAATCCTTTGCCGCATCAATGGCACCCATCACAGGAGCCAGCGGTGCGTTGTCGCCACCCATGGCATCGAGAATAATTCTCATTAGAATACCTCTTTCTTTATCTGATCGATCACTTCCAAGGACCGATTGGCAATCGCCAAGTTTTTCTCTGCTTTCTTACGAATCCGCTGCTCCAGCGGCTGAATGATGCTGAAATTGATGTTCATGGGTTGGAAATTTTCAATGCTTTCGTCACTGATGTACAGCCCCAGCGCACCGATAGCGGTGGTCCGGGGGAAATCGGGCAATTCCTTGCCCTGCACCTTTGCCGCCATAGCAACGGCAGCCAGGAATCCGGAGGCGGCAGACTCCACGTAGCCTTCCACACCGGTCATCTGACCAGCAAAAGCCACCAACGGATTGCGGCGGTCTGCGTAATAGCGATCCAGCAGCTTGGGACTTTGCAGGAAGGTGTTCTGGTGCATGACACCATAGCGGACAAACTCCGCATCGTGGAGGGCGGGGATCATAGAGAATACCCGCTTCTGCTCACCGAATTTCAGGTGGGTCTGGAAGCCAACCAGATTGAACACGCTCTTGGCGGCGTTATCCTGCCGAAGCTGGACAACAGCGTAGGGCTCCTTGCCGGTCTTGGGGTCACGCAGACCCACCGGCTTCAGAGGGCCATAACGCAGCGTTTCGAAGCCACGACGAGCCATAACCTCCACAGGCATACAGCCCTCGAATACATTCTTATCCTCAAAGCCATGGACGGGAGCCTCCTCAGCGGAAACCAGCTCCTTCATAAAGGCTTCGTACTGCTCCTTGTTCATGGCGCAGTTGATATAGTCCGGAGTACCCCGGTCATACCGGGATTGCCACCAAGCCTCATTCATATCGATGGACTCCGCAGTGACCAGCGGTGCTGCCGCATCGAAAAAGTGCAGATAATCCTGACCGAAGTAACGACCGATGGCTTCACTGAGGGCATCGGAGGTCAACGGGCCGGTAGCGATAATCACTGGGCCTTCAGGCACCTCCGTAACCTCCTGAGCGGTAACAGTAATATTGGGGTGATTTTTGATTTTTTCGGTGATCAAGGCAGCAAAGCCATCCCGATCCACCGCAAGACACCCGCCCGCTTCGACCCGGGTGGCATCGGCGCAGGAGATAATCAGGCTGTCCAGCCGCCGCAGCTCCTCTTTCAGCAGACCAACGGCGTTTTCCAGACGATCACCACGCAGAGAGTTGGAGCAGACCAACTCGCCGAAATGCTCACTGTGGTGGGCAGGGGTCATCTTGTGGGGCTTCATTTCGATCAGTTCCACGGAAATGCCACGCTGGGCCAGCTGCCATGCGGCCTCGGAGCCGGCAAGACCCGCACCGATTACTTTTACTTTATTCATTCTGCCGCCCCTTTCTTTTTACGGGTGGTAGTTTTCTTAGTGGTTGTCTTTTTCGCAGCTGTTTTCTTTGCTGCGGTTTTCTTCTTCGGCGCTTCTTCTGCCGCAGGTGCTGCTCCTTCTTCCGTAGCCGTAGGTTTCTTGTAGTAACCACGCTTATCCTCGGGCAGGAAGTTTTCGCAGGTTTCGTTGATGCAGAAGGGCTTCATACGACCTCTGCCGGACTTTTTAAACATGGTAAAGCCACACTTGGGGCAATCCTCGGCAGTAGGAACATCCCATGTCATAAAGCCGCAGTCTGCACCACGCTCGCAGGCATAATAAGCATAGCCCTTCTTGGACTTGCGCTTGAGGATGGTGCTACCGCACTTAGGGCAGCGGCCGGGCATTTTCTCTACGATGGGCTTAGTGTTGGTACACTCCGGCCAGCCGGGGCAGGCAAGGAACTTTCCAAAACGGCCTACCTTGACCACCATATTTTTGCCGCAGACCTCGCAGATCTCATCGGTCACTTCATCCGGCACCTTCAGGCGAACACCCTCCAGAGCCGCTTCCGCATTCTGCAGTTCCTTCTGGAAGTCACCGTAGAAATCGGACAGCACTTCCTTCCAGTTGCGCTTTCCCTCTTCAACTTCGTCCAGACGGTTTTCCATATTAGCAGTAAATTCCACATCAATGATGTCGTTGAACCGCTCAAGCATAAGCCCCGTGACCACTTCGCCCAAGGGGGTGGGGGCCAGGCGCTTGTCTACTTTATTGACATACTCCCGATCCTGAATGGTGGAAACGATGGACGCATAGGTAGAGGGTCTGCCGACACCCTTTTCCTCCATGGCTTTGACCAGTGTAGCCTCAGTGTACCGGGCCGGGGGCTGGGTAAAGTGCTGCTCCTTTTCGATGTTGACACACAGCGCCTTCTCCCCTGCCTGCAGATCCGGCAGCGGTGAACCCATAGCTTCACTTTCCTCGTCCTTGCCTTCCTCATAGACGGCGATGAAGCCGGGAAAACGCATACTCTGGTGGCTGGAGCGGAAGATGTGTCCAGCACATTCGGTATCGATGGACACCGTATCATACACGGCGTTAGCCATCTGGGATGCCAAGAACCGGCTCCAGATCAGCTTATACAGCCGGTACTGTTCCTTGGTCAGGCTGCTCTGGATGCGCTCCGGGTCCAGCTCCACATGGGTGGGTCGGATGGCTTCGTGGGCATCCTGGGCATTGCCCTTGGTTTTGAAAACATGGTGCTTACCATAATAATAGGCAGCGCCATAGCGGTGCTTGATAAAATCAGCGGCGGCATCCATAGCCTCGTTTGAAAGGCGCAGAGAGTCGGTACGCATATAGGTGATCAGACCCAGTGTGCCCTCCCCCGCCACGTCAACACCTTCATAAAGCTGCTGGGCAATGGCCATGGTGCGCTTGGGGGTCATATTCAGCTTCCGGGAAGCCTCCTGCTGCAAGGTGGAGGTAGTGAACGGAGGGGCGGCGGAGCGCTTCTTTTCACTCTTTTTTACATTGGTGACGGTGAATTCCCGACCCTCGATATCACGGATGACTTCATCCACCTGAACTTCATTTTCCAGCTCCCGCTTCTTATCCTCGCCGTAATAGTGGGCTTCAAAAGAGCCAGGCTTCGCCATACGGTTTAGCGTCACATCCAGTGACCAGTATTCCCGGGGCTGGAATTCACGAATTTCATTTTCACGGTCTACCACCAGCCGTGTGGCCACACTCTGGACCCGTCCTGCAGACAGGCCGCGGCGAACCTTCTTCCACAGCAGCGGAGAAAGCTGGTAACCCACAATACGGTCCAGAATCCGTCTTGCCTGCTGGGCATCCACCAAAGAATAATCGATATCCCGGGGATTTTGGATGGATTCCACAACCACCTTCTGGGTAATCTCATTAAAGGTAACCCGGTGGGCCTTTCCATCCGGCAGCTTCAGCAGCTCTTTTAAGTGCCAAGAGATAGCTTCACCCTCACGGTCAGGGTCCGTTGCCAGATACACCGCTTCTGCATTGGCGGCGGCATCCTTCAGCTCTTTGATCAGATCCTCTTTTCCCTTGACGGGGATATAGTGAGGATCGAAATTTTCAAAATCCACGCCCATGGTGCTCTTGGGCAGGTCACGCAGGTGGCCCATGCTGGCCTTGACTGCATAATCAGGGCCCAGATATTTTCCAATGGTCTTTGCCTTGGAGGGTGACTCCACGATGACCAGATTAGACGGTTTTGCCATTGCTTTACTCCATTTCCGTTACTTCAATGTCAGCCAATTTCCCGGCAGCCGTTGAATGACACCCTTTACCTCCAATATGGTAAGGGTGGCTGCAACTTTTCCTGCGGGCAGTCCGGTGGCAGCGATCACATCATCCCGCAAACGCTGCCCTTGCTTCAACTGATCTACGATTGCCTGCTCCTCCGCCGTCAGCGTTGGCAGGCTCTTTTCCACGTCACTATACGGCGGCTTTTCTCCGTTGTCAATGACTTTTTTATCTTTTTTCGGCACTACGGCCTTAATTTTATCCAAAAGGCGGACATTTTGTGCCACCTTTAGAGTCTTCTCCTTATCTTCCGACGCCGTTCGAGCCACTTCGTCAGGGTAGGCCGTTTGGGTTCCGGGCTGGTCAAACCGCTTGATATAATCCGGGTACAGTGCCTGATACTCTCCTACCACATCCCAACCGGTGGTCGCCACAATAGCGCCGTCACGAAGCAGTGCATTGCTGCCGGCAAAGGTGGGGACATCGATATTCCCCGGCACCACGAACACATCTCTGCCCTGCTCCGCCGCCTGTCGGGCAGTAATCAATGAGCCACTTTTGAACGGGGCCTCCACCACCAGAACGCCGCAGCTCAAACCGCTGATGATCCGGTTACGCTTTGGAAAGTTCCATTTATGGGGTGGCGTGCCCGGTGGGAACTCCGTCAGCAAGCAGCCTCGACGCTCTGTATCAGCAAATAATGCCCGATTGGAGAGCGGATACACGATATCTGCACCGTTGCCCAAAACACCGACCACCGTACCGCCGGCGGTGAGTGCTGCACTCATGGCAGCACCGTCAATGCCACTGGCAATACCAGAAACCACCACACCGCCGCATTGGGCGATACCATAGCCCATCCGCTTGGCGGCCGTGATACCGTAGGCCGATGCCTTCCGTGTACCGACCACCGCGATCAAAGGCAGTGCGTCAAAGTCCGGCAGCCGCCCCTTGTAGTAAAGTACCATGGGCGGATCGGAAATATTCTTGAGTCGGGAAGGATACGCCGCATCTCGGAATGTCAAGATGCCAATATCCTTATCCGTACACTGGGCGAGTATCCCTCTGGCTTCGGTCAAGGACTTATCCTGCAGTGCTTCACAAGCCTCCACAGTCAGACCATCCACACTCTGATAGGCTCCGCTGTCGGCATAAAAGACATCCTCCGCATCGCCAAAACGCTCGATCACTGCCGCTTTGATCCGGTCATTCATGCCGGGACGGGTAGCCAGCCATATCCAGTGTACCAGCATTCGGGATGCCTCCTTCTCTTTCTAGTAATTTATACGCCCTTCATCTGCCACATGACGATAGCCGATGCGATGGCAGCATTCAGGGATTCACAATTGGGGTTCATGGGAATGATCAATTCCTGATCTGCGCTGTTCAAAATCTCCTGTCGGACACCCTGCCCCTCGCTACCGATAACCACTGCCATGGTATTGAGCTGCGCCTGACGCAGATCCACAGCCCGGTCACTTAATGCCGTCACACCGATGGGAATGCCGGCATCAATACAGGCAGCTTGGGCTTCCTGCCAAGTGGTGGTGACCACGCTCGTGCGGAACACCGCACCCATGCTGGCTCGGACTACCTTATGATTATAAGGATCGGCACAGCCTTCCAGCAGCGCTACCGGAATCTCCAGTGCGTCCGCTGTGCGAAGAATGGTTCCCAGATTACCGGGGTCCTGAATGCCATCCAGCAACAGCATTCCCGGCTTTGGCACAAAGGGCTTTTTCTCCGGCAGGCGGCACAGGAACAGTGCCCCCTGAGGGCTCTGCATGGGAGAGATGGATGCCATCACGTCCTCCGGCACTCGAATAAGTCTGACAGTTTCCGGCACATCCGCATCCACTCCGTCGGACAAGATCACGGTATCCAATCCGGGCCAGAACCGCACCGCTTCGCTCAGCAGTTTCGTGCCATCCGCCACAAACAGTCCGGTCTGCTCCCGCTCCCGGCGGGATGTCAGCAACCGCCGCACTTGTTGTAAGAGCGGATTTTTTCTGGCAGTAATTCTGATCTCGTTCACAGTTTCTGCACCTTCTTCAATGCTTTACTGTCGCCCAGCACGACCACGATATCTCCCTTCGCCATGGCGAAATCCGCCGCAGGCGAAACGGTAAATGTTTCATTACGCCGAACCGCAAGGATATTGACACCCAGTTTAGCCCGGACATTCAGCTCCCGCAGAGACTTTCCATCCCATCCGAGGGGGACAGGCACTTCAATAATGCCGTACTCATCGGACAGCTCAATATAATCAAGCACATTGGGGCTGGACAGGCTCCGGGCCAGACGGCTGGCCTGCTCCTGCTCCGGAATAACCACCTGATCAGCACCCAACTTTTCCAGTACCCGACGGTGGGTTTCATCGTGGGCTTTGCAAACGATTTTAGGAACACCAAGCTCCTTTAAATTCATCGTGGTCAACACGGATGCGCTCAAATCTCCACCAATGGCCACGATTGCGCACTCAAACTCTCCTGCGCCCAGCGCCCGCAGGACTTCCTTATCTTGACCGTCACCGACGACGGCGTGGGTCACCTCGTTGGCTACCTGGCTGACCAGATCATTGCTCACATCCATCGCCAAAACCTCACAGCCCAAGCGGGACAATTCCCGGGCTACACCAGAGCCAAACCGTCCCAGGCCAACTACCACATAAGATTTCATAAGCTGTCCTCCTTATCCGATCAACAGGTTCGTCTGGGCATAACGGAACCGTTCCTCTGCCTCGCTGCCCATTAGGAAGCCTAGGCTGATAGTCAGGATGCCCACACGACCGAAATACATATAAATAATCATCAGGATCTGTGCCGCCACACTGAGCTTCGTGGTCACACCTGCAGTCAGTCCAACCGTAGCCAATGCGGAAACGGATTCATAAAGTCCGTCTGTAAAGCCAACCGGCGAGGTAGCACTAATAAAAATACCGCCAAACACAGCAAGTCCTACTAAAAGTGCCACAATGGTCATGGCATCCATAACTTGACTGGAAGGAATGGTGCGACGGAATACACACACGCTGCTCTTACCCCGAGCCCTCGACCAAATGAACAGCAGCAGCACCAGCATGGTCACCGTCTTGACACCACCGGCGGTAGAGCCGGAGGAGCCACCCACCAGCATCAGAGCGATGGTAGCGCCCTTGCCCGCATCCGTCAAAACGGCCTGGTCCACCGCCGCAAAGCCTGCGGTACGGGTGGTGACGGACTGGAAAAAGCTATTGAGCCACTTGTCGCCCACGCTCATTTGTCCGATGGTGGCGGGGTTGTTCCATTCCAGCAATGCAAAGCAAATGGTACCTACCGCCAGCAGAGCCAGCGTCATCACCAGTACCAGCCGGGTGTAAACGGTCATTTTCTTAAACCGACGCACCCGGGCAACTTCCTCCCAAACCAGAAAGCCTAAACCGCCAATGACGATCAATCCGCTGATGGTCAGCAGTACCACCGGATCGGAATTAAATTCAATCAGGCTGGCACCGGGAGTAATACAACCTAAAATATCAAAGCCCGCATTGCAGAATGCGGAAATGGAATGAAACACGCCCCATTTCAAAGCCGTCACAAAGCCATACTCCGGCAAAAAACGCAGCGTCAATATCAGAGCACCGATGGCCTCGATGGACAAACTTCCAACGATGACCCATTTTTGCAGACGCACAACGCCATCCATGTCATTCAAGCTCAAAGCCTGTGCCATGACCAGACGCTGCTTCAGTCCAACCTTGCGCCGCAGCAGAAACACAACCATGGTGGCAATACTCATAAAGCCCAGACCACCGATCTGGATCAGGCAAATGATCACAGTTTGACCGAAACCACTCCACTGGGTCCATGTGTCGTAGAGCACAAGTCCTGTGACGCAGGTGGCAGAGGTAGCTGTAAACAGAGCTGGACGAATACCGCAGGACACCCCTGAACGAGAAGCGACTGGCAACGCCAACAACGCCGTGCCAAAGAGAATAATCATCACGAACACGATGGCCACGATTTGGGTGGCACTTAACCGTTTTGGACGTTTTCTTGCAATAAACTGTGCTGCTTTTTGGCGCAAACCCACAGCACAACACCTCCTGATCGCATACCGCAAAAATTGTATACTTCTCATAATACTTTTCCATTATAACAACTTTCCGCTTATTTGCAAGAATTTTCTCTCGTCATGTTTTCCAAGCGCTACACCATATATTTTCTTTGCAAAATGGGAAGAATGTGCTATAATGTATTCACTATTGCATATGGAGGGATTTCCATGCTGGATTTTGTTCGTATTGCCTGTGCTGTGCCCCCTGTGAAGGTGGGCGACGTCAAGAAAAATACCGCCGATATCTGCGCCTACATCGAAAAGGCGGATCTACGGAAGGCGGATATCGTTGTGTTTCCTGAGCTGGCCCTGACCGGCTATTCCTGCGGCGATCTTTTTTTTCAGGATGCGCTGCATCATTCCGTGAAAGAGGGCCTGAAAAGAATCGTAGAATGCTCCAAGGAACATCCGGAGATTACTGCCGTGGTGGGTCTGCCGGTGCGAGTTGGTCCCCAGATGTATAACTGCGCCGCCGTAATCAAAGCTGGTAGAATTGAAGGTCTGGTTCCGAAAACCTATATTCCGAACGATAACGGCGAGGATCGTTGGTTCTCTCGTGGAAACCAAAAGCAGACAGAGTGGATCAGCAAAAAGGATTTGGGCCTTGCTGAGGAAGGCGGTATTCCTGTAGACTGTAAATTTATTTTCACATTCGATAACATTACCCAAATCGGTGTTGAAATTTGCGAAGATTTGATGGTACCCATGTCACCGTCCACAACTCTTGCGCTGAATGGTGCAGAGATCATCCTAAATCTTTCCGCTTCCCATGAGCTGATTGGAAAGCGATCCTACCGCCGTGAGCTGGTAAAATATCAGTCTGCCGCCTGCCACTGCATTTATGCTTTCTGCTCCGCTGGTTACACAGAATCCACCTCGGATGTGGTATGTTCCGGACACAGCTTGATTGCAGAGAACGGAACTATTCTGGCAGAAAACGATCAACCCATCGCCACAGACTATATGATGGTAATGGACTGCGATTTAGGAAAAATCCGCGCTGATCGCATCTCCGACAAGAGTTTTCGTACCATAGCCGCCGAAAATCAAAAAGAATTCTCCATGTGGGGAAGTGGCGAGGGTACCCTCCGCTCTGACGGTATGCTGTATCCCCTGCGCAAGCTCCCCTTTGTGCCGTCCTCTAAGGCAGAGCGGGACGAGCGATGCATGGAGATCTTCAATATTCAAGTTGCCGGTTTAAAGCAGCGTTTGGCCACCATCAACACCAACGCCGTTATTGGAATTTCCGGCGGTCTTGACTCCACCCTTGCTCTGCTGGTGGCGGTGGAAGCCATGCGTCAGCTTGGACGCCCCCTGACCGATGTGTATGGCGTGACCATGCCTTGCTTCGGCACTTCTGACCGCACCTACAATAATTCTTGGGAGCTGATGCGCAAGCTGGGCATTTCCAGCAAGGAAATCTCCATCAAAAATGCTGTTACTCTGCATTTTGAGGACATCGGCCACGATATCAACGTCCACAACGCAACCTTTGAGAATGCGCAGGCTCGGGAACGGACGCAGATTCTCATGGACTACGCCAGTGTAGTAGGCGGCATCGTAGTTGGCACCGGTGATCTGAGCGAACTAGCGCTGGGCTGGTGTACCTACAACGGCGACCATATGAGTATGTATGGCGTTAACGGCTCTATCCCCAAGACCCTGATCCGTTGGATGATCGAAGCTATCGCCGAACAGCCTGATTTCGCCGCCGCAAAGGATGTGCTCATGGACATTCTGGATACTCCCATCAGCCCGGAGCTTCTGCCCCCGGATGCGGAGGGTAAGATTGCTCAAAAAACCGAGGATCTGGTAGGCCCCTATGCTCTGCACGATTTCTTCCTGTTCTACGCCCTACGGTATGGATTTACGCCCACCAAGATCTACACCCTGGCCTGCCGTGCCTTTGAGGGAGATTTTGACGGCGAAACCATTAAGAAATGGCTGAAAAACTTCTACCGCCGGTTCTTTACCCAGCAGTTCAAGCGCAACTGCCAGCCTGACGGCGTGAAGGTCGGCTCTGTGGGCCTTGGCCCCCGGGGTGACTGGCATATGCCCAGCGATGCCTCCGCCAGAGTCTGGCTGGAGGAAACGGAAAGCCTTTGATATGACAAAAACCGTCCTGCACCACGCAGGACGGTTTTCATATTTATGCAAGCGGTTCGAGGGTACGCTTTAGAATCCCATTCAGGTGAGCGATCAGGATGCCGTAATTGGTAATCGGAACCCCCTGATCCACACAACATCGCTGGCGGTATTTCATCTCCCGCTGAGGTAAGGTGCACCCACCACAATGGATGACCAGTTTATATTCACTTACATTCTCCGGGAACTGATTGCCGGAGGTGAACACAAACTGCGGCTCTACACCGGTGCGCTTTCTGATCCAGTTTGGGAGCTTTACTGTGCCGATATCCTCGCACTGGCGGTGGTGGGTACACCCCTCCGAGATCAGCACCATGTCACCATCCTTCAGGCTGTCCACTGCCGCCGCTCCTGCGGCAGTCAACGCCAGATCTCCCTTATATCGAGCCATAAGGATAGAAAACGATGTCAGCGGAACATCCGACGGAACCATCTGACTGACCTTGCCGAACACCTGAGAATCGGTGATCACCAGCTTGGGCGGAGCGGATAGTTTGGACAACGTTTCCGGCAGCTCCGTATCCCGGCAGACCAAAGCCGATGCTCCCGCCTCCAGAATATCCCGAATGGTCTGCTGCTGTGGCAGAATCAGCCGTCCCTTGGGAGCCGATTTATCTATGGGCACCACCAGCACCACCACATCACCGGGTGAAAGCAGATCCGAAACCAACGGACGGCTTTTTTCTTCTTGTTGCAGAGCCCTTGCTGCCATTTCCTTTAATTCATGGATATGATACCCGGTCTTAGCACTGGCGTAAAAGCCGTTATCAGGAATAACCGAAAGCAAATCTGCCTTGTTCCGTACAATAATATATGGTATCTCCTTTGCCGCAATCAAAGTCAGCAGCTCTTCTTCCGTAGCATCAATGGGGTGCGTGGCATCTGTGACCACGATGGCAAGGTCGGTTCTGTTTAGCACCTGCTTCGTTCGGCGGACACGCAGTGCGCCCAATTCACCTTCGTCGTCAATGCCGGGGGTGTCGATAATTTGCACAGGGCCAAGAGGCAGCAGCTCCATGGCCTTGGATACCGGGTCTGTGGTCGTACCCTTTACATCGGAAACGATGGCCACGTCCTGCCCGGTGAAGGCGTTGACAAGGCTGGATTTTCCGGCATTACGCCGACCGAAGAAGGCAATATGCACACGCTCACCGGTGGGTGTCTGATTCAAACTACTCATACTCATTCCTCAGAAGCGGAAGTCCCGATCACCGGCGGAAATTCGCTGCAAGCGGTCAAGAACGATCTCTCGGGTGCGCTCTCTGGGGATATCCCCCAGCTGGGATGCGATCAGCTTTTCACCGATCTCTTTTGTTTCAGGAGTTGCGTAGTCCATCAGATACTCTTTCAAGGTCATCAATGCATTGGGCAGGCAGCAATTATTGATCTGCCCGGACTTGCACAGGCTCATGAACCGGTCGCCGGTGCGGCCCTCTCGATAACAAGCGGTACAGAAGGAGGGAATGTAGCCCATCTCCATAAGCCATTTCACAACTTCATCCAAGGTGCGGTGGTCGGAAAGGTCGAACTGTGCTGTGTCATTTTCAGGCTCCGGCAAGGTGTAGCCGCCAACGCTGGTGCGGCTGCCGCCGGAGATTTGAGAAATACCAAGATGCAGCACCCGGGCACGAACCTTAGGGCTTTCCCGGGTAGAAATAATCATGCCGGTATAGGGCACCGCCACCCGGATGCAGGCCACGATCTTCTCGAAAACCTCATCGGAAATGCCGTTATCGAACGCACCGGGGTCGATGTCATCGGCCGGACAAATCCGAGGCACGCTGATGGTATGAGGGCCAACGCCAAAGGCAGCCTCCAGATGCTCTGCGTGCATCAGAAGCCCTGCAAATTCATAGCGGTACAGCTCCAGACCGAAGAGAACGCCCAAGCCCACATCGTCGATACCACCCTGCATCGCCCGGTCGTGGGCCTCCGTGTGGTAGGCGTAGTTGCTCTTAGGCCCGGTGGGGTGCAGATGCTCGTAGCTTTCTTTATGATAGGTTTCTTGGAACAGGATATAAGTGCCGATACCCGCTTCCTTCAGCTTGCGGTAGTTCTCAACAGTTGTAGCGGCAATGTTGACATTGACACGGCGGATTGCACCGTTTTTATGCTTAATGGAATAGATGGTCTTGATGGACTCCAGAATGTATTCCAGCGGATTGTTGACAGGATCTTCGCCGGCCTCCAGCGCAAGGCGTTTGTGGCCCATATCCTGCAAAGCAATGACCTCTGCCTTGATTTCCTCCTGTGTCAGCTTTTTCCGAGGAATGTGGGTATTTTTCTTATGATAGGGGCAGTAAAGACAACCATTGACGCAGTAGTTGGACAGGTACAGCGGTGCGAACATAACGATACGATTGCCGTAGAAGTCCTTCTTGATTTGTTCAGCAAGGGCATAGATTTCCTGTTTTTTGTCCTCCAGCTCACAAGCCAGCAGGACGGAAGCCTCCCGGTGGGAAAGGCCCTTACGCAGCTTTGCTTTTTCAACGATTTGGTCGATCAATGCCGCATCGGTCTTATGGGCATCGGCATAGGCGAGGGTATCCAAAATCTCCTGATGGTCGATAAATTCCTCTGCCTTCATGGATTTAGGATCGTACATTTACACATCTTCCTTTCTGCTGATATGGTCGCCACGGGTCTGGGCTACCTGATAGCCCACGCTTTCAATGCGGCGGCGCAGGCACTGGACACACTCGGCGGCTTCATCGCCGGTGCAGATTTTGTTATCGTAAAGGGCATATTTTTTCCGAACCGCTGTTGGGGATAAATTAGGCATACATACATTCGCACCTGCCAAAATCCCCAGCTCCCGACCCTTGAGATGGATGGTTCCGAGGGCGGTGGTTGCCGGCAGCAGCACATCCGACAGCATGAGCCGAATAATAGAAAGCAGATACAGCGTCAGTTCCAGTGTTCCCGCCTTTTCCGCCCCAAAAGGCGTATCCTTTTGGGGGATGAAGGGGCCTATGCCAACCATGTGGGGCTGCAACTGCTGAATAAACAGCAAGTCTTTTGCAAGATGGGCTGGGGTCTGCCCCGGAGAGCCTACCATAAAACCGCAACCAACCTGATAGCCGATCTGCTTCAGATCCCACAGGCAGCGCATCCGATTTTCCAGTGACATAACTTCAGGGTGCAGTGTGTCGTAATGAACCGGGTCAGCCGTTTCGTGGCGCAGAAGATACCGGTCTGCCCCCGCATCGTACCAACGCTGGTAAACTTCTTTGGGATGCTCTCCCACAGAAAGCGTTACCGCACAATCGGGATAGTTCTTTTTGATAGCACGAACCAAATTCTCTATTCGCTCTGGGGTGAACCACGGATCTTCCCCACCCTGCAATACGAAGGTGCGGTACCCAAGGTCATATCCCTGACGGCAGCAATCCAGAATTTCCTCCGGCGTTAGTCGATACCGCTGGGCATTGCGGTTGGAACGGCGGATGCCACAGTAATAGCAGTCGTTTTTGCAGTAATTTGTAAATTCGATCAGGCCACGGAGGTATACGTCTTTGCCATAGACTTGCTGACGGATGGCAGTGGCCTTTTCTGCAAGCAGTCGGGCATTTTCCTCATTTCGGCCCTCAATCAGAGCAATGAACTCCGCTTCACGCAAGGTGTGTTCCTTGGCCAGCTTTTCAATCAGAGCTTTCATTGGCTGTTCTCCGGCAGCTTGGCATAGAGCGTCTTAGCCGAGATTCCCGGCAGCATCCCCAACTTGCCAGACAGGGCGCTGATGGCATCCCCCGGTGCATCCAGCACAATACTGATCAGGTTGATCCCCCGCTGGCGATATGGGATGCCCATGCGTCCAACAACATATTGTTTATACTCGCTGAGCAGGCGGTTCAGCTCTTCCGCAGAGCTTTCTTCCTCCACCACGATTCCCAGCATAGCGATTCTGTTTTCCATTTTAACCTCCACAAAAAAGCGGCGCTCCCGAAAAAGGGAACGCCGACAAAGACCCACTTTCGTGGATCAAGCTCCTATGGCATCCCTTTCCCGTCAGGGTGTGACCCCTTCCGCATCAGTTGATTTACAGGTACAAGTTTACCATATAGCACACCAAAAGTAAAGCGCCGTTTGTGCATTTGGTATATATTACATTTGGTAAGACGGATAAAAATAATTCCCTATTACGAATATTGACTTTTCCAAACGCATATGTTAAAATAAGTCGAACTATCTTATGGAGGTTACCATTATGGAACATATTAAGACCATCGAGACCCGTAACCTGTGCGACAGCGCTGTCAGCGGCGGCTGCGGCGAGTGCCAGACTTCCTGCCAGTCTGCTTGCAAGACCAGCTGCGGCATTGCCAACCAGGCCTGCGAGAACGAGAGCAAGTAATTGCAAAACGAAAATGCCGCCTGCAATGGCGGCATTTTTTATGGAGGAAAATCAAATGGTACATCAATATAAATTGGGTGGCTACAACATCGTGCTGGATATCTGCTCCGGCTCTGTTCACGCCGTGGACGAGGTCGCCTACGATATCATCGCCATGTTTGAAAACAACGATCGTGAAACGATCCTCGCCGCCATGGCTGAAAAGTATGCCGATCGGGAGGATATCACCGCCGCCGATCTGAACGAATGCTACGATCAGGTTGTTATGCTGAAGGATCAGGGCAAGCTGTTTGTGAAGGACACCTACGCCCCCATGGCCGGCAGTCTGAAAAGAAAGACTGCCGGCGTGGTCAAGGCGCTGTGCCTGCACATCGCCCACACCTGCAACCTGAACTGCTCCTACTGCTTCGCCAGTCAGGGCAAATACAATGGCGAACGTGCCGTGATGAGCTTCGAGGTAGGCAAGCAGGCTTTGGATTTTCTGGTTGCCAACTCCGGCATTCGGCGCAATCTGGAGGTTGACTTCTTCGGCGGTGAGCCGCTGATGAACTTCCAGGTGGTCAAGGATCTGGTGGCCTACGCCCGGAGCATCGAAAAAGAGCACAACAAGAATTTCCGCTTCACCCTGACCACCAACGGAATGCTGGCGGACGACGATGTGATCGAGTTTGCCAACCGGGAATGTCACAATGTGGTGCTTTCTCTGGACGGCCGGAAGGAGATCCACGACCGCTACCGGGTGGACTACGCCGGCAAGGGAAGCTGGGAGCGGATCGTTCCCAAGTTCCAGAAATTTGTGGAGGCTCGTGGCGGCAAGGGTTACTATATGCGTGGCACCTTCACCCATGCCAATCCCGATTTCCTGAACGACATTCAGCAGATGCTGGATCTGGGCTTCACGGAGCTGAGCATGGAGCCGGTGGTCTGCGCCCCCGGCGATCCTTCGGAGCTGACGGAAGACGATAAGATCATCGTCATGGATCAGTACGAAAAACTGGCGGAGCTGATGCTCCAGCGGGACAAGGAAGGCAGACCCTTCACCTTCTATCACTACATGATCGACCTGAAGGGCGGCCCCTGCATTTACAAGCGGATTTCCGGATGCGGCAGCGGAACGGAATACATGGCAGTCACCCCTTGGGGCGACCTGTATCCCTGCCACCAGTTTGTGGGCGACGATAAATTCCTGCTGGGTAACATCTGGGACGGTGTCAGCAACACAGCCATTCAGGATGAATTTATGAGCTGCAACGTCTATTCCCGGCCCGAATGCCATGACTGCTGGGCAAAACTTTACTGCTCCGGCGGCTGTGCGGCAAATGCTTACCACTCCACCGGCTCGGTCAAGGGTGTGTACCAGTATGGCTGCGACCTGTTCCGCAAGCGAATGGAATGCGCCATCATGGTAGCGGTAGCCCGGGCTCTGAACGGTAACGGCTGATGGATACCCCCATCTGCGATTTTGTCCGCCGATACGCTGATAGTGATACGCTGCGGCTACATATGCCCGGGCATAAGGGCTGGGGCCCGCTGGGTGTCGAGCATCTGGATATTACCGAAATTTCCGGAGCGGACAGTCTGTATGAAGCAGAAGGTATTATAGCAGAAAGTGAAGCAAGTGCATCTTCCCTTTTTGGTTGTCCTACCTTTTATTCCACAGAAGGATCTTCCCATTGCATCCGGGCTATGATGTATCTGAGTGTTCTTTACGGAAAGCAAGTAGGCAGAAAGCCCTTGATCGCCGCCGGACGCAACGCTCACAAGGTGCTGCTGAGCGCCGCAGCGCTGCTGGATGTGGAGATTGAGTGGCTGTATCCCAAAAGCGGCGGCACTTACCTCTCCTGCCCCATCTCTGCCGAGGATTTGGATGCGGCTTTGGGAGATATGTCTGAAAAGCCCGTTGCAGTTTATGTGACCAGCCCGGATTATCTGGGCAATATGCTGGATATCAAGGCGTTGGCTGATGTCGCCCATCGTTATGGATGCTTGCTGATGGTAGACAACGCACACGGGGCGTATCTGAAATTCCTGCCAAAAAGCCTGCACCCCATGGATCTGGGCGCTGATCTTTGCTGCGACTCCGCCCATAAGACCTTGCCCGTTTTGACAGGCGGCGCTTATTTGCACACCTCCCCTGCCCTGTCCGGGTTTGCGAAAAATGCACTGGCGCTGTTTGGCTCCACCAGTCCATCCTACCTGATTTTGCAGTCACTGGATGGTGCAAACGCCATGCTTGCGGACAGCTATCCGGCAAAGCTTGCAGAGATTATCAGCGCAGTAGAAAAACTAAAGACAAAGCTTACCTATACATTCCTCGGCAGTGAGCCCACAAAGCTGACCATTGATGCCAAGGCTTATGGTTACACCGGCACGGCACTGGCTGAACGTTTGCGGCAAAAGGGCATTGAATGTGAGTTTGCAGACCCGGATTATCTGGTACTGATGGTATCGCCGGAAATCGGCACAATCAGTTTGAGTCGGCTGGCGCAGGCATTGGCAGCCATCCACCCGCAAGGACCGATGGACTGTACAGCACCGTGTTTACACATTCCGGCACGGGTTATGTCTATTCGAGACGCCGTGCTTTCTCCCAGCGAAACCATTTCGGTCAAGCACAGCGAGGGTCGAATATTGGCATCTGCCACCGTAGGATGCCCTCCGGCAGTGCCTATCATCGTGTGCGGCGAGCAGATCGACAAAGCAACCATCGAACGGTTCCGATATTACGGCATTGAACACTGCTGTGTTGTAATAGAATAGCGAAAGCGCACCGCAACTGCGGTGCGCTTACATTTTTACAAAACCTTGGACAGGAAATCCTGCAATCTGGGGTGCTTGGGGTTGCCGAACACTTCTTCCGGGCTGCCCTGCTCCACGATCTTGCCCTCGTCCATAAAGAAGACACGGTTGCCGACCTCACGGGCAAAGCCCATCTCGTGGGTCACGACCACCATGGTCATACCCTCGTTGGCCAGTTCCTTCATAACCGCCAGCACCTCGCCGACCATTTCCGGGTCCAGTGCGGAGGTGGGCTCGTCAAACAAGATCACCTTGGGATTCATGGCTAGGGCACGAACGATGGCGATCCGCTGTTTCTGACCGCCGGAAAGCTGGCTGGGATAGGCGTTTGCCTTCTCCTCCAGACCCACCCGGCGCAAAAGCTGCATGGCCTTTTCATCAGCCTCTGCCTGGGTCATCAAACCCGTGCGCACAGGGGCGAGGGTGATATTCTTCTTAATGGTCATATTGGGGAACAGGTTGAAATGTTGGAACACCATGCCCATCTTCCGGCGAACCTCGTCAATATTGACCTTAGGGTTGGTGGTTTCCACACCGTCAAAAGTGATGGTGCCGGAGGTGGGGTACTCCATCAGGTTCAGGCAGCGCAAAAAAGTGGACTTGCCGGAGCCGGAGGGTCCAATGATGACGACCTTATCGCCGGGATAAATATGCTCGGAAATATCATTCAGAACCAGATTGGAACCGAAGGATTTGTTCAGATTTTTAACGTCGATCACTTTGACGCAGCCTCCTTTCAAGCAGGCTCTGGAGCCATGTGAAGATCAGAACCAGCACCAGATAGATCACAGCAGAGCCCGCCAGCGGGAACATCTGCTCATAAGTACGGGTAGAAATGGCCTTTGCGGCGTATACAAGCTCCTCACCGCCGATGGTATAGATCAGAGCGGTGTCCTTCAACAGAGTGATGAACTCATTGCCAAGGGAGGGCAGGATGGCCTTGAACGCCTGCGGGATGACGATAAAACGCATGGTATCCACATAGTTCAGGCCCAAGCTGCGGCCCGCCTCAGCCTGACCGGGGTCGAGGGACATGAGACCGCCACGAATGATCTCTGCCACATAGGCGCCGGAGTTGATGCCCAGCGTCAGAATACCGATGGCGGTATATTCCCGGCTGGTGCTGAAAATAACGAAGCCCATGATCAAAAGCTGCACCAGCATGGGGGTGCCGCGAATGACGGTGACATAGACCTGACAAATGGCATTGAAAAAGCCCAGGATCGGGTTCTTTCTGCCGGGGCGCTGCTGGTCGTGGGCAGTACGGACGATTGCTACCAGCACGCCAAGAAGCACACCAATAATCAGAGCCAGCGCTGTGACCATCAGGGTCGAGCCAACGCCCTCCAGATACTGCTGCCAACGGTCGGCCTCAATGAATGCCTGATAGAATTTTACGTAAAATTCCTTCCAGAAAGGAAGCTCCTCACCGGCACGCAGAAGCTCCTTCCATTGCAAATATTGCTCCACAGGAGATCTCCTTTCTTACGTCGAAAAAGGGCGGCTCACGCCGTCCCTTTTTCGTGAAGTTTATTTTATTACTGCTCAGCGGGGATGTACTTGTCAACGATCTTCTGCACGGTGCCGTCAGCGATCAGCTCAGCCAGAGCCTTGTTGATTGCATCCTTCAGAGCGGTGTTGCCCTTCTTCAGACCGATGGCATAATCCTCAACAGCGTACTCGGTGTCCAGAATCTTCAGGCCGGCGTTTTCCTTAACGAAAGCCTGAGCGGGAGCATTGTCGATGACGACGCAGTCGATCTGGCCCTTCAGCAGAGCCTGCACAGCGGTGATACCGTTGTCGTAGGCCACAACATTTTCATCGCCGTAATCATCGGTGCAGTAAATGTAACCAGTGGTGCCCATCTGGGTGCCGATCTTCTTACCCTCCAGATCCTCGATCTTGGTGATGGTAGTGTTCTCGGGAACGATAACCACCTGCACGCCCTTGGCGTAGGAGTTAGAGAAGTCCATGACCATCTCACGGTCAGGGTCCACGGTAACACCAGCCATGACCATGTCGGACTTACCCTTCTGGGCAGCCTCCAGAGCGGCGGTGAATTCCATGTTGTCGATAACCAGTTCCAGACCCAGCTTGTCAGCGATGGCCTGTGCAATCTCCACGTCGATGCCGATAAACTTGCCGTTGTCGTCGGTCATCTCATAGGGAGGGAAGGCAGCGTTGGTGGACATGATCAGCTTGCCTTTTTCGACCAGGTTCAGCTCGTTATCAGACTCAGAGCCGCAGCCAGCGAACACGGACATAACCATCAGAACAGCCAGCATCAGTGCAAAAATCTTCTTCATGTTGCAATTACTCCTTTATTATATAATTAATGGATACATTATAAATGAAAACCATACATCCGTCAAGGATTATTAGGCCTAAGAAATACACGAAAATGATGCTATAAGCTCATATAAATGATACAAAAATATAAGTTTATGCAATCATTTCTGTATATTTAGATGCCAGCGAGCTGGCGCAGCTCGTCTGCGATATCGGTCTGCTCCCAAGGACGGCCATCCACACCGAAGTGACCCACCGCAGCAGTGGGGGCGTAGATGGGACGGCGCAGATCCAGCTTACGGATGATACCGCCGGGGGTCAAGTCGCAGGTTTTCCGCAACAGTTCAGTCATCTTCTCATCAGAAACAACACCGGTGCCGTAGCTATCCACCCGGACAGAAACAGGCTCAGCAACGCCGATGGCGTAGGCCAGCTGCACCTGAACCTGAGTAGCCAATCCAGCAGCAACCAGATTCTTAGCCATGTAACGAGCCATATAAGCAGCGGAGCGGTCAACCTTGGTGGGGTCCTTGCCGGAGAAAGCACCGCCGCCGTGGGAGAAGTAGCCACCGTAGGTATCCACGATGATCTTCCGTCCGGTCAGACCGGTGTCCCCGTTGGGGCCGCCGATGACGAAGTTGCCGGTGGGGTTGATGTGGATATGGGGCACGTTGGCAATATCGAAGCCGTACTGCTCCAGAACAGGGGCAATGACACCGGCCTTGATATACTTGCGCAGCTCTTCGATCTCAAAATCAGCGCTGTGCATGACGGACACAACCACGGTGTCGATGCCGATGACCTTACCATTTTCGTCATACTCCACAGACACCTGAGTCTTGCCGTCGGCACGGAGCAGGTCATTGGAGTGGATGCACTCGGTCAGACGATTGCACAAGGCACGGGCCAGTGCCACAGGAAGAGGCATCAGCTCGGGCGTCTGGGTACAGGCACCGCCGAACATCATACCCTGGTCGCCGGCACCGCCCACCTCATCATTGGTTCCCAGAGCGATATCAGCGGACTGGGTGTGGATGCGGCACTGGATCTCTACAGTGTCGGCATCGAAGCCGTCACCGGGGTACACATAGCCGATCTGGCGGATGGCTTCACGAGCCACGGCAGCATAATCCACCACAGCCTTAGTGGTGATCTCACCGCAGATCAGGCAGAAGTTGGTGGTGACCATAGTTTCGCAGGCCACACGGGAGCCGGCATCCTGTGCCAAGCAGGCATCCAGAATGGCATCGGAGATAGAGTCTGCCACCTTGTCGGGATGGCCGTTGGTAACACATTCAGAGGTAAATAATCTTTTTTCCATGTTCTTTTTCCTTTCTCGCACATCGTAACAACTAAAAATGCACACGTCGAGGCATTCGACGTGTGCTGTATCGAATCCTCATCTTTCGTTTGCCGCCGGATTTGGCACCTTGTATAAACAGGTTGCCGGGTTTCATCGGGCCGTTCCCTCCACCGCTCTTGATAAGGCTGTATGCAATTTCCTTATATATTCTACTCATATTTCCCCGAAAGTCAAGACTTTTTTCGACTTTTATTTCATAAAAATGTTCACAATTCTGATATAGACATTTGTGCCTAAAACTGGTATCATATACATAACGTTTATACAGGAGTTGAACTACTTTGAAAAGCTTACGCACACGCTTTGAGCGCTTCTGCTTCCGCAACCGAAACAAAGGCATCCCCAACCTGATGCTTTATATCTGTATAGGCAGCGGACTGATCACCTTCTTAACCATGATAAACGGCGGCTCTTTCCTATATGAGATCCTGTGCTTTGATAAGTCCGCCATTTTAAGAGGACAGGTTTGGCGGCTCTTTAGCTGGCTTCTGACGGAACAATTGAGTGGTAATCCCATCCTGTCCGTGCTGTTCCTTTATTTCTTCTACCGCCTTGGCAGCGCTGTGGAAGCCTCCATCGGCACCTTTAAATTTAACCTCTTCTATCTCAGCGGCGTGGTACTGATGGATCTGTTTGCCATGATTGCCTGTCCCACGGAAGCCGTGGTCATCAGCAATATGGTCATCCCACCTGAAGTGTTTACCGCATTTTACGCCGATATGGCCTATTATCTGCACCTAAGCATGGTACTGGCCTTCTCCACCATGTGCCCCGACAGCCAGTTTTTGGTCCTTTTCGTGATCCCGGTTAAAGCTTGGGTGCTGGCACTGATCGATCTGGTGCTCATCGCCATCGATGTGTTCAATATGTGTTATCCGACGATGCTGTTCCCCCACTGCCTGTTCCCGCTGATCGGTCTGCTGAATTACTTCTTGTTCTTCGGGCCGGATATGGGCAATTTACTTCCCCTGTCCTGGCGAGCAAAGCTTCGTCGCAACCGCATCAAAAAGGGCAATGCACAGAGCGCCCAACCTAAGGTCATTCCATTCAGCACTTCCGGTAAACAGCCCCCCGCCCCTGAAAAGGCTAAGTTCTCCTATAACCACCGCTGCACCATCTGCGGTCGCACGGACGTTTCCGATCCGGAGCTGGAATTCCGCTACTGCTCCCGGTGTAATGGCTACTACTGCTACTGCGAGGATCACATCAGCAATCATACCCACGTTCAATAATGACACAACGGGCTGCTGCAAAAACGCAGCAGCCCGTTTTTTAGAAGGTGTTCTATATGAAGACAGAACGAAAATGGATACTCCTTCCCGCAGCACTGCTGCTGTGTGCAGCCGCCAACTGCGCACTACTTGCCTCGGTGCAGCCTGCCCTGGTCACTCTGCTTGTGGTCTGCGGTCTTGCAGCCAATCTGCTGCCGCTGCTGATCTGCCCGGACTGTGGCAAGCAGATGCGTATCCTTGCCCACGGCAATGGATGCTTGAAGCTGTTTGTCATAGGCACAGCCAGCTCTATTCCCATTCAGATTCTCCTTGGCACCGTTTATCTATCTGATCAGCCGCTGATGTGGGTGATCAGTGCGGTGGTCTGCATCTGCGTGCTGGCGCTGATCTTCTGGAACGGAATCATCTGCGTTTACTGCACCAGCGTTCAGCTGGGCATCAAGCTGCGGCTCATCGGTATTCTGTGCGGCATGATTCCCATCGCAAATCTCGTTGCGCTGGGACGTATCCTGAAAACTACCTCTACGGAATTAGAATTTGAAACAGAAAAAATCCGTCTTGACCGCGACCGTCAGACGGATCAAATCTGCAAAACCAGATATCCAATCGTCATGGTTCACGGCGTTTTCTTCCGTGACAGCAACTTTTTCAATTATTGGGGGCGCATCCCCGATGCGCTCACCAGAAACGGCGCAAACGTATTCTACGGAAATCAGCCCTCTGCTGCGTCCATTGCCGACAGTGCCCAAGCTCTGACCCGGCGCATCCAAGAGATCTGCCAGCAGACCGGCTGCGAAAAGGTCAATCTCATCGCCCACTCCAAAGGTGGGCTGGACTGCCGCTACGCCATAGCTTTCTGCGATGCCGCCCCTTATGTTGCATCCCTCACCACAATCAACACGCCCCACCGGGGATGTCAATTTGCTGACTATCTGCTGGGAACAATCCCGCAAGCGGCGCAGCATAAGGTTGCTGATGCCTACAATCAGGCTTTGCGCAATTTCGGCGAGCAGGATGCGGATTTTATGGCAGCGGTAACGGATTTGACCTCCCAACGCTGTACCGCACTGGACAACACCATGCCCCTGCCGGAGGATATTTTATGCCGCAGCATCGGCTCCAGACTAAACCGGGCTTCCGGCGGCAAATTCCCTCTGAATTTTACATATCATCTGGTTCGCCATTTTGATGGTGCCAACGACGGGCTTGTGGGTGCGGAATCCTTCCAGTGGGGTGATGATTTCACACTGCTTAGCACCTCTGCGCCCAGTGGTATTTCTCATGGCGATATGATCGACCTGAATCGCCGCAATCTGCCAGGCTTCGACGTCCGAGAATTCTACGTTCAGCAGGTCAGCGATCTGCGCCGACAAGGACTGTAACCGCCGCTTCGTATATCAGCAAAACATTTACAATTCCTTTACATAGATTTTTATTTTTCTTCAGCAAGAATTCAGCAAATAATGGTATGCTAATACTACAAACACACAAGGAGAATCATTATGGACGAATTTGAAAACATCCCGGAACAACCGGAGCAGAATCCGACCTTTGAATATGATAGCTACACGCCCCCAACGCCCCAGCCGCCTGCGGAGCCGGTCAAAGCTAAAAAAGACCACACTGGGCTGAAAATTACGGCCTTGGCCCTGTGCTTTTCCCTGCTGGGCGGGTGCATCGGTGCCGGCGGCACACTTCTAGCAAACCGTTTACTGAACAACTCTACCCTAAACGGCTCCAAAAATCCCGCCCCCGGCTCCACTACCATGCTGGAGGGTGATCGGCAGAACACCGTGATTGACATCAACACCATCGACACCAGCAAGATCATGACCGCCGCCGAGGTTTACGCCACCAACGTGGGGTCCACCGTAGGCATCACCACCTCCATCACCACCAACTTCTGGGGGCATCAGACCACCTCTGCCGCCTCCGGCTCCGGCTTTATCATTTCCCCGGATGGCTATATCCTGACCAATTTCCATGTGATTGAAAACTCCAATAGCATTACCGTTTCTTCGTACAACGGGGAAAACTACGACGCAAAGCTTATCGGCTACGACGAAAGCAACGACATTGCCGTGCTAAAGATCGAAGCCGAAGGACTTGCCCCGGTGGTGCTGGGTAACTCCGACAATTTGAATGTTGGTGACAGCGTGGTTGCCATCGGCAATCCTCTGGGTGAACTGACCTTCTCTCTGACCAGCGGTGCCATCAGCGCTAAGGGACGTGAGGTCACCTTCTCCGGCGGCATTACCATGAACCTCCTGCAAACGGACTGCGCCATCAACTCCGGCAACTCCGGCGGTGCCCTGTTCAACCTGTACGGTGAGGTCATCGGTGTGACCAACGCAAAGTATTCCAACTCCTCCTCCAGCGAAGCCTCCATTGATAACATCGGCTTCGCCATTCCCATCAATTCCATTCGCTCCATTGTGGAGAGTATCATCGAAAAAGGCTATGTATCCAAGCCTTATATGGGCGTTTCCGTCGCCGATGTCAACGAGGGTTATCAGATCTACGGTCTGCCCGCCGGTGCAGCCATCCAATCCGTAGTCGAGGACAGTCCTGCCCAGAAGGCCGGATTGCAGATCGGCGACATTGTGACGAAGGCCGGGGATCGGGAAATCACCTGCGCCGATGATCTTGTGCGGCTGGTCAAAGAAAGTAAGGTCGGCGACACTGTGACCTTTACTGTCTACCGCAAGGGTCAGACCATAAGTGTTACCGCCACCATTGGCGAACAAATCCAATCTTCCACATCCGGCACAGGACGATAAACACATCGTTTTAGCCCCGGCAAGCTGTGCTTGCCGGGGCTCTTACCATCTCTGCCTGAATTTTTCTGGACTTTTTTCTTTTCCTCGGCGCAGAATAACACCAAAAGCTGCAGGAGGGAACGTGTATGGCAAAGCGCATCGGAATACTGTGTCTTGCGGCTGTTCTGCTGTGCACCGGCTGCCGTTCCCGGCAGGAAGAAGATTGGCCGGTAGTCTGCCAGATCACTGTAACCTGTGAGCAGGAAGGTAGTTTAACACGGCGTGTATACACCTCCGAGGCCAAGATGCGGCAAATCCTCAATGGGCTGCGCAGCCTTGGGCAGAAAAGCACCCCCACCATTGACCCAAGCCAGCTTATGGCCCGAACCTACAGCATTACTTTGACCCATACCGACAACAGTCAGCGGCTGTATCAGATCAAGGGGGACCGATATATCCGTCTATGCCGTGACCCATGGAAGCAGGTCGATCCGGAGCGAATCAGTGACCTGCATCTGCTACTGCAAAATCTGCCCGGCGATTCTGATATTGAGGAGCACAGACTGGACATCCCACGATATTTTTGATATAGATATTATATCCAGATAAATAAAAAGGATTGAAATTTGCATCCGTCTGATAGTATAATAAGTAAAATACTTTTCGGAGAAAGATATATGGATCTTCTTTACGCATTTCTAATCATTACTGCGGTTGTCACAGTGGCGATCCCGGTGATTGCCTTTATTTGCTTTCGGATGGCCTTTTATGTGCCGCCAAGAAAAACCCCTACAGAGGAATATGACATTCCCCAAGGCAAGATTTATGACGTTTACAGAGATAAAATGATTGGCTGGATCAAGGAAAGCCGGGCGTTGCCCTGCGAGGAATTGACCATCACTTCCTTTGACGGGCTGACGCTCCACGGAAAATACTACGAATACGCCCCCGGAGCTACCATCGAGATCATGTTCCACGGCTACCGGGGCACTGCGGAGCGGGATCTGGGCGGCGGCGTTCAACGGTGCTTCTCTATGGGACACAGCGCCTTGATCGTTGACCAGCGTTGCAGCAGTCGCAGTGAGGGCAGTGTGATTACCTTCGGCATCCACGAAAGCCGGGACTGTCTGGAATGGGTCAACCTTGCTATTCGGCGTTTTGGGCCGGATGTAAAGATTATCCTGACCGGCATCTCCATGGGTGCCGCCACGGTTATGATCGCCGCCGGCGAGGAGCCCCCTCCCAACGTCATCGGCGTACTGGCCGACTGCGGCTACACCTCCCCCAAAGATATCATCAAAATCGTGATCCGACAAATGAAGCTGCCTGCCGGCCCTACATATCCCTTCGTAAAGCTGGGTGCCAAGATTTTTGGCGGCTTTGATTTGGAAGCTGCCAGCCCCATTGAAGCCATGAAGCGCTGCAAGGTGCCGGTGATCTTCTTCCACGGAGAAGCAGACAGATTTGTCCCCTGCAGCATGAGTCGGGAAAACTACGAGGCTTGTGCCGCCAAGAAGCGTCTGGTCACTGTCCCCGGTGCCGGACACGGACTAAGCATCCTGCTGGACCCAGAGGGCTACAAGACCGCCATGAAGGAATTTTTCAGAGATTGACAAAAACGCCAACCTTGCGGTTGGCGTTTTCCTTATGCTTGCAGGAGCTTTTCCCAGTCCGCTTCCTTAAAACCGGTGAGAATCCCCTGTTCCGTCACAATGATGGGGCGTTTGACCAGCATCCCATCGGTCGCCAACAGGCGAAGCTGTTCCTCCTCACTCATGATAGGGAGTTTGTCCTTCAGGTTCATGGATTTATACAGCAAGCCGCTGGTGTTGAAGAATTTCTTCAAGGGCAGGCCGCTTTCAGCGTACCACTGCTTCAGTTCCTCGTAAGTGGGGTTCTGCTCTTTAATGTGGCGGTCGGTGTAAGAAATGCCCTTGGAATCCAACCACTTTTTGGCCTTCTGGCAGGTAGTGCAGGGCGGGTATTGGATAAATAAGATCATGGTGTTGCTCCTTTTTGAGTATTCAGATAAGTTTTAAGAATCTCGTCTACCAGTGTTTCATCAGGCTCAAACCCTTCCATTGCGGTATTGGAAAGCCATGCAAAATACATGGTTATCGCCTGCACAAAAGACCGCAGAATTTCCTCCAATGTCCAGTATTCCATCCTAACAGGCAACTCAATCACCGGAATGTCATCAGCGTTTTCAAAAAGCGGAAAAGTATGAAAATCTGCCCAGTAAAACTTATATCCCACACGCCGCTTATCCCGTGTCACCAGATAATGACGGTACTTAAAGTCCACCCAAAGAGTCACAGGCAGGTTATAATGATCCTCCACCCAGTAGATAAACTGGATCAAAGCCTCTCGAGTATCCTCCGGGATTGCATCGTCAAAGCCAACGTCAAAACCGCCGGTAATCCCTGCCCCCACCTGAATAGAAAGCGCATTTGCGTTGTCCCACAAATTGTTCACAGTTATCCCCTCCTTTGTCTGAATTGTACCACAGTATTGCCGACCTTTCAAGTGCGTGCCACTATTCAAAAAAGTCCAACACCAAATGGTGTTGGACTTTTTTGGCAGGGGCACTAGGACTTGAATTCGGATGAGAGAATTATTTTATGTGGTAAAATATGCGTATTTTCTCCATTATTCCCCATTCACTGCACTTTTTCGTCCAATAAGTCCATTATTTCTTCAATATTCTTCATCCCGTAAGGGAAAAAATAAGGGAAAACTCCCACTGCAGGTGTATCAAAGAAGGCGCAGAACTGGAAGAAAAAGCTTCCAAATTCTGTGCCTTCTTTTATTGTCGCTTAGAGGATATAGTCCGAAATGCAATCGTACCAATGGACATAGGTTTCGCCGTTGATGGTGAGGCGCTCATTTTCCGGGAATTTCTCGCTCCAGGGTTTGCCGCCGAAGCGGTCAATGGCCCAGTCATCCCGATTGAACCGCCGCCACAGTACAGTACGGCCGTTCTGATCTACATACTGTTCGGAAGCCACCGCATCATTGAAGCACTCAATATCCATGACACAAACGGTATCGTAAGACTTGCCAGCAATGGTTACTCTGTAGCGGCCCACCACATCCACCACTTCTCTGGGGATGGTTCCACTAACGTAGTTCCCTTCACGATGCAGCAATCCCTTGGGATGCAGATCCACCTCATTGCCGCAGTTGTCCTCGCCAAAGCCCCAGTTGTTGAGGAAGGCTTCACCGTCCAGGAAGGTGTAGCATTTGCGAACACCATCCTCCATATGGGTTTCTGCTAAGTAGCGGCTGTGAGTGTCGGTGAGCTGCGCCACGAACCGCCGCTCCACCCGATCCAACGCACCGGTGCGGTAGTAGTCGGCAGGATCGAACTGCATGGCAACCACTTCCACGCCCTCGATTCCATGGACTTCCGCTTTGCCGATGACTTCCATTTCCGTATATTCCGTGCGCTTGCGTTCCGGGAAATCGTACATGCCCCAGGTCAGTTTCTGCCCCACACGAGGCACGATCAGCCAACCCTGTAGTTCCTCCCAGCGGACACAGAAAGGCTCCGCATTCAAACGCTCAATGGTATATTCGGGAATATATTCAGGCAGTTTTTGCATAGTAGGTTCTCCTTTCGGTTTTTGGGTTTGATATGGATACTTATTTTTGAAATGCTGCTTGGCCGTATGGAGTCTGCTTTTCACCGTTCCCACAGGAATATCCAGCAGCTTTGCGATCTCAGTCTGGGGAAGTTCTTTCCAGAAATACAGGTAGAGGATCTGCTTATCTTTATCCCCAAGCCGATCCAGGGTTTCCCGCACGGTATGCACCACAGAAATACCAAGCCGTCCGGCAGATAGTTCCTGCTGCGACAGTTCTTCGATGGATATTTCCATCTGTGCCGCCTTGTCACGGAAATAATCATTGCACTTGTTCCGGGCAATGCTGATGATCCAGGGCTTGAATGCATCCTTATTCTTCAGCTGTGGGAACTTGCGGTAGGCGCTTAAGTACACTTCCTGCAGCACATCGTCCGCATCCGCTTGTGACGGCAGACGATACCGAACAAACCGTTCCACACCGCTGCTCACATCAGAGAGCATTTTTTCAAATTCATCCATATCATCACCTCCTTCATTGTAGGATCAAAACCGGTTTCACATATATAGACGGGATACACCATCAAAAGGTTCATTTTATTTTTCCAAAATACCATCTTGCAAGAATTGTGTCAATCCACCGCTACCGTTTTCCGCCACGCTGTGCTATAATGGAGAAAACAGGAAAGGAGTAGCGCCTATGACACTGGAAGAAATCAAGCTGCGGCGACTCAGCGAGCAGCATTTACTTGCTCCTACCGATACCCAGACTGTAGTAAAAGACCTTTGCGGCGTGCAGGCGCAGTTTCTAAGTCATGCACTCCATGGACTGTCCATCCGCTGCAACGAAGTCACCACAGATGGACTAGTAAAGGGTTGGACAAACCGTGGCACTATGCACCTGTTCTCTGCGGACGATCTTCCGCTGTTCCTCCATGAAGGCAGGATGCATTTTCTCCGCCCGGTGGATACTCTGGAATCGGATGCCTATATCAGCGCTGACCGCAAGGCATATTTTGCCGACTTGATCGTGGATGCAGTTTCCCAAGGAATCGACGAACGGGAAGCCTTGAAAGCCGTCTGCGAGAAAGCCGGGATGACGGAGAGTGAAAGTCAAAGTCTGTTCGATCCCTGGGGCGGCACCATCCGTGCGCTCTGCGAAGCGGGACGGCTCTGCCACAAGGTGCAGGAAAAGAAAGCCTATCAGCTTTGCCCCGCCTTTGAACCGATGACAGAGGAGACTGCCCGGACTGAACTGGCAAGGCGCTATTTCACGCACTTCGGCCCCGCCACCATCAAAGATGCCGCCTACTTCTTCGGCACAACCCAAACCAAGGTCAAGTCCTGGCTGAAACGGCTTCCGGTTACGGAAACTACGCTGGAGGGCAAATCCTATTTCTACATTGACGAGGGTCTGCCTGCTGGTGAGATGCCCGATTGCCTGTTCCTGGCTGGCTTTGATCAACTGATGCTTGGCTATAAGAAAACAGAAAGCCTGTTCCTTCCCAAGGAGCATATGCGCGAGATCTTCAATCTCGCCGGAATCGTCCGTCCTGCTGTCCTCGTAAACGGAACCGTAGTCGGCTGGTGGAATCTCAAAAACCGCAAACTGAAGATTACCCTGTTCTCTCCCGCTGATCAGAAGCTGATCTCCGATGCCGCCACCAGGCTGTGGAGTGACTTAAAGCAAATCGAATATCTGTAAGCCACAGACCCAGGAGCGCATGCTCCTGGGTCTGTTGGTCCTTTTCTCAATCCTAAATCATCCAAACGGAATCTATTATTAGCAATCGTCAAATTCGTTCATTATCCTATTGGGCGTTCAATAACTCCCTACAGTACAAAATTTCCTGTTCAGAAAAAAGTTGTTTGAATTCCGGCTTACATACAGAATCTTCCATGGTCAGATCCAATCGCCCACACAGTAGCAGAGTAGTATAGCCATCAGAAGTATGTCCTGTTCGAATACTATTTTCGATTAACTGCTTTGCCGTATCAACACCACCATACCGAGCTAGCATTTGATTGAAGCGAGTTGGATTATATTTGCACTCTTTCTTTGCTCGCATCATCTTATCCTTTAATTCTTCCTCAAATTGGTGTGACAGCTTTTCTAGTTCCATATTATTGCCCTCTCAACACTTATTTTTCTTAAACAGCAAATAATACCAAAATCCTACAAACACCCAAAACACAAATCTGATAATGCCAGTCAGTAGTCGAATCATAACATGCTCCTATAGTTTTGAGTCAGCGCCAGCTCTCCGCGCTCGTTATGGGCAATTCCAGCCCATTCCAAAACAGCTGCCAACACAAACACGGGATCTAGACCGGATTCTCCAGGTTTCTTACCCATGAATAGTAAAACCGCACCTGCTGCCGTGTTTTCTTCGCAGCCCGGTTCACCGAGTTTGGCCGCCCGCGCGTTTCCTTTTTTCGCACGATACCCAGGGCTATTGAGAAGCAGTTTTACAATTACATCAAACACTTCAAAATCATAGGGAATCAATTTAGGGCACATAAACTTCCCTTCGGGTGTTATGAATATCTCGCAGAGCTCTCCCCGCTGCAGTCGCACCATGGTTCGGCCTCCACAGGCCATCAGTTTTGACTTAATAATTTCGGATGCATCTGTACTATTGTGATTAACAACTAGATTGCTCATATCAATTTCTCCCAACAATGCTTCTTCCTCAGCGGATGCCAATTCCAATGCCACAAGCAGATCATCCAGCTTCTTTTTTGCCGTGGGATAAGATACACCCAATTCACTTTGTACATTCTTCAGATTGCCCCGTTGCTGTAGAAATGCAACCAGAAACATATATTGCTCATTAGTCAACCGATCAAACACGGACAACTCAAAATAATTTTTCATTTCCATACCACATTCAGGACACTGAAGTGTAGTAATTCTCAGCGTTTTATCACAGCAAGGACACTTGGAAATCAATTTTTTCATTGTTTATCACCTCTGTCCTCAGATTAGCACAAGTAAGCACTTTTGTCAATGCTAGAATTTAACTTATTTAATTCTATTTTCGAATAGCAGCAAACTAAAACCCGTAGTTGACTCTCCAACTACGGGTTTACTGCATTATTCCACCTCATAGGGCCAGTCAATGATCCCGCCGAATTCTTTGATGTTGGTATAGCCCAGCTCTACCAAGGCTTCTGCCGCGATCTTACTGCGCCGCCCGCTGCGGCAATAGACGAGGATCAGTTGGTTCTTGTCCGTCAACACTCCCTCCGCCTTTTCTGCGATTTCCTCATGGGAGATCACAATAGCACCGGGGATGTGACCTTCGTCATATTCTTCCTGAGTCCGCACATCGAGGATAATATAACCTTCCTCGCTGTCCATGATTTCCTTGGCTTCCTCTGCCGTAATGTTCACATATATCGCCTCCTGATTGTTTTCTTTATCTTGCCCACAGGCAGTTAAGAGCATCACCGCCAGAAGGAGAATCACCAGCTTTTTTATGCTGCTATCCGTTCGTTTTCTCAATCAAAGTCATCTTCTTTCAGTAGCGGCAGGCATTGACTTTCGTCTGCCTCAAATGCCCTAACTCTCTTCCAAATTTTATTGTGATGGTCAATAAACGCACCTTTGGACCCCCAGGGTTTCCAAACATTCCACCAAATCTGCCCCTCCGGACTATGATCCGGCACCACACTAACGGTGATGTCCAATGCTTTTCTCGGATCGCCCCGGGGTATAAATTCCAGGCCGATCCTTCGCTCCACCATCAGCGGCCACCGTTTTTCCCACTTGAGCCGTCTGGATGGCCCTGCCGGGATTGAGAAGTAGGGGTCATGGTAGCCGTAGACCCGCTGTCCATCTGGAAGCTGCATCTTTTCTAGGGTGATTGGCAGGAGTCGCCCATTACGGCCAAGACATACATCGGAAAAGGTCAGTGTACCATTTTCCACACCGGGACCCGAAAAATACACAGATAAGCCATAGGATTCCGTTCCCACGCTATAAATACTTAATTCACTGCGTCTGTCCACCAAACAAGGAATACCTGCGTCATATTTATTCAGCACCAATTTAGGTGCCTCTAGGATCACAGGATCCGCTTTCAGTCGATAGTACAGGAACTCCGTTTTCCCCGGAAGTGCTGCATCTCTCTGATCCACCACTCCCTGTATCGCAGGCAATCCCAGGCACGATTCTGCCTGTGTCATAAATTGCTCAGCACATATATATTTCTGCTTGGCTGCGGCGGAAAACGTAGGGTAATCGGCAACTTTTTTCTTCCAGGCCGTCACACCGGTGCGCCGCTCGATGCCCACATCCTTACCGTTACCAATCCCCACCCAGGCATCCACTTGCTCCTCTGCGTTTATCAAATTCAGGTAGAGATAATCGCTGTCAAAACAGGCAATTCCCAGTACATCGGTGCAAAGCTGTTGAGAAATCGGCATAGCAATCCCCTTGCAAGACTCTGCGTCATCATGCGCTAATTGTTCAGAGCAAACCGATATCCATTGGCCTTCCGGCATACTGATTACCGCAACCGTACTATCTGCATCACTCTCCGAAGCAACCGGTTCATAGCTGCGCCGGGCCATTATGGAATGGATGCACGACACGACCGTTTCTGTCGTTACGGTATCTTTCTTCCGAATGTGTAAATTAGAAAACCAGCTTCCCATTTGATTGACACCTCATTTCGCTTATTCTTTCATAAACTTCCGAATGGTCTTTTCCTCCGCCGTGGGATTCAGCCAGTCATAGTCGATCAGCGCAAAGATGCCCTTGGCATTGCCGCCTTCCATAGAGAAGCCGCAAGTATTCAGCTCCCGGCAGAAATCTTCAAAGTTTTGGATCATGGTATCACTTCCTTTATCCCTATTCTATCACATTCCGTAAAACACGAAAAGCCTTTTCTTTGTTTATAGCGGTGCATTATTCTTGCTAATTCTAATTCCATTCCTTATAATGGACTCAACAAACCGTCAAGTTCCACTCAATTTCCCGGTCATAGGTTTTTGATGCACACTCCTGTACAATAGGCATGTAATCAAAAACAAGGAGGTTATCCCATGAACTTCGATTTTGGAAACCGTATCAAATCCCTGCGCTTAAGCCGCTCCATGACCCAGGAGCAGCTGGCCCAGAAGCTGGGAGTATCTGCCCAGGCCGTCAGCAAATGGGAAAGCGGCACCAATATGCCCGACATTCTGATGCTGCCCGACCTGTCTGTCATCTTCGGTGTGACCATCGACGAACTGTTTGCCATGACCGATGAACACCGTATGGAGCGCATTGAGAATATGCTTTACGATGTGCGGTTCCTGTCCCAGGACGAATTTCAGCAGCACGAAAAATACCTGAAAGACCTGCAAGGCAAGCCGGAACACAGCTCGCAGGCAGGCTTGCTGCTGGCGATGCTTTACAACAAGCGGGCCAATGAATACCACGAACTGGCAAAGCCACTGGCCAGAACCGCTCTGCAGCAGATTCCCGGCAAAAAGGACGCGCACAACGCAATCTTTGATGCCGAGCATGGCCCTTACCAGGATTGGAACTTCATCAATCACGGTGAACTGATTGCATTTTATAAATCCGTCACGGCGCAGCACCCGGAGGATATTCGGAATTACTTCTGGCTGCTGGATCTGCTGATTGCTGACCACCGCACGGCAGAGGCTCGGGATTATGTGGAGCAGATGAAAGCCTTAGATCATTCTTACCACTATGAGATGTACATGGGCTACATCTGTCAGGCCGAGTGCAATCTTCCTGAAGCTATGAACTGGTGGCAGAAAATGTTGGAGTGTTACCGGGACAAGTGGCAGGTCTGGTTTGAATACGGAAGTGTTCTGGCAAAGCTGGGGCGCTACGAAGATGCCCTGGAGTATTTAAAAAAGTGCCAGCCTATGCGCCCGAAACCCAGATTCACCGATTGTGAGGACGCCATTTCCCAGATCTGCGTGATTCTGGGCGATATTGACGGTGCCATCGCAGCTCAAAAGCAGATGCTACAGATCATGAAAGAGGATTGGACCTCCGAAGGCGAATCTGTCGACTCCATTCTGCGGGAAATTAAACGCCTGGAAGGCTTAAAGAAATAATCGAAGGGGCTGTTGCAAATGCAAATTTGCAGCAGCTCCATTTTTCTACTTAGCGTTGAACAGATGGTGTATCCTCTTCAAATACGCAGTTATTGATTTACGAAAGCCGCACCGATATAATAAGCACAGATGAAGCGCTTCATAAATCATCTGTATGGGAGAAATGATTATGGACACAAAAATGGTAGGTGCACAGATTGCGCGCCTTCGCAAAGATAAGGGATTGACGCAGAACGACCTTGGCGACCGCCTTGGCGTTTCCTTTCAGGCTGTCAGCAAATGGGAGCGGGGCGAAACGCTGCCAGACACAGCGATCCTTCTGGATTTGGCAAATGCGCTGGAAACCTCTGTGGATTGTATCCTCACCGGTGGAAGCCAGATATTGCATTATCGGGGCAAAATCACTGTTGCCCAAATGTCGGAGGGCATTCTTGCTCTGAAGCACATGGGTGAACTGCTGGGCAAGGACAATGCCCTGTATCGACACGCAATCGCGGGCATCAACGAAAAGATGAACACCAATATCCAGGATGCATTCACAGATGACCGCGTACTGGAATGCTTTATTGCCGAGGCAATCATCCAAAATCTGATGGCGGGCAAATATATCGACCCAACTGATGTAAAGAACGGATTTCAGCATGAGCATTTCCGCAATATCGTACTGGACCACTGCGCTCGGTACGGAATTAAATAACAACCAAATAGGGATACCCCGGAGAGCGATCTCCGGGGCTTGTTTATTTCGGCTGCGCTATTCTTTCTCGCCCACGAACAACAAGTGATTGCTCATGCCCAGGCACTCCGGCTTCTCACAGATGTAGAAGTGGTAGCGCAGATATTGCTGATACGTCGCAGCGTCCATCGTGTTAATCAAATCCTTCAATAGTTCACTGACACCATCAGCCGCAACCTCATGGGTGATCTGAATGCCAGCTTTTTTGAGCAGCTCACGGGCTGCATCGACTGTATGAAATACGAAAGGAAAATCATACAGCCTGAAGGTTTCCTTATCGTATGCGCCAGCGGTCAGATAATTCGCTTGTGTCTGTTGCATGGTCAGGATCACAATATCATTAGAAATGAACGCAAAGAAGATCTTTCCGTCAGGCTTACACACGCGTTTGGCTTCCTCGATGCACCGCAGCTTGTCAGCTTCCTCGTGCAGATGATACAGCGGACCAAACAAAAGCACAACATCGAAAGAGTTGCTGTCATACCGACTCAGATCCAGAGCGTTGCCCTGAGCAAGATCAATCTGATCATCGGCGGTCATCTTCGCCCGGAAAGCTGCAATGTTGGCATCTGCCAACTCCAAAGCGGACACGCTATAGCCCTTCCTTGCAAAGTATAGGCTGTACTCACCAGCCCCAGCACCAATGTCCAGGATTTTCGCATCCGGTGTCAGGTACCGCTCGATATACTTCACCGTTGTGAGAAATTCCACCCTTGCCGCCTGGGACTTGTTGAGTCTGCTGTTTTCATCAAATCGGCGGTACACCTCTTGCACCAATTCTGTGTCGCTGGTTATACCGAATCCATCCATAAAATGTTTCGGTGTTTCCTTATGTTCCGTCATGCTGTTCTCTCCATAGAATGTACTCCACTGAGTTCTCCACCGTATCGTATCTTGTTTTATATTTGGTAGTTTTGATATACTGGAAACCGCACTTTTCGACCACACGCCGGGACTGGCAGTTCCAATCAAAGTGGCCGACCATAATGAAATCCAGGCCTACCTCATAGAAAAGCCAGTCAATGACAGCCTTGACCGCTTCCGGCATCAAACCCTGACCCCAATAATCCTTGGACAGTACATAGCCAATTTCACGGCCTTGCAATGCGTCAAGCTCCGGGTAGTATTTTTCTCTGTACTCTTCAATGCCCAGAGAGCCAATCGTCTTTCCTTTGTACTCCAAGGCAAAGACACGCTTGCCTTCGATAAAGCGAGAAAGGATCGCTTTGGATTCCTCCAGATTGCGGTGAGGATTCCAGCCTGCCATTTGACCGACGCCGTCCACACTTGCATACTCGTAGAAATCGTTCAAATCCGATTCTCTCCAGGGTCGCAAGGTAAGACGGTCCGTAGTCAGCACCACACCCGTGATGTCGATTCGTTTGTTCATTTTCTTACCTCCTAAATAATAAAAAAGCAGTGCAAACTAAAACTTGCGTTTCGGCTTGCACTGCATCTTTTTTATAATCTTAACTTAGAGATTATCTTAAATAGAGTATGACAATGTAAGCCCGACTGTATGCTTAGGCATACCATTACCGGACTTGTTATCGACTGCATTGAAGCAAAATGCGAACATTGTCAGTTCTCCTTCCCTGTATTTATGCGATTATACACCCGGATATATTCGATGTCAACACCCAAGGCTAAGAAAGTACCCACCGTGTCATTGCTGATCGGCGGGCACTTCCATTTATGCAGTTTTTTCTGTGTAGTATTGAGCCTGGGCGTTCCAAAGCTCGTGGTACTTGCCGTTCTTCTCTGCAACCAGTTTATCGTGGCTACCAAGCTGAACCAAGTGACCCTTATGGAACACTGCAATCTCATCACAGAATTTGCAAGAGGACAGGCGATGGCTGATGAACACAGAAGTCTTATCGCTGGCAATATCGTTGAACCTTGCGTAAACCTCTGCTTCCGCGATGGGGTCGAGGGCGGCGGTAGGCTCGTCAAGGATCATAAAGGGAGCATCCTTATAGAGCGCTCTTGCCAGGGCGATCTTCTGCTGTTCGCCACCGGAGAAGTCCACACCATCGTTTTCATATTCTCTGCTGATGTTGGTATGAATGCCATTGGGAAGGCCAGCAACCTTTTCGCCCAAGCCAACCCGGTTCAAACAACTTACCACACGATCTTCATCAATATTCTCAGATGCCGCAACATTCTGTGCAATGGAGAACGCAAACAGAGAATAGTCCTGGAAGGCAACAGAG
>JBGVKN010000068.1:0-16711 GCA_045123795.1 Faecousia sp. | reverse complement strand
GCGATGTTCGGTGGTATAATTCTGAATGTCCATAGTGTTCGATCCTTTGCGAGTGTTTTGTTGTGGTGACTTAATTCTACCACTGGATCGTCACTATGGATATTTTTTGTCACTATTGCAGGTTCATTTTACAATGCGCCTTTGTCTCTTTTTGCACCTGCTGCTCAGCATTTGGCATTTCGGTTACAGAAACATTCCATAGGCAGAATTTGAGGACTTCCTGGAGTTGTTCCATCTGCGCATTATCTAAGTAGGGGATCATCTGACGAGAAATTTCGGAAATTAGCTGGTTTTTCATGTTAATACACCTCGTAATTATATTGTGTACCAACATCCTACACCGCTATATTTAGCCAAAATATTGTTGCATAAGAGATTTCTTCAGAATTTCAAGCTCTTCAAGGCTCTTCTGTACTGCCAATTTTGATTTGTCGGTCTGTTCGACGAAAGCTGTGAACTGCTGTTGCTGCTCAATTGGAGGTAATGGAATATCCAAAGTTGCAAGAATTTGCTGATTTAGATTCTGAATGTTAGCGCCCCGTCCGGCCATTTTCTTGCGCATTGAATCCGTTTTCAATACCCGTAGCAAATAGGCCGTGTCTACTTCGTTACCGGTGAGACGATAGCGAATCTTAAAAACTATTTGGATAGTCGTGAAGATGATAATCAAGCATTGTTTGCAGTATGTTGAGAAGTACAAAAAAATAGAGGCCTTTACATACATCAGCGAAGGCGATAAGGGCGAATTGATCCAGCGGATTGCACCAATCGTCCAGGTGGAAGGCAAGGATGAGTATGCCAAGCGATTTGATAATTTTATGTATGGTCTGATTCTGGCAAATATTGAACAGATGCCTGCCTTCAAATATGCGAAGAAACAGCTCTGTGATATGGCTACTCTGCTGGAGAAAAAAGTCAGCATTCCGCAGATTAAAGAAAAACTGCCAATCATCCATGAGATTCATACGGATGCTTTTTGGGATGCAAATGATGTCCTCCTGTTTGAGAAGGTTCGCAAGGAACTCCGTGATTTGATCCAGTTCTTAGTTGAAAGCGGGCCCGTTAGAAATCCTATCATTACGCATCTGACTGATCCAATCGTTGACCAGCAAGAAGGCGTACAGTTGGATCCTGCGTATGAATTCGAGGATTACCGGGAAAAGGTTAACCGCTATATCAACGAGAATGGCAACACATTGGCGATTTATAAGCTCACACACAATATTCCGTTGGCCCCCGGTGATTACCGGGAATTGGAGAGAATTCTAACCAGTGAGTTGGGCAGCAAGGAAGATTACGAACGTGAGTTTGGTGACACACCATTTGGGTTGCTGGTTCGAAAGATTGCCAAACTGGATCACGATGCAGCAATGCAGGCGTTTTCGGCATTCATTAACGACCAGTCGCTGAATCAGAGGCAGATTGCATTTGTGCATAAGATTATCAACCATATTGAGCAAAATGGATATATGGAAAGTATTGCTATGCTTACTAAGCCTCCGTTTGATAAGCCGTTGAGTTTCACGAAGCTATTTGACCGAAAAACGCAGACAGCAATTATGGCTGCAATTAACAAGGTAAGAGACAATGCGGTAATTGTAGCTGCGTAAGGTTGGCGGACGAATAGGGTAGGGATTCTCCTGCACATTGTTCTAGTGCTACAGGTTCTCAAGGCTACTTATCATCTGCTGCATCAGGCTGATGGTAAATACAGCGTGCGGATGAGTTGCAGGAAATCAGCTTGAAGTAGGTATCGTTTTAGCGGTATTTTGTCCATTGACGAAGACTGCGTAATGTGGTATAGTATCCCAAGAGAAATGCTTGCTTCAATTTTGTGTAGTCTGGAGTTTACCCCAACTGTTACCCCATTTTCATAGAACAAGACGAAACATGATGAAGCGAAAAGTTCTGAAAAGGTATGGATTAGGGGCATACAAGGCACGTGATAACACATGATGAAACATGATGAAATATGCGTTACCCTAATCCCCACAATGAAGCCGACTGATAACTAATTGATTAGTCCCCGATTCTGATGAATCGGGGACTATCTTTTTGACTTGATCATGGTATAATGGACTTGAATATTGACATTGGAGGAGCAGTATGAAAAAGCTGTTATTGGTTATGGGTGATCTGGCTACGGGAAAATCTACCTTTGCTGGAATGCTGTCCCGGCGGTATCAGGTGGTTGCGCTCTACAAGGATACATTTAAGGAAATCCTCGGCAACACCATTGGCTTTTCCAACCGAGAGGAAAATCTGAGGTTGTCCGTTGCGTCTGCCGGTTTGATGCGAATGATTTTTGCAGAATTTTGCAAGCTGGATAAGGATTTGATACTGGAATCCAACTTTCGTCAGTCCGAGCTTGAAAGTCTGCAAGCAATTGCGATGGAATATGGCTACGAAGTATTGACCGTCTGCCTGCGTGCCGACCTGCATATTTTGCACGAGCGGTTCTTGCACCGGTTGTACCATGAAAACCGCCATGCAGTCCACGCCTGCGGCGGCTTTGAGCAATTTGAAATCTTTCAGGATTATGTGCTGAAACAGCGAAATCTGGAAATTCCGGGGCGCTTTATGGAGTTATCAGCAGACACCTTTGGTTATCAGCGGGATCTGTCAGTTCTTGCCGAACTGGACAGATTTATGGGTTGCTAATTGCAGGAGAATATGATAGTATAACGTATATATACCATATAATGGGAGGGTAGATTGTGAGTAAAAAGACTGTTGCGCTGTTTTTGGCATTGTTGCTACTGATGACGGCTTGCGCTAAGCCGGAGGTGCCTGTTGCCAGTTCAGAAAATATCCAGGCCTCTGCCACGGAACCGTCCTCCGAGGTAACAGTTCCAACTGAAACAGAACCCTCAAATCCGCTTCCTAGCGATCCGAAACCCACCGATCCGAAGCCCACTGACCCGCTTCCCACCGACCCGAAGCCCACCGATCCCCAGCCGACCACCCCAAAGCCCAAGCCACCCAAACCGCCGTTGCCTGATCCTGACCCCAGCGGAGTGAAGGAGATCACCCTTTCCTTTGTAGGTGACTGCACCTTTGGACGAAATCAAAAGCATAGCTATGCAAATTCTTTCACCGAGATGTACGACAAAAAGGGACCTGATTACTTCTTCCAAAAAGTCCGGGATATTTTTGAGAATGATGATATTACCGTGGTTAATTTGGAAGGCTCTCTGACCACTTCTAACGATATTCAGGACAAGCTGTGGAATCACAAGGGTGATCCGGAGTATGTGCAGATCATGACCGGTTCCTCGGTGGAAGTGGCGACCATGGGCAATAACCACCGTCTGGATTACGGCCAGTCCGGCTGCGATGAAACGGAACAGGTGCTGATGGATGCGGGGATCGGTTACTGCTACGATGACATCTATCTGATCCAGCAGGTCAAGGGAATCCGTGTCGGTTTTGTGTCTGTTAATGAGCATTATGACGGCCCGGCCGTGGAAAAGTGGTTAACAGAAGGCTATCAAAACCTGCGCCAGCAGGGGTGTTCCATTGTGGTGGCCTGTGTCCACTGGGGTTTGGAAAAGACACCGGAGCTCAATAGCTACCAAATGAGCCTTGGCTACAAGCTCATCGACATGGGCTACGATCTGGTGGTAGGCAATCATCCTCACGTTTTGCAGGCCATTCAGGTTTACAAGGGAAAGTATATTTGTTACAGTCTGGGCAATTTCTGCTACGGCGGCAATAAAAACCCGGATGATAAGGACAGCGGCATTTTCCAGCAGACCTTTACACTGGTAGATGGGGAGATTCAGGATGAAACCGCTCGGTTCATTCCTTGCAGATTGTCTGGCGTGGATACCCGGAATAATTACCAGCCTACCCCGGTGACCGGAGCGGAACATCTTCGCATCATTGAAAAGATGAACAGCTACAGCCATGAATTTGGCTTTGCCTGGGATGTGGACGGAACCCCCGCCCGGGTGGAGCATGAAGTGGTTGCAGGTCATGTCCACAATTACGCCACTGACGGTACGGTAGTGCCGCCTACCTGCACAGAACCGGGCTATCAGGAGAAATTCTGCATCTGCGGCGAGATGGAAAAAGTGGAGCTGACCCCAGCATCGGGGCATCAATATGCGCCCACAGCGGTGATACCGCCTACTGTGGACGCACAAGGTTATACAATCCATACCTGCCCCAATTGTGGCGACAGCTATCAGGACGATTTTACGGACTATGTTCCTGAACCGGAACTGCCTAAACAAGAAGAAGTTGAAGATAAAAATACATCCCCGGACTTTTCGTCCGGGGATGCGTCATTATGCGGCCTTTTGACGGCGGTTTTCATACAGGGAGAAGCCCTTCTGCACCAGCCAGTTACCCAGAATACCAATGCCGATACCCAGAATGACGGAGGTGATCACATCGGTGGGGTAGTGGACATATAGGTAGAGCCGGGAGAAGGCGATCAGGCAGGCTAGGATCATAGCCGGGATACCGGCTTTCTTATTGTGGATCAGCAGAACAGTGGCGGCCTCAAAGGAGGCGATGGTATGACCGGAGGGGAAGGAGAAATCGTGCTGCGCTTCGATCAGTAGCTTGATGGTCACGCCGAAGTGCTCCAGCTGATAATCGTAGGGGCGAATGCGGGCGAACAGGGGTTTCATCGTCACATTACACAGCAGCAGACCGATAATCAGTGCCGCACCCATACCAAGACCGATTTTGCGGGTCTTGGGGAAGAACAGCAGAACCACCGCAATGGCAATCCAGAAGATACCTGCGTCACCCAGCAGGGTGATCACGGGCATGACCGCATCCAGAAAGGGACACCACAGATTGGCGGCGATCCAATCTAGAATGGGAA
This sequence comes from Faecousia sp., assembly GCA_045123795.1. Taxonomy (GTDB): domain Bacteria; phylum Bacillota; class Clostridia; order Oscillospirales; family Oscillospiraceae; genus Faecousia. Next base: position 11,871 of record JBGVKN010000068.1, on the reverse strand, counting down.
GATCAAAATTCTCCGCGAGGAAACTAAACAGTTCCATGATTACGCCTCCTTAAACTGGGGCACCAGAACCATGGGCTCCAGTGTTTCCACAACGGTCACATTGCCGTTGGCATCGGGGGTAAATCGGGGCGTCAGATCAATGTTGCCCTGAGCGTCCGTTGTTTCCTCGTACCAGCCCATAAAGGTCTTGCCCTCAGGGATGGTGATGGTGGGGGTGACCAAGCGCTTGCTGGAGGCATCCACCAGCTCGGAGCTAAGCTCATTGCCCTCGGCATCCTTGTAGGTCAGACGAACCATAGTAACCTGTTCCTGAATATCCAGATTGACCATATCGTGGACGATCCACTTGCCGCTGGACTTGTCGAAGATAAAGGTGCTGTCTACTTCGTATTCCTTGACAGTACCATCCTTACGGGTGATCTCTGCCACAAGATTGATCTTAGCGGAGAACAGCGTGTCGCTGTACTGATAATAGTCGGTAATCTTTTCTTCGAGGAACTTGTAGCTGGCGTATTTCTGGCGAATGATCATGCCGCCGGTAATGGTCTTGTAAATCTGAGAATTGGTGTCAAAATACTTGGTAAAACCGTAGGAACCGGCGATCATAAAATCGCTGTAGGCCTTGGCGGCAGACAGAACCACGTTGTACTCTTCGTCGCTGATGGTGGGTGCTTCAGCCATGATCTGCGTGTAGGTGCTCTTGGCTTCATCAAAGGTCATCTCAACAGCTTGCCCGGCGGCATCCGTTACGACTACCTCCGGCGCAGCCATCAGCCCGGTGACCCGGTAGGTTTGGAGCTGGTAGCCGTGTACGCCCTTAGGCAGATATTCCTCTGCCTTGGTGGATACGGTGCTGATGATATCCTTTTCGGTCAAAGCTTCGCCGTTCACTGTGACGGTGCAGCCCGGCATGGTAACGATATCGAAGCTTAGGTTGCGGCTGAAGAAAACCTCCACCGTGCCCAGCTGCCAATCCGGCACTTTGGCATCCTTATTGTCTGCGGTGAGGGTAAAGGTGCCGATGGCAACGCCTTTGCCGGCTTCATTCATGTAGTAGATAATGTACTTATTGTTGCCGGACTGATCAGCTGCGGTTTCAATAAATGCCAGCTTCTTATCGCCAACCTGATCCTTCATGTACGCAGCATAGGCAGTCTTGCTGTCTGCGCTGCTGTCATCGGGATTGGCGATGGTATAGATCTCAGCCCAGTCGGGATTTACGAATATCTGGGAGAAAATCTTCTGGCTGGCATCCTCGGGCTGCGCAGCCTGGAAGTCGATCAGCCAGTTTTTCAGTGCGCCCATGGCAATGGCGATCACGATAAAGAACACCAGAATGATGGATGCGTACACACCGTAGAAAATGTAAGTGCCCTTTGTGGTGCGCTTTCGACGCTTGCGCTGGGGAGCGGGACGGCGCTGGGGAGCGGGACGGGATACGGGAGCTTCGCTGGGCGTTGCCTGCTGCTCCGACGTGGGGGCTACCTTAGCGGCTGTGGGAGCCGCAGGGGTAGCGGGGGTCGGCTTTTGTTCGTATTTTCCTTTATACATAGATCAATCCTCATCTGCGGGCCGCACCATGAAGAAGGTGGGCATTCTTCTCGGCTCGGACTGGAGCAGAGAGTAGTTGTTGATCATAACGATGTCATTGCCAAAGTGCTGGCGGCTGTCATCGTCCTTGTAAAGGCCCTGCTGATCCTTGTAGAGCATGACCGTGGAAGAACCGCCGTCCAGATTGCAGGCGTTGACTGCACCGTACTTGTTCATGATGTCGATGATATCGGCATAGGTGCCGCCCAGAGAGCCGGCCTGACGGCCGTCGATGCACACAAAGATCACGGCACCGTCTGCCCGCTGACCAATGGCGGTACGGGGGTTACAGCCGGAAGCAGAGTTGTAGGCCTCCAGATTGACATTGCCGTTGATGATCAGGGCGGGGCCGAAGCAGCAGCCGTCCCGAATCTTCAGTTCCATGGCTTCCTTGGCGGTCATGCTGTGGGCGACTACAAGGACATTATCTTCATTGAAGCCTGCAAAGCCGTTTTCAGGAGCCTGACCGGAAGACCAGACAACCTTGCCGCCTGCGACTACCAGACCTTCGGGGACGCTGCCGACCTCTTTGGAGGCAGTGCCGTTGTCAAAGAAAGCACCGGCGTTGATGGCAGCAATGGCACCTTGCTTCTTGATCTCCTCGTTGATACGAGTGCCGGGAACATCTTTGGAGAATTTATCGCTGGAGGTAGCCATGTAGACCTTAGAGGGATCACGGATCACCATCACATAAGCGTTGTAAGTGCTGCCCTTGACTTCCTCAATGTACACGCCATCGGGATGGTTCTTCCATTCGGGACTGTCGCTGCTGGGGGGGACAGGGTTGATGGTAACGTCCCGGTCGGGCATGATGATCTCAATTACGTCATTGCCCTGATTACGGATCTCATCTACACCATCCTGGCCGATGAACAGGGCAGGAAGCCATTTGGTGCCGCTGGCTTCCAGCAGTGCCATGGTCAGCATTTCCTTACCGGCCTGAGAAGGACCGTGGAAAATGGTGTTCAGGATCATGCACAAGCCGATGACCAGCACCAGCACGATGGTGAAGAACACCAAAAGGCTGCGGCGCAGAATCATCATAGCGGTCTGCTTTGTGTTCTTTTTTTGTTGTTTTCTGCGGCGGGCAGTGCCACGCTGGCTGATGGTGACCCGATCCGGGGATACGCTGGTCTCCATGCCACGGCTGTCCCGCCGGGGATTCTGATTTTGTTCTGTCATAGTTTCAGTTCCTCTCCTTTTTGGGCTCTGCAAATACCCAGCGCTGCTGGATCATAAAGCTTGCAAAATACAGTGCCACCATCACGATGATGTAAACGATCGTCCGCAGGACGGTTTGCTCACCGCCGATGTGCAGTGCTACATTGGCTCCGTAGGTCAGTCCGGCCTGCACCAGCATTTGCACCACAGCCAGTGTAAAGTATCGCACCATAGCGGTGCCGGTTTGGATATTGCTACGGAATACCATAATTTTGTTCATGTAGAAGTTCATCAAACTGGACACCACTCTGGCACCGATGGCCGGAATGATCGTCAGCAGCGGTTCCTGGAAGACGTTTTGCAGCAGAACAGTCAGCAGAACGAACAACCCGGTATCCACCACGGAGCTCGACAGGCTGGACATGGTGTAGCGGAAGAAGTGTGCCAAGATCAGTTTGTAGATTCGATAAGAATCCCGTACCGTGCGGAAGTGGGAGCTTTTGTTCTCCTCAATATAAACGGTACGGATTTTGACCTCGTCAAAGTCGATGCCCTGCGCCTTCATGGCAAGCAGCATGTTGGTTTCGTATTCAAACCGGTCACCCTTGACATCCATAAAGGCTCGGACAATGTCGGTGGGAATGGCACGCAGACCGGTCTGTGTATCGGAGATCGTCATGCCGACCATCAGCTTAAACACACCGCAGGTAATGCGGTTGCCCATGCGGCTGCGTGGGGGGACTTGGGGTAGGGAGAAATCCCGGCAGCCCAGCACAACTTTTCTACTGCGGAGCATCTGTTCCGAACAGGCTTTGGTATCTTCGGGATGGTGCTGGTTGTCACCGTCCACGGTAACCACGCCGGCGGCGCCGGGGCGGTTATTCAGGAACCATTCAAAGGCGGTTTTTAGTGCAGCACCTTTGCCACGGTTGACCGCATGATGCAGCAGATGCACCTCAGGGTGAGTGGCGGCGGTTTCAAAATAATGAAGATTTTCCGGCTTACTGCCGTCGTTGACTAATATAATATCTGTAAAACCCGCTTCCAGCAGCCCATCGACCACAGCCAGCAGCTTGTCGTCCGGGTCTAGAGAGGGAAGGATTACAGAGATTTGTTTCAGATTTGTCATGGTTTGTCGCCTCGCTTTGTTGTGCACATTTGTGCAGACAGTCATACATAAACATTATAGCATATCCAGTCGTTTTTTGAAAGCCCTTTTTCATAATTTATAAAACGTTAACAGATGTAACTTTTGTAAATTTATGGGGGATTGTGCAATGTAATAGTTGATATTTTTACAAAATGCTGATAGAATGAGAATACCATTTTTACAGGAGGTACTGAGGATGAAAAAGCATATTCTGAAGAAGATGCTTCCATTCCTGCTGGTGGGGCTCCTTTTTCTAACAGCTACCCCGGTTGCGTTTGCCGCAGGGGAAGCCGGTGGAGATATTGCGATCCTGTATGTCAATGATGTACACTGCGGCGTAGATGCCGGCACCCCGGATGGGAGCATGGGATATGCCAATCTGGCTGCTTTGAAGAAGGAGCTGGCGCAGACCCACAGCTATGTGACGCTGGTGGATGCAGGCGATGCTATTCAGGGTGACGCCATTGGTACGTTGTCCGATGGTGCTTATCTGGTGGACATTATGAATTATGTGGGCTTCGACTATGCGGTTTTCGGCAACCATGAGTTTGATTATGGTATGGATGTGACGCTGTCACTGCTTGAAAATGCCGATGCCCAATACCTTGCCTGCAATTTTGAGGATCTGCGCACCGGTGAATTGGTAGCAAAGCCTTATAGCTTGGAAACTTACGGAGATCTGACGGTAGCTTACGTTGGCATTGCTACACCGGAATCCTTCACGAAATCCACCCCTACTTATTTTCAGGACGAAAACGGCAACTATATCTATGGTTTCCGTGAGGGCGGCAACGGACAGGAGCTGTATGACGCAGTGCAGTCTGCAGTGGATGCCGCCAGAGCTGAGGGTGCGGATCTGGTCATTGCACTGGGACATCTGGGCACAGATACTGCGTCCGCACCGTGGCGGTCTTACGATGTGATCGCCAATACCACCGGTTTGGATGCCTTCATTGACGGTCATTCCCACAGCACGATCGCTGGTGAAACGGTGGGAAATAAGGCCGGTGAGCCGGTTATCCTTACCTCCACCGGAGAGAAGATGAGCAATATCGGTAAAATGACCATCACCTCTGATGGTGCCATCACCACAGAACTGATCAGCGGATACGCCAATGTAGACCCTGATACCGATGCCTACATCAAGAGCATCCAGTCTAATTTTGAGGAAAAGCTCAATGAAGTGGTGGCATCGTCCGATGTGGAGCTGGTGATCAATGACCCGGTTACCGGTAAGCGCATTATTCGCAACAAAGAAACGAATTTGGGTGATCTGGTTGCCGATGCTTACCGTGTGGTTCTGGGGGCGGATATCGGCATGGTTAACGGCGGCGGTATCCGTGCAGCCATCCAGCCGGGGGATATTACCTACGGTGATTTGATTGCTGTCCACCCTTACGGAAATATGATGTGCGTGGTGGAGGCGAAAGGCTGGGAGATCTTAGACCTGCTGGAGGTGGCGGCCATGGCAGCCCCGGAGGAATTGGGCAGCTTTATGCACGTATCCGGGCTGAAGTTTACCATCAATACCGCAGTTGCTTCCGGCGTTGTGTTGGATAATAAGGGCATGCTCCAGAGCGTTGGAGATACCCGCCGTGTCATGGATGTGCAGGTGTTGCAGGATGACGGCAGCTATGCGCCCATTGATCCTGCGGCTACATATACGCTGGCATCGCATAACTATATGATTAAGCAGGGCGGCTGCAGCGTGGACTATTTTATGGACAATAAGCTGCTGGCTGACGAAGTGATGATCGATAATCAAATCCTGATCAACTACATCAGGGATGAATTGGGTGGCGTTGTAGGGGATGCGTATGCCGATCCCTATGGTCAGGGGCGCATTACCATCATCCACCGGGAACTGTCGCCGGATACATCCGATCCGGGAATGGTCCTGCCGTTGGTCGTTATGACCGTATGCTTACTGGGCGTAATGGCCCTGAATAAGAAAAAATATTATGAAGGAGGTCTATCAGATGTATGAGTATAATGAAATGATGGAATTGGAAGAGATGTTTGAAAGTATGATGGGGATCAATCTGCTCAGTAGCCTTTGGTCTATGCTGATCAGCATTGCGACCTATGTGCTGATGGCGGTGGGTATGTATACCATTGCCAAGCGCCGGGGTATCCATAATCCTTGGCTGGCGTGGATTCCATTCGGTAGTTCATGGATGCTGGGTTGTATTTCTGACCAGTACCGTTACGTTGCAAAGGGACAGGAAAAGTCCAAGCGGAAGGTTCTGCTGACATTGGAAATTATTACATCAGTGGTGCTGGCTGTAACACTGGTTCTATTTTTTGTATCGCTCTTCCACTTAATGATGGAGGTAGAGAGCTACGAAGCTACGCTGGGTAACGGAAATGATCTGGATTATGCTCGCTTAAACGAGATGCTGGCACCCATGCTTGGCAGTGTGGGCTTGATTCTGATTGCATCAGGCGTTGCTGTTGCATATACAGTGGTTTATTACATGGCACTGCATGACCTGTATGCGTCCTGCAGCCCGGAGAATGCTACGATTTACACAGTGCTGAGTATCTTCCTGAGCGGGATTTTACCGGCTATCCTTGTGTTCGCCAGCCGGAACAAGGAGGGCGGTATGCCCCCTCGGCAGCAGGTAATGTACAGTGAGCAGCCTGTTTGGCAGCCGCCCCAGCCCCCGGTGGAGCCTTGGGAACTGAATAACGAGGAATAATGGAAATGAGCTTGCCGTCAACACGGCAAGCTCATTTTGTTCGTTGATGGAACGATAAATTGTTGTTTAGCGTTGCGAGGATGCTCTGCACCCTCGGCCCCCTCTCTGAGGCGGCTGGCGAAAATCTTTGATTTTCGACTGGGGGAGTGTCCTGAAACCGTTACGACACCCCCTCAGTCACGGCGTTCGCCGTGACAGCTCCCCCAAAGGGGGCGCCGAGGGCGGCTGCGCCGCCGAGGTGCTTACTTCGCTAAACAACAATTTATCTTACCAATCAAACTAGTCAAAAAGGCCCGCTGCGTTGGCAGCGGGCCTTCATCCACAGATATTCTATATTATTCCGCAGAGATCAGATAATAGTACACCGGCTGACCGCCGTTGAGCAAATTCACATCCGCATCGGGGCAAATTTCCGCAAAAATGTCCGCCGCCTTCTGGGCGTGCTTTTCCTTTAAGTTGTCGCCAAACTAGATCGTGATATACTCCTTGCCGTCGTCACGAACCTTCTGAGCCAGTGCCTTCAGCAGAACCTTGATATCCTGACTGGTGTCAAAGAGCTGGCTGCCGTACAGCGCCAGATAGTCACCCTCATGGATGTCATAGCCATCAAAATCAGAGTTCCGGGCAGCGTAGGTGATCTGCATAGTATCCACAGATGCCAGCGCCTCGGTCATAGCCTCCACATTCTCCTCTTCCGTCCCATCGGGGTTGAAGCTGAGCATAGCGGTCACGCCCTGAGGAATGGTCTTGCTCTCGATGACCACAACCTTCTTGGGGGTCAGGGCATCCACCTGCTGGGCAGCCATGATGATGTTCTTGTTGTTGGGCAGGACGAACACAGTTTCCGCAGGAACCTTGTTGACCTCCTCCAGAATATCCTGGGTGCTGGGGTTCATGGTCTGGCCGCCGGACACGATTCGGTCAACGCCCAGATTGCTGAACACATCGGCGATGCCCTCGCCGGCGCACACGGATACCATACCGAAGGTCTTTTCAGGCTCGGCGATCTTGGGGCTCTTTTCCGCCTCGGTCATGACCTTCTCGGTATGCTGCAGGCGCATATTTTCGATTTTGACGGTGACGAAGGAACCGTAATCCATGGCCTCGTGCAGAGCCTTGCCGGGGTCATTGGTATGGACGTGGACCTTAATGATCTCCTCGTCGTCCACCAGAACCAGGCTGTCGCCCAAGCTGGACAGGAAATCCCGGAGCTTTTCGGGATCGTTGTCATTCTCCCGGGAGATGATAAACTCGGTGCAGTAGGTGAAGGTGATATCCTCAGTGTCGAAATCATCAAAGGAAGCAGCTTCCTTCACTTCAACACCGCCCTCGGGAGCGATGATATCCTCGCCACGCAGAGCACACAGCATGGCCTCCAGCGCCACCAGCCAGCCCTTACCGCCGGCATCCACAACGCCGGCCTTTTTCAGCACGGGGTTCTGGTTGGTGGTGTTGGCCAGAGCGATCTTAGCCTCGGCAATGGCAGCTTCGTGGACAAATTCAAAGTAATTGTTCTCCTCAGCGGCACGCTTTGCCTTAGCGGCAGCCAGACGCGCCACGGTCAGGATGGTGCCCTCAGCGGGCTTCATGACGGCCTTATAAGCAGCGTCCACACCCTCCTGCAGAGCCTCAGCCCACAGAACACCGTCACATTCCTCAGCACCCTTGAGCTTCTTGGAGATGCCCCGCATCAGCAGGGACAGAATGACGCCGGAGTTACCACGAGCGCCACGCAGCATGGCGGAAGCAGTGGTAGCGGCAGCCTTCTCCAGAGTGGGGTCCTCGGTCTTGCGCAGGTCAGCGGCAGCGGCATTGATGGTCATGGACATATTGGTGCCGGTATCGCCGTCGGGAACTGGGAATACGTTCAGGTCATTCAATGCCTGCTTGTTCCACTCGATGGACGCGGCAGCGCTGATGATCAATCTGCGGAAATCCGCGCCGTTAATCGTTTGTCTCAATTTACTTTCCCTCCAAAAATCAGCCGACCATCATGGAGTCGACATACACATTGACAGCACGGACTTCGGTGCCGGTGCACTTGGTCACCACATAGCGAACCTCGGAGATAATGGACGCACCAACAGCGGACAGGTTCACACCGTTGTCCACCATGATGTGCAGGTCGATGGAGATGGTGTCATCCTCATGGAACTGGATGCGCACGCCCTTGGACATGGATTCCTTGCGCAGCAGATGGTACACGCCATCGGTGACGGAACGGGCAGCCATGCCCTTCACGCCAAAGCAATTGCTGGCGGCGGTGCCGGCGATATCGGTATACACACCGGTGCTGACACACACGGAGCCTTTTTCGTTGTTATGACAAATCATAATAAACCTCCAATTCAATTCGGTGTCATTGCGAGGAGCCGAAGGCGACGTGGCAATCTCCTAAAATTTCCGAAATATCCGGGAGATTGCCACGCCAGTGCGCGCACTGGCTCGCAATGACAGTAAACTTTTACACCATACTTGCTTCCCAGCAGTCGGGAGCGGTCAGACCCATCATCTTGACCACGGTGGGAGCCACGTTGGCAAGGCCGTAAGCGCCTTCCTTAATGACCCACTCATTGTCCTTGTCGTAGATGATGAAGGGAACGGGGTTCAGGGAGTGGGCAGTACGGACGGAGGTCTTGCCCTTCTTGGTTTCGGTCATCTGGTCGGCGTTGCCGTGGTCGGCAGTGATCAGCACGGTGTAGCCGTACTTGTCAGCCGCCTCCAGAATGGCCTTCAGGCCATTGTCCACGCACTCCATGGCGTACACAACAGCGTCCATGACACCGGTGTGACCAACCATGTCGCCGTTGGGATAGTTGCAGCGCAGGAACTTGAACTTGCCGGAAGCCATGTTCTCCACCATCTTCTCGGTGATCTCCTTGGACTTCATGGCAGGAGCCTGCTCGAAGGGGATCACATCGGAGGGGATCTCCTCGTAAACTTCCAGAGTCTCATCCACCTTGCCGGAGCGGTTGCCGTTCCAGAAATAGGTCACGTGGCCGTACTTCTGGGTCTCGGAGCAAGCATACTCGGTAACACCGGCGGCGCACAGCACCTCGGTCAGGGTATTCTTGATGACGGGGGGCTGCAGCAGGTAATTCTGGGGGATCTGCAGGTCAGCGTCGTACTGCAGCATACCGGCGAACTTGACACCGGTGTAGCCGGGACGGTCGAACTTATCAAAATCCTTGCGGTCGAAGGCCAGAGAAATCTCCTGTGCCCGGTCGCCACGGAAGTTGAACAGAATGACGGAGTCGCCGTTGTTGATCTTGGCAACAGGCTCACCATTCCGAGCCACCACGAAAGCGGGCAGATCCTGATCGATGCAGCCGGTTTCAGCACGGTAGGTTTCGATAGCCTCGCTTGCGGAAGCGAACTGACGGCCTTCACCCTGCACATGGGTGCGCCAGCCCTTTTCCACCATGCCCCAGTTGGCTTCATAACGGTCCATAGTCACCTGCATACGGCCGCCGCCGGAGGCGATGGCGTAGTCACATCCCTCGGTGTTCAGCTCCTTCAGCACATCCTCCAGCATGGAAACATACTCCAGTGCAGAGGTGGCGGGAACGTCACGGCCGTCCAGCAGGATGTGGCAGTAAGCCTTCTTCACGCCCTCGGCGTGAGCCTGCTTCAGCAGAGCGATCAGGTGAGAGATATTGGAGTGGACATTGCCGTCGGACAGCAGGCCCAGGAAGTGCATAGCCTTGCCATCAGCGTTGGCGACCAGCTCCTTCCAAGTAGCGGATGCGTACAGGCTGCCGTTTTCGATGGACTCGCCCACCAGCTTGGCACCCTGAGAGTAGACCTGACCGCAGCCCAGTGCGTTGTGGCCAACCTCGGAGTTGCCCATATCCTCATCGGAGGGCAGACCGACAGCAGTGCCGTGAGCCTTCAGGTAAGTATGGGGGCAGGTAGCCAGAAGATTGTCCAGCACAGGAGTCTTGGCGACCACAACAGCGTCACCGCTGCCGCCGTCACCCTTGCCCACGCCGTCCATGATAACTAATACGATAGGTTTTTCCATAATGAACCTCCAGAACCGAATTTGATCGGGTTATTCGCAGTATTTTGGTTTTACTATTTTACATCATAATTACAAAAGTTACAACCCATTATTTAAAATTTTTCCGAAATCACGAAAAATCCTGAGGTTGGCAGCTGCTTTTCAGCGCATTTTTCCTGATTTATATTAAGCAAATATTAAATACGGAAAAAGTTTTCAAAAAAGTTGTAGGAAAAACAAAACAAATGTGCTATCATTATAAAATGAGGTGAGTGCAATATGGAAAACGAAGAACTGGAACAGCAGCCCCAGAGTGGCTATACCCCTCGTCCCCGCTGGCAGGTCTGGCTGGCCCGGGTTGCTGTGGTCATTATGATCATCAGCATCGCCCTGTACTACTGGCACATCGCCAGCGGTGGAATGCAATGAAGATCTTAGGCATTGATCCCGGCTACGGGATCACCGGATTCGGTCTGGTGGATGCCCAGCGGGGGCAGTTTCGGCTCCTGCGCTGCGGTGCCATCACCACCCCGGCGGGGATGGATTTTTCCGCAAGACTTGAGATCATTTACGAGGATATGAAGGAGCTTTTGAAGGTGGCACAGCCCGATGTGGTTGCCATCGAGGAACTGTTTTTCGGCCAGAATGTGACCACCGGCATTGGGGTCGCCCAAAGCCGTGGCGTGATCCTGCTTGCCATCCGGCAGGCGGGGCTGGAGGTTTACCAGTACAAGCCCATGCAGGTCAAGCAGGCGGTGGTGGGTTACGGCAACGCCACCAAGCATCAGGTGCAGGATATGACCAAGCGGCTGTTGGGGCTGAACGCCATGCCCAAGCCCGACGATGCCGCCGATGCCATCGCCATCGCCCTGTGCCATGGCAGATCCGCCACTTCCCTTCTGGCGCAGATCAATAAATAGAACGGTAAATTGTTGTTTACGGCAGTAAGAGATAGCACAGCAACCTCGGCCCCCTCTGACGAGGGGGCTGGCGAAAATCTCTGATTTTCGACTGGGGGAGTGTCCTGCGTTAGATGCATCGCCATAACGGCACTCCCTCCGTCACGCCGTTCGGCGTGACACCTCCCTCAAAGAGGGAGGCAAGGCGGCTTCGCCGCAATCCTTGTAAACAACAGGGGACCTCTAAAAACCACCCCATATCAATTGGTATTATCTTAGGCAGTGTTTTTTGCGAATGTCCCCTGCAAATTTCGGCTCAAATGCCCGGTATTAGGGCCTTTAGGCCGTGGTTGACACAGACCTGTG
>JBGVKN010000067.1:0-4736 GCA_045123795.1 Faecousia sp. | reverse complement strand
CAATACTGTAAAGGGCTGTGGTTGGAGCCTTTTGTGAACCGTCATGCGGTAGGAGGAGCAGAACCAATCCACAGCATCCCTTACAGTGTAGCATATATCCCTGTTTAGGGACTCTAAAACTACGATTTAATAATACAAGGGTAGGGGATTGTAAGGTAAATTGTTTTTTAGCGCATTAAGCACCACGGCGGCGCAGCCGATAGCAAAGGTGCGATTGCCACTGGCAATCGACCGATTTGTATTCGCTGTGCAGAGCACCACCCTCGGCCCCCGCTTTTAAGAGGGGGCTGGCGAAAATCTCTGATTTTCGACTGGGGGAGTTCGAGAAAACGGACGTTTTTACTCCCCCCGACCTCGCTTATGCTCGGCCACCCCCCTCATAAATGCGGGGGGCAAGGGATTTCCTATGCTCGTAAACAACAATTTTTCTTCCCAACTGCACAACAAAAAACCGGCACGAATGTGCCGGTTTTACGTTTTCTTAATGAACTTTTCCTTACATTTTGGGCAGATGATAGCGATTTTTCCTTTTCCCCGGGGAACACGGACAGGCTGATGGCACCGTGGGCATTCAAAATACCGATGCTCCCGATCCTTAATGCGGTCCAGCAGCATCAAAAACCGGCGGTTTTCCCGGTAACGCTTATAGGTATTATGGGAAAGGGCCCGAAAAATGGCGATACACATCAGCACATAAGACAGCAGATGCAGCAGCAGCTTGGTCAAAGGCAATGGCATGATCAGCGCCACCGCTACCAAAATCACACCTGTCCACAAAATCACAGAATTGAGCTTATCCATGCCGTAACGCCCGTCCCTAAACCGGGTTACAGCCGTGGATATTTTCCTCAATGCCTGCCGCAGCCAGCTTCCGATCCCACTCATCAAACGTACCCCTTGCGCAATGATATATGCTACATTATATTTCAATTTATGAAGAATTCAATCGCTGAGGGAAATTGTTTACGGATTGTTTAAGATTGTTACAAAATTGCCTGTAGAGTTTGGCCTTTCCGTTGACATTGGACACTGAAAATGGTACGATAATGATGATTGGGGGGCTGAATATGAACAAAACAAAGCCGCAATACATGACCACCTTTGGCGAGCGGATCTGCTACTGGACTTACTTCGTAGGTCAGAACATTTACTACAACATCACCGCCGCCTTTATCTCCACCTACCTTGCCATGCAGGGCATCAATTTGGCGAAGGTCGCCATCGTGCTGCTGATCGTTAAGATCTGGGATGCGGTCAACGACCCTATTTTCGGCTACATTTTTGACAAGGTCAAGTTCAAAAACGGCCTGAAAAGCCTGCCGTGGGTGCGCATCGCCACGGGACTGATCCCCATTGTGACCATTTTTCTGTTCTCCATCCCCTCGGGGCTCAGCGAGCTGGGCAAGCTGATCTGGTTCGGCGTGGCTTATGTGGCGTGGGACACGGTGTACACCCTGACGGATGTGCCGGCTTACGCCATGCTTAACACCATGACCGATAATCTGCCTGAGCGGAACACCCTGCTGTCCGTCAACCGGGTCTTTTCCGGTGCCGGCGTGCTGATCTACGGCGTGGGACTGCCTATTCTGATCAGCGAAAGCGTGGGTATGAGCGCCACCATGGCCATCGCCATTATGTCCATTTTCAGCGCTATCACCATGGTGCCCCTGTGCGTGGGCTGTAAGGAGCGCAACTACAAGCCCGGCGACGAGGAGGAGAGCTTCACCCTCCGGCAGATGTTCCGGTATCTGGGCAAAAACAAGTACCTGCTGACCTATTACGGCGGCTACATTGCCACCGATGCCCTGAAAACCTCTGCGGCGGTGCTGATGTTCGTATCCTTCTATCTGTTCGGCCAGTCTATGTACGCCGTTTTGCTGAATATTTTGAACATGGTGCCCGGCGTGTTCGCCGCCATGGCCATGCCCACCCTGCTGAAGCGATTCGACAAGATGAAAATGCTGTTCTGGTGCAACATCGTCAACATCGTGCTGGGTCTGGTGATCTACTTTGCGGGCTATGAAAACCATGTTTTCTTCCTTGTAATGACCTGCATCCGCACGGTGCCCCTGAGCATCGTAGGCATTCTGGCCTTCATGTTCACTCCGGACTGCGCCGAGTACGGCCAGTATAAGTCCGGCATCAGCGCCAAGGGCATCACCTTTGCCATCCAGACCTTCTCGGTGAAGATCACGGGTGCCATTTCTTCAGCGCTGGCACTGTTCCTGCTGGGTCTGTTCCACTGGGTCAGTGTGGAGGCCGAGAGCTTTGAGGAGCTGGCCACGCTGGGTATCCAGCAGAGCGAGGGTGCGCTGAACGGTCTGTGGATCGTTTACGCACTGGTGCCGGTGATCGGCATGATCATTTCCACCTTCTTCTATCTGGGCTACAAGCTCAACGATAAGGATGTGCAGATCATGGCAAAATGCAATTCCGGTGAGATCACCAGATCCGAAGCAGAAGCACTCCTCTCCAGAAAATATTAAAAAGCCACCGGCCCGTACCAAGAAAGGTACGGGCCGGTATATTTTGTTCGATACGCTGGCGCGGGAGCGCCCAAGGCTTCCCCCCGGGGGAAGCTGGCAAAAATCTTTGATTTTTGACTGATGAGGAATGCGGGCGGTAATGTTACGATTTGCACTATATTTCAGACCTATTCCGGATTTGAAACTGCACGCCACCCCTCATCCGTCACGGCTTACGCCGTGCCACCTTCCCCCCGGGGGAAGGCTTTATCCACAATTTCCCATTTTCCTGGAAAAGTCCGGTTTATTGCCCACAATATATGGTATCCTCCACTCAGCCACCAAAGATACTGTAAAAAAGGAGGTTTTCCCTCCACCGCAACGGTTTTGTTACCGGATTGTATCTTGACAAACAGCACCTGTTGTGGCAATATATTGTGGAGGTTTCGAGAACATGGCACAACATATAGTGTCTTACGCCGGAATCCGGCTCCCTCTCCCTCAATTCCAGAAGAAAGTCGAGACAATATCTATGATCCAGAGCATCATTAAGCGCGATGGCCGCGTTGTTTTATACGATCAGAATAAAATCGCTGCTGCGATCCTCCGTTCCCTGGAGGCTTCCGGCGACGGCAATGCTGCCGACGCTGCCCGGGTCGCCAACGATGTCCAGCGGGAGCTGGAGAGCCGCTTCTCCACCCAGGCCCCCAACATCGAGGCCATTCAGGACACCGTGGAGCGCCAGCTGATGAACCACGGCTTCAGCGCCGCTGCCAAGGCCTACATCCTCTACCGGGCCAACCGTACCCGGGCGAGAGAGGCCAATTTCAGCCTCATGAAGACCATCGATGAGATCACGAATATCGATGCCCGTATCAGCGATATGAAGCGCGACAACGCCAACATCGACGGCAATACCGCCATGGGCTCCATGCTGCAGATCGGCAGCGCCGGTGCCAAGGCTTACAACGAGATCTATCTGCTCCGTCCCGAGCATGCCAGGGCCTACCGCAACGGCGATATCCACATTCATGACTTCGACTTCTACAGCCTGACCACCACCTGCTGCCAGATCGACATTCTGAAGCTGTTCCATGGCGGCTTCTCCACCGGTCATGGTTATCTGCGGGAGCCCAATTCCATCCAGAGCTATGCCGCACTGGCTGCCATCGCCATCCAGTCTAACCAGAATGACCAGCACGGCGGACAGTCCATCCCCAACTTTGACTACGGCATGGCCGAAGGCGTTGCCAAGACCTACCGCAAGGCCTTTACCCGCCGACTGAAGGATGCTGTGGAGGACTATCTGGACCTGAGCGACGAGACTGCCGCTGTCACTGCCATCATCGATTCTGCCGAAAAGGCTACCGGTGAGACTGCCAAGCTGGAAAGCAGCGAAGCTTACATTGCCGCTGTATCCGAAGGACTGGCAAAGCAGTACGGCATTTCCCCCGAAATGGCCCACAAGCTCCTCACCCGGGCTTCCATCCGTGCCTATAAGAAAACCAACCGGGATACCCAGCAGGCCATGGAGGGCTTTGTCCACAACTTAAACACCATGCACTCCCGTGCCGGTGCCCAGACCCCCTTCTCCTCCATCAACTACGGCACGGACTGCAGCCCCGAGGGACGGATGGCCATCCGCAACATCCTGCTGGCACTGGATGCCGGCCTGGGCCACGGCGAGACCTGCATCTTCCCCATCCACATCTTTAAGGTCAAGGAAGGCGTCAACTACAACGAAGGCGATCCCAACTACGATCTGTTCCGGCTTTCCTGCCGGGTCAGCGCCAAGCGCCTGTTCCCCAACTACACCTTCCTGGATGCTCCCTTCAACCTGCAGTACTATGTCCCCGGCCGCCCCGAAACCGAAGTGGCTACCATGGGCTGCCGTACCCGTGTCATGGGCAATGTCTATGACCCCAGCCGCCAGATTGCCTATTCCCGGGGCAACCTCTCCTTCACCTCCATCAACCTGCCCCGTATCGCCATTGAATCCAACGGTGACGAGAAGGCATTCTACGAAAAACTGGAAGCCATGCTGGAACTGGTGACCCAGCAGCTGCTGGACCGTTTTGAGATCCAGGCCAACAAGCACATCTACAACTATCCCTTCCTGATGGGTCAGGGTGTGTGGCTGGACAGCGACCACCTGACACTGCAGGATGATCTGCGGGAAGTTCTGAAGCACGGCACATTATCCATCGGCTTTATCGGCCTGGCCGAAACCCTCACCAGCCTGTACGGCAAGCATCACGGCGAAGGTGAAGA
>JBGVKN010000066.1:0-26630 GCA_045123795.1 Faecousia sp. | reverse complement strand
TTGCGCTCTTGCATGGAGACTTGATAATACTGATGCAAACTTTGCTAACTGGTCTTATAACGTTCTTTTCAATACGGGTAACACTATCGTTCTCCGTGACGTTGCAAATGGCAAGCTGGCGACCACGCTCGGCATGTGGGTATATATCCCCGTAGGCGCTCCCGGTCTTGCATTCCAGTCTCAGCTGTATGTGAAGACCGATGATGGTAAGTACTCCTGTAAACAGGATCACTTCTTGTTTACTTCTGCCGCAACCGGCAATAAGACGAACTTGAACTCCGCAACCGAGGCAGATATTCCCGAATCTCGTTGGGTATATATGTCTATCGACATTTCTAAGTACGATTATCTTTGCACACCTGTCGCAACCGATACGAGTAACTCTCGTTCTCCTTCTTTCATTCGTACTTACGTAAAACCCACTGCTCCTGCAGAACTCACATTCTATATCGATGACATTACTCTGGACTACAGCTCCGCTGTGGATGACAGAGTGCTGCCCACCATTACCGCTCCTGCCTATTCTACCGCCGATACTGCTGTTACTCTGGAGAACGGCGCTACCGTCAATGGCAATAAGGTGGCATTCTCCGCAACTGTCGCCGACAACATGGCTCTGGATCTGACCTCCGGTAAGATCTTCGTTGACGGCGTGGAAGTGAAGGCTGCTATCGCAGGCAATGTGCTCTCTTCCAAGGAAGACGTCACGCTGAACGCTGGTACCCACACCGTGGCCTTCGAGGTCAAGGACGAGCTGGGCAACCCCGCGAAGCTGACCCGTACCTTCACCGTTGCCGGTGATACTGCTGTCACCCTGGGCGGTCACAACGACTCCGGTGTGGCTGCTATGGCACAGTCTGTCTACTATGTGGACATCAATGTTGCTGATCTGACCAGCGTCAACAAGCTGATTGCTCAGCTGAAGCTGAACAATGCCAACACTTGGGAAACCGAGGGCGCTGTGGTTGCCAACGGCTTTAAGGTTACCTTCGCTTACAATGAGATTTCTGAACTGCTGACTGTGACTGTGGAGGCTGATGGCTCCGCTGTGGGCAACGGCACCACTTTGGTCAGCATCCCTGTCCGTGTTTGGACTTATGACCGGTTCAACTACGTTACCGGTACTTACTATGATCCTGCAAAATATGCAGCAAATGATAAAACTGCAGCAGGAACGGCTGAGGCTCCCAACAAGCCTGTTGTTAACGTCATTTGCGATGTTGCTTACGGCACCATCAATGGTACTCCCTTCGGCGGTGCTATCAACGTTGCTACCGAGCTGACCACCATTTCTTCTCCCTATCACATCCATGACGCAGAGCTGACTGTCCTGCACAAGGCTCCCAGTCTGACCGAGGAAGGCTACGAGAACCGCACCTACTGCGAGACTTGTAAGTCTGTCATCGATTGGGGCACCAAGCTGGACAAGCTGTCCCACAACTATGCCATCGAGGGCAACCAGTTCGTCTGTCAGGATGAGGGCTGTGGCCATGTGTACGAGTCCGGCACCGGTATCTTCGAGATGAACGGCGATCTGTACTACTCCATCAACAACGAGCTGAAGACCGGCTGGCAGTCTGCCGATGGCGGCTACTGCTACGCAAGCACCAGCACCTACAAGGTTTACGCCGGCGTATCCAAGGTGATCGGCAGAGGCACCTACAACTTTGACGAAAACGGCATCCTGCAGGGTGGCGCTTGGGTTACCACCGACCGTGGTACGGTCTACAGCTACGGTCCCGCTTGCTACATCCGTACCTGGGCTGTGATCGACGGTAAGACCTACTACTTCGGTAGTGATTCCTTTATGTACACCGGCATCCGCTTCGTCAAGGACAACCCCGACGTGCCGCCCATCTGGTACGATTTCGGCACCGATGGCGCAACGGACAAGAATGCACATCCTGCCGACGGTGTATATGAAGTCAAGGGTGACTACTACATCGTGAAGGACGGCATCACCCAGGTTGGTCTGCACTATGTGAATGGCGCTTACTATCTGGGCGGTATCGGCAGCGGCTTCGACCGTGCCGGCGCTTGTGCAAAGGGCCGCAGCTATACCCTTTCTGCTGCTCAGACCAATGGTCTACTGCCTGCCGGCACATACACCTTCGGTGACGATGCCAAGATGCTCGTAAAGGATGGCATGGTTGAAGAAGACGGCAAGCTGTATTACTATGAAAACGGTGCCCGTGTTAAGAAGGGTGCGGTGAAGATTGGTAATGACATCTACTACTTCAGTATGCGTTACTACGCTCTGGATGATGGCAAGTACTACATCACTGAGGATATGACCAACGGTCTGTTCCCTGAAGGCTACTACAACATTAAGGACCACAAGGTCGAGATGAAGAATGGCCCCTTCGAAGAAAACGGCAAGCTGTATTATTATGTCAATAATGAGAAGGTTAAGGCCGGTGCTGTGAAGATCGGTGACGATATCTACTACTTCGGCCTGCGTTACTGGGCTTTGGATGATGGCAAGTACTACATCACTGAGGACATGGCTAACGGTCTGTTCCCTGAAGGCTACTACAACATCAAGGACCACAAGGTCGAGATGAAGAATGGTCTCTTTGAGGAAAACGGCAAGCTTTACTATTACGAAAATAATGAGAAGGTTAAGGCCGGTGCTGTGAAGATCGGTGACGATATCTACTACTTCAGCATGCGTTACTGCGCTCTGGATGACGGCAGATACTACATTCCTGAGGAAATGACCAATGGCTTGTTCCCTGCCGGCTACTACAACATCAAGGATCACAAGGTCACGTTGAAGAATGGCATGATTGAAGAAGACGGCAAGCTTTACTATTATGTAAATAATGTGAAGGTTAAAGCTGGCGCCGTGAAGATCGGTGACGACATCTACTACTTCAGTATGAGGTACTATGCGCTGGAGGATGGCCGTTACTACATCACGGAGGAAATGGCCAACGGTCTGTTCCCCGAAGGCTATTACAACATTAAGGATTATAAGATCGTGATCGAATAATCCCCATGAATACCCCCCACCCTTCGGGGTGGGGAATCGTGCAAGGTCAATGCCTCCACGGGGCGCACGATGGGCAACGGCGGTCGTGCCGGCTAAATTGACACAAGTGTAAGGGGGAGAAAATATGCTTGCAGATACAACCATTCGACGGGAAGGCCCCCCATCTATACCGAGAAGAGTCCTTCTGGCACTGCGAAAGAAAAATGCCGGTCGATACAGAGCAACATTGAATGCTGAGATACAGGATAAGTTGAAAAACGTAAAACCATTTACAATTTTCAGCAATAACTGTCTTGGGGGCGTATTTTATAATGATGCAGGCTTGCGGTTCACATCACCGTTGATCAACACAGCGATGGATGGAGACGACTTTTTAAAATTCCTGTCAAATCCACGCCACTATCTGGAACAGGAAATGGAGTTTTTCACCTGGCCGGGCCGTGACTTTCCCATCGCCCGGATTGATGATATTGAAGTGAATTTTGTACATTACAAGACCCCGGAAGAATGCATCGAAAAATGGAGAAATCGAGCGGAAAGGATTGTATGGGATAATATTTTTATTGTTGCTACGAACCATGACGGAATGTACCACGATGACTGTATGGAACGATTTGATCGCCTGCCGTACAAAAACAAAATCATGTTTGTATCGAAAGAGTATCCTCAATATGATTGGGCCATTCCGATTCGCCAGTTCAAAAACCGCTTTCAGTGTAGGGTGACGGTTGCCTTTGCTGATATGAAAGGGCATCGCTACTACGAAACGGCGTTTGATATTGCAAAATGGATTCATGACAACAGCAATCAATAATATCCTGTTCGGTAAACGCAAATGAAAGCAGTTCAGATCAATACGGTTTGCGGCAGTGGAAGCACCGGAAAAATATGCATTGGCATTAGCCAGGTGCTAAATAACAATGGTGTAGAAAACTACATTCTTTATGCCAAAGGATATTCGAAGTATCCTTATGCAAGAAAGTGTACGGAGCGTTTCCCTAAGTTGCAGGCGTTGCGCTCCCGTGTTTTGGGGAACTACGGATTTAACTCCAAAAAAACAACTGAAAGGTTGATTGCGGAGTTGGAGCGGATCAAACCGGATATTGTTCATCTTCATAATCTTCATGGGCATAACTGTGATTTATCACGCCTGATGGATTATTTCAGAACGCATGCAATAAAGCTGGTCTGGACCTTCCACGATTGCTGGGCGTTTACGGCATACTGCCCTCATTTTGTGATGGCAAACTGCGATAAATGGAAAACGGGTTGTCATCATTGTGTACAGAAAAGAACATTTAGCTGGTTTGCTGACCGGAGTGCATGGCTGTACGAGAAAAAGAAAGAAACCTTTGCAGGCTTGGATTTGACGATTGTTACACCGTCTCAATGGCTTGCTGATTTAGTTAAGGAATCCTTTTTGAAGGATTATCCGGTGCATGTCATTCACAATGGTATTGATTTGAGTGTCTTCCACCCGGCCCCCTCGGATTTCCGAAACAAATACCGGATTGCGGAAGATCAGTTTGTTCTTCTGGGTGTTGCGGATCAATGGGTTCCCAGAAAGGGACCGGATGTATTTATTCGCCTTGCTGAGAGACTGGATCCCAAGAAATTCCGCATCGTGATGGTAGGCACCGATGACAGTGTGGATAAACAACTGCCGTCCAATATTATTTCGATCCATCGTACCGCCAATCAGGCGGAGCTGGTGGAAATCTACACCGCAGCGGATTTGCTTGTGAACCCCACCCGGGAGGATACTTTTCCCACTGTCAATATGGAATCCTTGGCCTGTGGCACGCCTGTGCTGACGTTCCGCACCGGCGGCAGCCCTGAAATGCTGGATGAACAAACGGGGCGAGTGGTGGAATGCGATGATGAAGAAGCGTTGTATCAGGCCCTCCTGTCTATGGCGGAGCATCCTGTGGGTCGGGCAGATTGCCTGAGGCGGGCAACGCAATTCGATGAGAAAGACCGTTTCCGTGAATATGTGACATTGTATAAGAAGGTTAGAGGATATTAATCAAGAGGTTTATAATATGAATAAAAAGAGAAAAATATTGTTTTGCTTGCAAACGATGGTTCTCGGAGGAGTTGAAAAGGAATTAATTACGATCATTAAGAAGATGTCTCCGGATGAATACGATATTACAATCGTATTATTTTACATTTCAGATATCGAGATTATGAAGCAAATCCCTTCGCATGTAAAAGTAATTGTCTTTGGGATTGATAAAAAATACTATTGTGCTTCTCTTGCTACAATGTGCAAAGAACGAATCAAGCGCGGACATCTTCGTGAAGCTGCAGTTTTGTTATTAAAGCGGTTGTTGCGCATAGGAACTACGCATTCTAACGCAAATATTTCTCAAATTCCATCGGTTGATCATTCGTATGATGTTGCTGTGTGTTTTCATATCCATTCGCCTATAGTGTTACGGTATGTGGCAGAGAGAGTCACAGCTATAAAAAAAATTGCATGGATTCATAATGATTTTTTTACCACGAGATATCCAATCCGCCGGTTGAAAAAATATTTGAATAGTTATCAAGAGATAATTGCAGTATCTGATAGTGTGCAACACGAATTTATAAAGTTGTGCCCTGAATACAGTAGAATAGCGTATGTCGAGTATAATATCGTTGATCAAGCAGAGATTGTAGCGAAATCTTATGAAGAGATAGATGATTTGTCGTTTTCTAATGGGGACGTTCCTAGATTACTTACAGTTGGTAGATTTACCAATCAAAAAGGATTTGATCTTGCAATTAAAGCAGCATCAATTTTAAAGCAGAACGATGTGGATTTTAAATGGTTTTTCATCGGGTCAGGCGAGCAGGAGCAGGAATATAGAAAACTAATTTCAGAATATGATGTTGAAGATCGGGTTATCATATTGGGAAGAAAAAACAATCCGTATCCATACATAAAGAAATGTGATATCTATATACAGCCTTCGCGGCATGAGGCGTATGGATTGGTTGTTCATGAAGCAAGGATCTTAAACAAACCTATTATTTGTAGTCGGTTTGCTGGCTCTGAACAGATTATAGACGGAAGAACTGGATATATTGTCCCTGTTGGAAATGTTGAGAAACTTGCTAATGCAATTCACTGTTTACTGATTAATCCTGCAAAACAAAATGAATTTGTTACCGCTATAAAAGATGAGTTATCGACAAATAATGACTGGAGTAGCATTAAGCGACATTTTGATGAATGAATATGGGATATATTCAACGAAATAGGGGAGGCTATTTTTGAAAATAGTATTTGTCTCTAATTTTTACAATCACCACCAAATGGAAGTATCCAAAAGCTTGTATGAGTTAACAGACGGACAATATCGTTTTATTTCTACGGAGACATTGCCAGAAGAACAAAGAAAACTTGGCTATGCTAAACTTTCAGACGGATTCGTAGTTCAGTATGGCGTAGATTTTGCACAAGATGCTCAGATTCGGCAGTGGATCGACTCCGCTGATGCGGTAATCTCCGGCTCTGCGCCGGAGTGTTTGCTGGAAAATCGCAAAAAGCAGAAAAAGATCATTCTCCGCTATTCTGAAAGGCCTTTGAAAAAGGGCTTCCAGTGGTGGAAGTATCCAATGCGGTGGCTTCGTTGGCATAAAATCAATCCTCACGGGGCTCCGATTTATATGCTGTGCGCCAGTGCGTACACGGCTTCAGACTACCGGAAATTTGGCTTATTTCGAAACCGGGCACTGAAATGGGGTTATTTTCCTCAGTGTATAAGCTATGAACATCTCGGAAAAATGATCGCCCAAAAGAATGCAACGGAAATCCTTTGGTGCGGTCGTTTTTTGGATTGGAAGCATCCGGACGATGCGCTGAGCCTTGCGGCCCGTTTGAAACGGGAAAACTACCATTTCCATCTGACCATGATTGGCACTGGGGAGATGGAGGAACGGTTGAAAGACATGGCGGCGGATTACGGAATAACGGACGACGTAACCTTTACAGGTTCAATGTCTCCTGAACAGGTGCGTTCTTGCATGGAGCGCTCCGGCATTTACCTCATGACCTCTGATCGCAAGGAGGGATGGGGCGCCGTTCTCAACGAAGCGATGAATAGCGGTTGCGCTGTAGTAGCGAGCCGAGAAGCCGGTGCCGTACCGTATCTGGTGCAGGATGGTGTCAACGGCCTTGTATATCACGCAAACAGTGTGGATGAGTTATATGAGAAGGTACGCTTCCTGCTGAAACATCCGCAGGAGCAACAGCGCATGGGTGCGGCTGCGTATGAAACCATCATCACAGATTGGAATGCGGAAACGGCGGCACAGCGATTGGTACAAGTGGTGGAGGAATTGTGCCAAGGTACCATCCATCCGTTCCCGGCTGGCCCCTGCAGCCGTGCGTAATATCGGTTGCGATACAACCCATAGGGAGCAATAACAATGAAACAACTGAAGGTACTGACTTTTTGTACATGGACAAGTATTGGCTCTATTCTTCAGTCTTTTGGTCTGAAGAAAGCGCTGGCTGAAAACGGCTGTGAAAGCACCATTCTCCTTCCGGCCGACGAAAATAAATTTCATACCACCAAAGTGCGTTCGCTGAAGTCCCTGCTGTCCCGTGCCCATCAAGTTGCTACCTACCGGAAACGGCGGTCGGCTTACCGTAAAAGATGCGCATTTATCACCCGGGAATTAGATGTAACCGCTTATGAAGGTTACAGTGAGCTGGAGCAGATGGCGCAGGATGATGCACAGACTTGCTATTTGGCGGGCAGTGACCAAATTTGGCATCCGGACCGATGTGACAAACACTTTTTTCTCGAGTTTGTTCGGGGCGGAAAGTGTATTTCCTATGCAGCCAGCATGGGAAAAACTGAAATTCCCCCGGAGAATCTGGACAACTTCCGGAAGCTGATGCAACGGTTGGATCGAATTTCTGTCCGGGAGGCGCAGTGCAAAGAGGCGCTGCAGCCACTGACGGACAAACCAATTGATGTCCACATTGATCCGACATTTCTGCTGGATACGCAGGTGTGGCGCCGATATGAACAGGAGTATCCCATTCGGGGCCCCTATATTTTGCTGTATATGATTTATTGGGATCCGGCCTGCAAGGCACAGATCCGGGAACTGAAGCAAAGAACCGGACTGCCTGTATATGCGGTATGCTCGGCGTTGTCCCGGGTGTACGCCGACAAGCGGTTATTTGATGTTGGCGTGGAGGAATTCCTTTGGTTGATAGATCATGCGGAATATGTGATTACCTCATCCTTCCACGGTGCTGCACTGTCTACCATTTTCAATAAGAAATTTGCTGCTGTGATCAATCCGGCGACCCCGTCCAGAATTCGGAATTTACTGCAAACACTGGGCATCCCGGAGGTGCCGATCCGAGAACTGGATGGCCCGGAACGGTTCGAATATACGGCTATCCAGAAACAGATAGCCCAGGAACGCAGCAAAGGTTTGCTGTACCTGAAAGAGGCAATCAACCAATGAATATTTCGGAATTTCAAAAATGTACAAATTGTGGCGCATGTAGTAATCTTTGTCCCCATGGCGCTATTACAATTGCAGAAGACGGGCAGTTTTACAAACCGGTAGTGGATGAAAGCAAGTGTACCCACTGCGGCCTGTGCAGTAACCGATGCCCTGTGAACGGAAGCAGCGTGTCGTTTGCACCCATCTATGCCTGCGCCGGTTGGCACAATACGGAGCAGGTGGTGCTGGATAGCTCCAGCGGCGGCGTGTTTCATGGTCTGGCAGACTATGTATCTGCACAGGGGGGCATTGTTTTCGGTGCGGCATATACGGAAGACTACCGGGAAGTGCGCTTTATGTCTTCGGATGAAGTTGGCTTGGCCCGGCTTCGGAAGAGCAAATATGTGGAAAGCCTGGTGGGTACGGCCTTCGCACAGATTAAGACGGCGTTGGCCAAAGGACGGATGGTGCTTTTTTGCGGCACACCTTGCCAGGTGGCCGGATTGTATGCCTTTCTGGGCAAACGCCCCGAGGGGCTGATTACCTGCGACTTTGCTTGCGGCGGTCTGCCGTCCCATAAAATTTATCAGGCATATCTGCAAGGGCTGGAGCGAAAGTACGGCGCACCGGTCGTCACTATGGATTTCCGCCCCAAAACCCACGGCTGGAGAAGATACGCAGTGCTGGCAAAATTTAAAAATGGCCGTGTCTATAATCGTCTTGGTACAGAAGACCCGTATCTCAAAAGCTTTCTTTACGGGAAATATACGGTACGTGATGATTGCTTGGATTGTAAATTTTCTGACCAACATGCCGCCGACATAACAATTGCGGATTTTTGGCTGAATACCAAGCTGTCTGACATGGTAAACCCCAACGGCGTATCACTGCTTCTGTGCAATACGCCATCGGGAAAACAGGCGGTGGAAGCAATCCGGGAGCAGTATACATTCCGGGAGCTTCCAATTGCGGATGCGTCTTATAATCATAAAAAGACGGTTGCGGCTTCGCAGGAGCGGGAGCGCCATGATGCGTTTATTCGGCTTTGTGCTGAAAAGGGACTGGATGCGGCGTGCAAACAGTACCTGCCTGTATCTGCCAAGAATCGTTGGAAAAATTGTATCCGTCGGATACTATGCAAATCGCGAGGCTATAAAAAATGAGTCAGAAGAAAAAAGGCATGCTGCTGTCCTATGCCAATCTCTTGATGGGCATGGTTGTGAATATCTACCTGACTCCGCTGTTGATTATGACTTTGGGAGATGTAGACTACAGTCTATACAAAGTCATGCATTCTTTGGCGGGGCCGCTGACTATGTTCCATTTAGGTGTATCGACGATCGTTACACGAAGTGTTGTAAAAAACATGCACGGCGGCGACACGGGGAAGATTGCCCATCAAAACACATTGGCGTTGTCTTTTCTGGCCTCAGCGGTGATGGCACTGATTGTGCTGATTGCAGGCGCCATTCTGTATACGGCTATCCCTGCGATATACGGCCAAACCTATTCTGACGAATCGGTGGTTCTTGGGCAAAAAATATTTGTGATGTTTGTTGCGGCATCGGTCCTGCATATGTTGACCGATGCGTTCAGCGGTTGTGTGGTTGGGCATGAACGATATGTTGTTAGTGCCGCAATCCCTCTGTTTAAAACAGCCGGCAAATGTATTTTGCAGATCGTGCTGCTAAAATGTGGACTGGGTGTCCTGTTTGTGGTGGCTGTAGATTTGTTGATTGCCGCCGGCGTTTTTGCCTTTACATTGTTTTATGCCGTGTGTGTGCTTCATGAAGTTCCAAAGCTGCATTACTTCGACAAAAAGCAGCTGGTTGAAATTGTGAGTTTTGGCATGGCCATTTTGCTGCAAGCATTTGTAAATCAGGTCAATAACAACATGGACACCATGATCCTTGGTGCGTTTGTTGAGGAGAAGGCTGTGATTACAATGTATTCTTCGGCTTTGGCGGTGTATGCCATCTACAACTCACTGATTTCCGTTGTAACCCATTACTTCCTGCCGCAGGCGACCCGGTTGACAACCCAGAATGCCTCTGGGCAGGAAATGACGGACTTTGTGATTAAACCGGGTCGGTTCCAGGCAATTGTGGCTGTTGCCTGTATTTGCGGTTTTGCATTGTTTGGCCGCAACTTTATTTCTATATGGATCGGAGCCAGATATCTGGATGCTTACTGGGTTATTCTGATGCTGATGATTCCGGTGACGATCCCGTTGGTGGAAAATGCAATAATCTCTATTCTGGATGCCACCATGAAACGAATGTATCGTTCTGCGGTTTTGGTTGTAATGGCCGTGCTGAACTTGATTACATCTGTGGTGTTGGTACAGTACTTCGGATTTTGGGGCGTGGCCGCTGGAACGACGCTGTCGCTGCTGTTGGGGCATGGTGTGCTGATGAACTGGTATTATACTAAGGTCTTCCGCATCGAAGTGTTCCGAATGTTCCGGCAGATATTTGCAGGCATTCTCCCAGCTGGGTTGTTGGCATCGGTGATTTGTTGCCCACTGGCATTATTCCTTCCGGATACCGTGCTGTGGTTTGCTCTGAAATGTGTCGGTTTTATGGCGGTGTATGCTGTGCTGCTGTGGATATTTGGTATCAATCCAGAGGAGAAAGCGCTGCTCAGCAATATGCTTCGAAAATTGCGCCGTAAATAACTTTGATATCAACAGATTGATACTTTGAATGCACAATGCGCTTGTTGTTAGCGTTGGCGCATCAAAAGTCAGGAGAAAAAGATATGAACATTATGATGGTTGTCAATGACACAACGTTTGCCTATCATCTAAGACGTGAAATTTTGGAGCAGCTGATCCACGATGGACACAAGGTGACATTGATGTGCCAGGTGCTTTCCTTTCGGGAGGATCTGGAGAAAATAGGCGTTCGGATTATTGATGTCAAGAATAACCGCAGAGGAACCAATCCGTTTGCGGATCTGAAGCTGTTCCTGACATATTTCTCCCACTTGAGAAAGGAACGACCGGATGTTATTCTGGGGAATAATATCAAGCCCAATGCCTACGCTGGACTTGCTTGCCGGATATTAAAAATACGGCGCATCTGCAATATTACCGGCTTGGGAACGGCGGTGGAACAGCCGGGACTGCTTCAAAAGCTGACGGTGTTTTTGTATAAAATCGGTACGTGGAAGGCAGACTGTATCCTGTTCCAAAATACCGAAAATAAAAAATTCTTTCAGGAACACAAGATGCTTTCCCTGAAATCTCGCACGGTGTTACTGCCAGGCTCTGGCGTTAATCTGGAAGCGCATCCTACATATGCGTATCCTTCGGATGAAGCGATCAACTTCCTGTTTATCGCACGGATTTTAAAGGAAAAGGGCATTGACCTTTACTTGGCTGCGGCAAAAGCCATTCGCAGCCGTTATCCGAAAGCACAATTCCATATTTGCGGAACATGTGATGATCAGGCATATATGGATGTGCTGAAGGAAGCAGGCGCTGCCGGTGATGTGGTCTATCACGGGGAGCAGAAGAATATGGAAAAGTTTTTCGAAATGGCCCATTGTGTTGTACATCCGTCCTATTACCCGGAGGGAATGAGCAATGTGCTTTTGGAGGCGGCGGCATCCGGCAGACCCGTGGTGGCCACAGATCGAAGTGGCTGCCGGGAAACAGTGGACGATGGCGTTTCCGGATTTGTCATTCCTATCAAGGACGAGAAAGCGCTGATCGATGCGCTGGAACGCTTTATTCAGATGCCTTGGGAAGCAAAACGGGAAATGGGCCTGGCAGGCCGCAGAAAAATGGAACGTGAATTTGACCGAAATATCGTTGTGCGCATGGTGGTTGATGAAATCCAAAAATGCGCAGAATTTGAGGTCAAATGTTAGATAGGAAAGGTGCAACATGGACGCTTTTACAAATAAAACATTACTGATCACCGGCGGAACCGGCAGCTTCGGCCATGCGGTGCTGAACCGCTTTTTGGAAACCGATATTGGCGAGATTCGTGTGTTCTCTCGGGATGAAAAGAAGCAGGACGATATGCGCCACGACTTTCAGGTTCGGATGCCGGAGGTGGCGGATAAAATCAAGTTCTACATCGGAGATGTGCGGGACCTGGCATCTGTCAAGAATGCCATGCACGGCGTGGACTATATTTTCCATGCAGCGGCGCTGAAGCAGGTGCCCTCCTGCGAGTTTTTCCCCATGGAGGCGGTCAAAACCAATGTGGTTGGCACCGACAATGTGTTGACGGCGGCCATCGATGAAGGCGTGCAAAGCGTTATCTGCCTGTCCACGGATAAGGCCGCTTATCCGGTCAATGCCATGGGAACCTCCAAGGCCATGATGGAAAAAGTGGTGGTCGCCAAGAGCCGCACCACAAACCGTACCAAGATCTGCTGCACCCGCTATGGCAATGTCCTGTGCAGCCGTGGCAGCGTGGTGCCGCTGTGGATCGACCAGATCAAAGCGGGAAATCCCATCACCATTACAGAGCCCTCCATGACTCGGTTCGTTATGACTTTGGATGAGGCTGTGGATCTGGTTCTGTTTGCCTTTACCAACGGCGCAAGCGGTGATATTTTGGTGCAAAAGGCACCTGCCTGCACGATTGAAACGCTGGCAAAGGCGGTGACCGGTCTGTTTGTGCCGGATCACGAAATCAAGGTCATCGGCATTCGCCATGGCGAGAAAATGTACGAAACGCTGCTGACCAACGAGGAATGCGCCAATGCGCTGGATCTGGGCGATTTTTACCGGGTGCCCTGCGATAAGCGTGGCTTGAATTACGATAAATACTTCAAAGAAGGTAATGTGGAGCGCAATCCCCTGTCGGAGTTCAACTCCCACAATACCCAGCTGCTGGACGTGGAGCAGGTAAAGGCGAAATTGCTTACACTGCGCTACATTCGTGACGAACTGGATGCTATGGGTGTCGCCTACTGAGGATGAGTATGAAAATTTTGGTTACCGGAGCCAAGGGCTTTGTTGGAAAAAATCTGTGCCAGACCCTGAAAACCATTCGGGATGGGAAAAACCGCACTCGGAAATTGGTTATTGACGAAATTTTTGAGTATGATGTTGACACAAATCCTGAGCTGCTGGAGCGCTACTGCGCTGAGGCGGATTTTGTATTCAATCTGGCCGGCATCAATCGCCCCAAGGATCAAAGTGAATTTATGGCGGGGAATTTCGGCTTTGCTTCCACCTTGCTGGAAACCCTGAAAAAGCAGGGCAACACCTGCCCTGTGATGCTCTCCTCCTCTGTGCAGGCCACGCTGATCGGTCGATATGACAGTGAGTACGGCAGATCCAAGCTGGCGGGTGAGGAATTGTTCTTCACTTATAGTGTCGAAACCGGAGCGAAAGTACTGGTGTACCGCTTCCCTAATCTGTTTGGCAAGTGGTGTCGCCCCAATTACAACAGCGCTGTGGCAACCTTCTGCCACAATACTGCCAACGATCTGCCCATCATCGTCAATGATCGGACCACGGAACTGGAGCTTCTGTACATTGACGATCTGGTGGAAGAAATGCTGGATGCGCTGGAGGGTGCGGAAAATCGTTGCGATTATGATGGCCTGAATCCTATCTCCGGCGTGCAGGGACGTTATTGCTATGTACCCACGACCCATAAGGTGACGTTGGGACAAATCGTGGATCTGCTGGAAACATTCCGGGATCAGCCCTCAACGCTGATCATGCCCCAGATTCCCAACGGTTCCTTTGCCAAGAAACTGTACTCGACGTACCTTTCTTATCTGCCCAAGGAAAAGGCCAGCTTTTCCTTAAAAATGAATGTGGATGACCGTGGCAGCTTTACAGAACTGCTGAAAACGGCTGATTGCGGCCAGTTCAGTGTCAACATCAGCAAGCCGGGGATCACCAAGGGGCAGCACTGGCACCATACCAAGTGGGAATTCTTCATCGTGGTGGCGGGCAAAGCGCTGATCCAGCAGCGCAAGATCGGCACGGAGGAAGTGCTGAATTTTGAGGTGTCCGGCGAGAAAATCGAGGCCGTGCATATGCTGCCGGGATATACCCACAACATTATCAATTTGAGCGATACCGAGGATTTGGTGACGCTGATGTGGGCCAATGAACAATTTGGTCCGCAGAAACCGGATACTTTTTATGAACCGGTATAACTTCCGTTTCTGTGAAAAAAGGTGATTTTATGGACTTTTCTAATACTTCCTTCAAAAATAACGGCAAATTAAAGCTGCTCATCATCGTCGGCACACGGCCAGAGATCATCCGCTTGGCGGAAGTGATCAAGAAATGCCGGAAGTATTTTGACACGATTTTGGCCCACACGGGACAGAATTATGACTATAATCTCAACGGCGTTTTCTTCAGGGATTTGGAATTGGCTGATCCGGAGGTCTATCTGGATGCGGTTGGTAATGATCTGGGTGAAACCATGGGCAATATCATTGCCAAAAGCTATCAGCTGATGGCCCAGATCTGGCCAGATGCGGTGCTGGTGCTGGGCGATACCAACTCCTGCCTGTCGGTCATCGGCGCGAAACGGCTACACATCCCCATTTTCCACATGGAAGCCGGCAACCGCTGCAAGGATGAGTGCCTGCCGGAGGAAACCAACCGCCGCATCGTGGATATCATTTCCGATGTGAACCTGGCCTACTCCGAACACGCTCGGAAGTATCTGCATGAGTGCGGCTTGCCCAAGGAACGGGTCTATGTGACCGGCTCGCCCATGGCAGAGGTGCTCCATAAAAATTTGGAAAAGATCGAAAAGAGTGATGTTCACCAACGGCTGGGACTGGAAAAAGGCAAGTATATCCTGTTGTCCGCCCATCGGGAGGAGAATATCGATACGGAAAAGAATTTCCGATCTTTGTTTACCGCCATCAATGCCTTGGCGGAAAAGTATGACATGCCCATCCTCTATTCCTGCCACCCTCGCAGCCGAAAGCGGCTGGAGGCTTCCGGTTTTGTGTTGGATCGCCGGGTAATCCGGCAGGAGCCGCTGGGCTTCCACGACTACAATTGCCTGCAGATGAATGCCTTTGCGGTGGTTTCCGATTCCGGAACACTGCCGGAGGAAAGCAGCTTCTTTACTTCCGTGGGACATCCGTTCCCGGCTGTGTGCATCCGCACCTCCACGGAGCGTCCGGAGGCGCTGGACAAGGCCTGCTTTGTTTTGGCAGGTATTGACGAAAATTCGCTGTTGCAGGCGGTGGATACGGCTGTGCAGATGAATTTAGATGGCGATTACGGTATTCCCGTTCCGGACTATGTGGAGGAGAATGTATCCACCAAAGTGGTTAAGCTGATCCAATCCTACACAGGTGTCGTCAATAAGATGATTTGGCGAAAGGAATAAGAATGCCGCTACGGCTTGTATTTAAACAGTGGACTCCTGCTTTGGGAGTCCGCTGTTGCATTTAGATGAGGAAAACAGTGAATTTTTTAAGGTCCCAAAAAAGGAAATATGCAATTTGGTCTGTGGTACGGCTTGCAAATCAGATAGTAGCGTGTTATAATACTATGGACTATGGGGTAGTATGCGATCTTATAGACTTTTGATACCGCACAGGCTGTCTTTGCGGTGATTGTCCGGTGGTTTGGTTGTTTTCTGCCAAGCTTGGTCAAGGAAAAGGAACGAATAAACATGATAAAGAAAACGCTCATCGTATTTCTTTGCATCGGAATATGGCTGTCGTGTCTGTGCTTGCCCGGCTGTGGTGAGAAAAAGGAAATCGTGGTGATCTACACCAGTGCGGAAAGCTACCGGGTGGAGCATATGTGGCAGCGACTCAATGAAGAATTTCCTCAGTATGAAATTCTGTTGGAGTATCTGCCCACGGGCAGCCACGCTGCCAGACTGCTGGCAGAGGGCTTGGACACCGACTGTGATATCACCTACGATCTGGAATATACTTATCTGGAAAAGCTGGAAACGGCAGGGCTGCTGGCAGACCTGTCCGACTACGATTCCTCGATTTTTTGTCAAGATGTGCTGCAGAGCAGCTGTTATGTACCGGAATACCGCAACGGCGGCGCTGTGATCATCAATCCTGCCGTGCTGGATAAGTACGGCTTGGCTGTGCCTACTTGCTATGATGATCTTCTGAAAGAAGAATATCAGGGCTTGATTTCCATGCCTAATCCCACATCTTCTGGTACGGGCTATATGTTCCTTCTGGCTATGGCAAATGCCCGGGGCGAGGAGGCTGCGTTCGATTATTTCGATGCCTTGGCGAAAAATGTGCTGCAATTCACTTCCTCCGGTTCCGGCCCGGTGAATGCGCTGATTCAACAGGAAGTGGCCATTGGCCTTGGTATTACCGGCACGGCTGTGAATGCCATCAACGATGGTGCGCAGCTGGAGATCCTGTTCTTTGAGGAAGGCTCGCCCTATGCGCTGTATGGTCAGGCCATAATCCAAGGTAGGGATGAGCGGACGGCGGTTCGGGAGGTTTTTGATTTCCTCTACGGTACGTATGCTTACGAAAACTGTCAGATGTTCTACCCGGAGCAGATCTTTACGGATCGAACCTTTCAGGTTGAGAATTATCCCACAGACATCACCTACTGTGATATGACCAATAATACCGCCCAGCGGAAAGAGAAATTGCTTTCCCACTGGAAATACTAACGAAAAGAGATTGCCCATGGAGAAGCGCAAGAAGCTGCAGGTAATAAACCTGTCAAAAGACTATGAACAGCATATTCCTGTGGTACAGAACATCTCCTTTGATGTACACGAAGGGGAGTTTCTCTCCATTTTGGGCTCCTCGGGCTGTGGTAAAACTACGCTTTTGCGGATGCTGATCGGTGTACTGCCGCCTACCACCGGCACCATTATGAAAGATGGTGCGGATATTACTGCTGCCCAGCCGGCAGATCGGGGAATGGGCATCGTGTTCCAGAATTATGCGCTGTTTGAGAGCATGACGGTGTTCATGAATGTGGCCTATGCGTTGAAAATACGCCGGGTTCCCGATTACAAGGCAAAAGCCATGGACATGCTGGAGCGCATGGGTCTGACGGCGTTGAAAGACAAAAAACCGGCGGAGCTTTCCGGCGGCCAGCAGCAACGGGTGGCTATCGCCCGTACTATGGTGCTGCGTCCGGATGTGATCCTCTTTGACGAGCCATTGTCCGCGCTGGACGTTTCCACCCGTCTTTTGATGCGGAAGGAGATCAAAGCGCTGCAAAAAGAATTTGGCGTTACCATGATTTACGTGACCCACGATCAGGAGGAGGCTTTTGCCATGTCCGACCGGATCATGGTGATGCGTGACGGTGAGATCCAGCAGTTGGATACTCCCGATGCGCTGATCGACCGGCCTGCCAATGATTATGTGCGGCAGTTCGTGGCAGAAAACCTGCAGATGAAGATCGACGGCCTGATCCGGTACAGGAGGGGAACCTGATGACAAATTCCCACTATCCCCGTCGGCTGCTGATTGTTCCGGCGGTGCTGGCTGCGGTGGCAACGGCTTTTGTGGTGATCCCTCTGATTGCGCTGTTTGCCAAGATGGATGAGGGTAGCATTCAGGCGGCCTTCTCCCGGGATGACCTTTGGACGGTGTTGCTGCGATCGGTGAGCGCCTCCTTGATCACCACGGTGCTTTCGCTGACGCTGGCCTATTTACTGGCGCACAGTATGCACCGTACCCAAATGCCCGGGAAAAAGCTGCTGCGGATGCTGCTGGAGCTGCCAATGCTGATCCCATCGGTGTCCATTGGCATGGGCGTGGTGCTGCTTTTTGGCAACAGCGGCCTTTTATCCGGGTTGCTGAATCTGCAACGGGGTCAAATCTATGGCTTGCCGGGCATTGTGGTGGGTTCACTGCTTTATTCACTGCCGGTGGCATTTTTGATGATTTCCAACATCCTTCAATATGAGGATTCTTCTCCCTACGAGGCGGCGAAGGTGCTGGGGTTTTCTGCTTGGGAGCAGTTTAAGACCATCACGCTGCCGTATCTGCGCAAGCCGATGATCGTGGCTGCATTTTCGATTTTTACCCTGTCCTTTACGGACTATGGCGTGCCGTTGATGGTGGGTGGTAAATTTAAGACGCTGCCTGTGGTGATGTATCAGGAAGTGATCGGTCAGCTAAATTTCGGCAAGGGCTGTGTGTACGGCAGTATGCTGCTGATCCCGGCACTAGTGGCGTTTTTGGTGGACTTTGCCAACCAAAACAATTCCAATTCTACCTATGTGGTTAAGCCCTTCACCCTGCGCAAGCGCCCGGTTCGGGATGTGTCTGCGTTCCTTTATTCCTGCGTCATGGCGGTGTTCTGTATGCTGCCCATCCTCTCTTTCCTGGTGCTGGCCTTTGTGGAGAAGTATCCGACGGATCTGTCGGTGACGCTGGACAATATTGTGAAATCCATGAGCATGGGTGGCGGAAAGTATTTGATGAATTCTGTTACCATTGCGTTCATGGTGGCACTGACGGGCTCGGTTCTGGCGGTGCTGACCGCTTACTTTACGGCCCGACATTCGGGACGGATGAACAAGTATCTGCATTTGGTTTGTATGTCCATGGCGGCCATTCCCGGCGTGGTTCTGGGCCTTGCGTATGTGCTGTTCTTCAAGGGTACTGCGCTGTACGGTACGCTGGCTATTTTGATCATCGTCAATACGGTGCATTTCTTTGCGTCGCCGTATTTGATGATGTATACATCCTTTTCCAAGCTCAATGTCAATTTGGAATCGGTGGCAGAGACGCTGGGCATCGGCCATTTCCGGCTGCTGAAGGATGTGCTGCTGCCCCGATGCTGGAAGACAGTACGGGAGATGTTTTCCTATTTCTTTGTTAATTCCATGATGACCATTTCTGCGGTGTCCTTCCTTGCCAATGTCCGCAACAAGCCCATCGCCCTGATGATCAATCAGTATGAAGCGCAGGCTCAAATGGAATTCGCCGCGGTGGTATCGCTTGCTATTTTGCTGGTGAACCTGGCTGTAAAGTTCCTGCTGGAATATCTGCCGCAGAAAATGAAAGGCACTCACTATGCTCAATGAAACAGTAAACTTATCCGGCAAGACCATTTTGGTTACCGGTGCCGCCGGTTTTATCGGCGCCAATCTTGTGCAACGGCTGCTTCAGACCCAGCCGTCTGCCACGGTGGTTGGTTTAGATAATTTGAACGATTACTATGATGTTTCGCTGAAATCCTTCCGGCTTTCTCAAATTGAGAAAGCCGCCCGGGATAACTGGATCTTTGTGAAGGGTGATTTGTCTGACGGCGCCTTGATGGAAGATCTGTTCCGGCAATACAGGTTCGATGTGGTGGTCAATCTGGCTGCTCAGGCAGGTGTCCGGTATTCCATCGATCATCCCGATGCGTATATGGCATCCAATGTTATTGGATTTTACAATATTTTGGAGTGCTGCCGCCGGCATCCGGTGGAGCATCTGGTGTATGCTTCCTCTTCCAGTGTGTATGGAGCCAACGCTAAGGTGCCGTATTCCACTCAGGATAAGGTGGATACGCCGGTGAGCGTGTATGCTGCCACCAAAAAGTCCAATGAGCTGATGGCCCATGCTTATGCGAAGCTCTATAACATTCCTGCTACCGGCCTGCGGTTTTTCACGGTTTATGGCCCTGCCGGCAGACCGGATATGGCCTACTTTAATTTTACCAATCGGCTGCTGCAGGGGAAGACCATTGAGATCTTTAACTACGGCAACTGCAAACGGGATTTTACCTATATCGATGATATTGTGGAAGGTGTTTTGCGCGTGATGTGCCGAGCACCGGAGAAAAAGACGGATCTGGATGGGCTGCCGATTCCGCCCTATCGGGTTTACAACATCGGCAACAGCCAGCCGGAGAACCTGTTGGATTTTGTGGATATTTTGCAGCAGGAGCTGGTTAGCGCAGGGGTTCTGCCTGTGGATTATGACTTCGAAGCCCATAAAAAGCTGGTGCCCATGCAGCCCGGCGATGTAAGCGTGACCTATGCGGACGTGTCCGATTTGGAACGGGATATGGGCTTCCGGCCATGCACATCCTTGCGAACAGGTTTGCGAAATTTTGCCCACTGGTACAAGGAGTTCTATCAGAAATAAAGGTGATGCATAATGAAAATTGCAATCGCAGGAACCGGATATGTGGGACTATCCATGGCGGTGCTCTTGAGCAAGCAGCATCATGTGATGGCGCTGGACATCCTGCCGGAAAAGGTCGATCTGATCAACCGGCGGATCAGCCCCATCCAGGATGACTATATTGAGGAATATCTTCGGGAAAAGCCGCTGGATCTGACGGCAACGGTGGATCCCCGGGAAGCCTATCAGGATGCGGATGTTGTGGTTGTGGCAGTCCCCACCAATTACGATAGTCAACGCAATTTCTTTGATACTTCCGCTGTGGAGCAGGCGGTGGAAACGGTGCTTTCCATCCGTCCGGAGGCGGCAATCGTCATTAAGTCCACAGTTCCTGTGGGATATACGGCTTCCCTCCGGCAGCAGTATCCGCAAGCTCGGCTGCTGTTCAGCCCGGAATTTTTACGGGAATCCAAAGCGCTTTATGATAATTTGTATCCCAGCCGCATTATCGTAGGCGGCGATGCGGACCTGAAAGAAGAAGCGGAGCGCTTTGCAGCCATCCTTCGCAATTGTGCACTGAAAGAGGATGTGCCCACACTGTTGATGGGCAGTACGGAGGCGGAGGCTGTCAAGCTGTTTTCCAACACTTATCTGGCCCTTCGGGTCAGCTTCTTCAATGAGCTGGATACGTATGCGGAGATTCGTGGTTTAGATGCCCGTGCCATCATTAACGGCGTGTGTCTGGACTCTCGAATCGGTTCTCATTACAATAATCCCTCCTTTGGTTACGGCGGTTACTGCCTGCCTAAGGATACGAAGCAACTACTGGCCAACTATAATGATGTTCCACAGAACATCATCAGTGCCATTGTAGAAGCGAATCGAACTCGCAAGGATTTTATTGCAGAGCGTGTGCTGGAAAAAGCAGGTTGCTACAGCGCCAACAGCAGTTGGGATCCGACGCAGGAAAAGGAAGTGGTTATCGGCATTTACCGCTTGACCATGAAGGCAAATTCCGATAATTTCCGTCAATCCTCGATCCAGGGTGTTATGAAACGGGTGAAGGCCAAAGGCGCTACGGTCATTATTTATGAACCAACGCTGGACGATGGCTTTACCTTCTTTGGAAGTAAGGTGGTCAACGATCTGCAACGGTTTAAGGAAATGAGCCATGTGATCATCGCCAACCGCCATGATCCCTGTCTGGATGATGTGGGAGAAAAGGTCTATACGCGGGATCTGTACCGCAGGGACTAAGGAAATGAAAAACATGCAACTTGCTATGATGGTAACAACCGCCGATCTGTTGGATATGTCAGATCGATGAGGAGGTACAAATATGGAAGGAATTAAAATCAAAAAAAATGAAACGATGAGTGTGGATCTGAGTCGGATTTTTCAGGCGCTGCTGCAGCACGGCTTGTTGATTGCACTGGTTTCGGCGTTCGCTACGCTGGTGGTGTTTCTTGGAACGCTTTTTTTCGTTACACCGAAGTATAAATCGGCAGCAATGTTCTATGTGAATAACAATAATCTGAGCCTTGGAGATACGTCCGTCAGTATTTCTTCCGGCGACTTGTCTACGTCCCGCAATCTGGTCGATTCCTATATCGTAATTCTGAATACCCGCGAGACGCTGGTGGACGTGATCGACTATGCAGGCGTTCCTTATACATATAAGGAATTGAGGCGGATGATCTCAGCGGTTTCAGTGAATGAAACGGAAATTTTTGAGGTTGTTGTTACCAGCCCGGATCCTCAGGAGGCGGAGAGAATCGCCAATGCGATTGCTTATGTTCTGCCGAAACGAATCAGCACCATAATTGAGGGAACCTCTGCAAAGGTCGTGGATACTGCTGTGGTGGCATCCAGTCCCAGTTCACCCAGCTATACGAAGAATACCATCATCGGCTTTCTGATTGGTTTTGTGATGACAGTTGTGATCGTTGCCTTGCGGACGATTATGGATGTTACGATCCGCACGGAGGAGGATGTGGCTCAGAGCTGCCAGCATCCGATTCTGGTTGAAGTGCCCGATATGACTGACCACGGAAAGGAATCCTCCTATTACGGTTACGGAGAATCCAAAGGTAAGAACAAAAAAGGCAAGTATGTTGCAGGAAATCGGCAGGAGAAGAAGGTGCTCATGGGTCCCGGCATCAGCTTTGCGGCTTCGGAAGCTTATAAGCTGCTGCGTACCAAGCTACAGTTCTCCTTCGCGGATGAAAACGATTGCCATGTGATCGGCTTGTCCAGTGCCCTTAGTGGTGAAGGTAAGAGCTTGACCGCAGTGAACCTGGCATATACCCTGTCCCAGCTGAACAAGAAGGTGCTTCTGGTGGACTGTGATATGCGTCGTCCCACGCTGGCGGAAAAGCTGGGTATCTCCAAGCATCCTGGCTTGTCCGGCTATTTGACCAGACAGTGCCTGCTGGATGAACTTGTGAAGGGCTGCGGCATGAAGGGCGATGAAAATGCGTTCCATGTAATCACCGCAGGCCAGAATCCTCCCAACCCTGTGGAGCTTCTCAGCTCTGAGCGGATGAAGCGGGCGTTGGAGGCCATGCGTAAGGCATACGATTATGTGATTTTGGACTTGCCTCCTGTGGGCGAAGTCAGTGACGCAATGGCAATCGCAAAAGAGACGGATGGCATTTTGCTGGTGGTTCGTCAGAATTATTGTGACCGTGTGGTTTTGGCAGAGGCTGTCCGGCAGTTTGAGTTCATCAACGCAACAACCTTGGGCGTGGTGTTCAACTGCACCAGCGAACGCGGCGGAAAATACGGTAAGCGTTATTACAAGCGCTACGGAAAAAGCTATGGTTCCTATTATGAGCACAATGATCGCTCTGTTAGCGGAAGTGAGAACGAGAAGGCTTAATGATGCGAACCTGTGCGGACTTTCATAGCCATATTCTCCCCGGAGTCGATGATGGCAGTCACTCGGTAGAAGAATCCCTAGCCATGCTTCGGATGGAAGCGGAACAAGGCGTGAGCCATGTGGTTGCGACACCTCATTTTTACGCGAACAATGACACGCCGGAACGCTTTCTGAAGAGAAGAGCGGAGGCGTGGGAAAGACTGCAGGCGGCCATGGCGAATGAAGCGGAACTTCCGGAAATCACATTGGGCGCAGAAGTTTATTATTTTCCGGGAATTAGCAATTGTGAGGCACTGCCCCAGTTGACAATTGGGAATAAACCCTTCATGATGATTGAAATGCCGTGGACATCCTGGACGCAGAGCATGTATCAGGAGCTTGAGGGGATCTATGAAAAGACGGGTATCACGCCAATTATTGCCCACATAGATCGCTACATCAGCCCCTTCCACACCCACGGAATCCTGAAACGCCTGGAGCAGATGCTCGTATTGGTTCAAGCCAATGGCAGTTTCTTTCTGCAATCCTCCACCGCTTCCATGGCGATGCGGATGCTGAAAGATAATCAGATTCAATTGTTGGGATCCGATTGTCACAACCTGAATGACAGAAAACCCAATCTGGGAACGGTTGTGCAAAAAATTGAGAAGCGTTTGAGTGCGTCTGTGATGGAGCGCATTCAGAGTTTCGAGGATATGGTTCTTCTATAAAATCTTTTTTGATGCCGGTTGCACAGTGTGGTGCAACCGGCACTCTTTTTACGCATAAGGCAAAGAGAAGCGTCCTGTTAGGACGCTTCTCAGAATGCTGAAGGAGGTAAAACATGCTAACTTTTTATTTTTCGGGCGTGAAAGGAGAAATCAAAGAGGAGGACATCCTGACATCCGGAATGGTAGGAAAACAGGTGAAGTTGGAATTTTCGCCGGAATGGGATGGGTTGCAAAAGACAGTGGTGTTTTCGGCCGGGGATGTGACGAGAGATGCGCTGTTGCAAGGAGATGCGGTCACGATTCCCCATGAGGTGCTGGCGCAACCGCTGAAGCAACTGTGCGTGGGCGTTTATGGCGTTTCGGCAGATGGAACGTTGGTCATTCCCACCATCCGAGCGCTTGGCCCGGCAATTCAGCCCGGAGCAACTCCGTCTGACGATCCCGGCACCAGCCCGGAGTTGGAGATTTGGGCCCAACTGCAGCTGCAACAGGGGGATCTTACCCAGCTGGACACGGAGAATAAGGAGAGCCTGGTTGCAGCAATAAACGAATTGGCGACAAGCGTGGACGGTAAAGATGCTGTTCTGACTATGTTCATTTCGCCGGACGGCAGTGACAGCAACGACGGCCTGAGCGCAAGCACACCCAAGAAAACGGTCAAGGCTTGTGTCAACGCAGGTGCGACACGGATTTGCGCAAAGCGTGGCGTTTACAAGGAAATCGTCCAGTTCTCGAATATCGGTTCCCTTGAAATCCTGCCTAGCGACAATGACCTGACCTATGCGGCAGGCGTAGAACGGGAGCCCATTGTCTTTGATACATCCGATACTGTGGCGGTATCGAGCCTTGCCGACTACAATTCCATCAAGCGTGTGGCGTATTCCAATTCCGCCAATACGCAGTTTGACAAGGTCTTCACGAAACAGAGCCAAACGCCCGTGGTAGGCACTGGCTATGGCTCCAGATACAATGCTACAGTGTGGCTTTTGTCAGAGGACGAAAAGACGGTTTGCATCAAGCTGAAACCCGTGCTGACTGTTGCGGCGTGTGAAGCGGAAGCCAATACGTTCAGCTATGTGGATGGTTATATTTACATTAATGCAGATATGACTTCTGTGGAAAAGGTTATCGTCCCCACGAACTGGGACAGTGGTATCCATATTGACGGTGCGGATAGGGTTGTGCTGAAAGAAGTCGAAGTAAGGTTCTCTGGTACATATAACATCAATATCAAAAATTGTGCCTATTTTCATTTTTACAAGTGTGCCTGTAAATATACCTCCTACGGCTCCGGTTTCCATCCGTTCAATTCAAACGGCCGCATGACCGCTTGCTATGCCACGAAAAACTATGACGGTTACGGTATTTCCGGCTACGGTCATACAACCTATATCGATTGTGTTTCCGAGTTCAACTTTGATGATGGCATGAGCCACCACAATGCCACAACGGGAACCGTGATCGGCGGCAGATATGAGGGCAACGGTAAGGGCGGCAATGCTCCGGCATACGGTGCAAAGGTCAATATTTACGGCGGTCTGTACAAGGACAATGGGACCTTCGGTATCGGTTACCTGTGGGCGACCGATCTTGAACCGGCAGGTGGTATGGTACAAGGGGCTGTCATGGCAGGAAACCCCATCGGTCTAAGTGTAAACGCAAACTGTGATGTTGTGGCAATGAATTGCACCTATCAGGACAACACGACCGATACGGACGCAAAGGGTAATTTGACCGAGTACAATGCCAACTATGTTAAGACCGTTAATGGCATGAAGCCCGATGAAAACGGAAATGTCGAAATCGATGTTTCTGGTAGCGGTGGCGAAGAAACCAGTCCCACGAATGTACTGCCCTTGGCTATCAATACTGACGGTACGGAATATGTCGGTGCAGGTGGCGAGGATGGTTATAATCCCGGCTATCGTATTTCTTCCAGTGGTACGGAAAAGGCATCTACTATCAACTCCTGTACTGGTTTTATCGCTTGTAAAGCCGGTGATGTTATCCGCGTGAAGAATATCACGACTGAGGCAAGCGGATATAGTCAGGCGTATTTTTACACAAGTGCGTTTGAAAAAACAACCGGTGCCGTTCAACTGTTTGGTGATAGTTTTACACAAGACGCCAACGGCGTGTACAGCTTTACCGTACCGGAATATGCTGACATTGCATATACAAGGCTGACAGTCGGCGCGTTTACTTCCGACAGCATTATCACAGTAAATGAAGAAATCAGCTGATTACAAACAGACACGGCAATAAAATATTGCGTGCCGTTGACTTGGATTGCACAAAGGAAGGTTCTGAAAGCGCTTGTTTTCAGAACCTTTTTTATGGGCATAAAAGCCGGACGAATTTTGCAACCCCTATTCGTCATCTGCTTCTCGGTTGAAACAATGATTGCTTAAGACTGTGTTTGTCAATTAGAAACTGCATAAAAAGGGCTCCAAAAAGTACAGTACCCGGTCAGCACCGTTTTGGCTTTTGAGAAGCCTCATTTCTGTAGTTTGTAGAGCCAAGGCACTGCATTTTTCGTGACCATTCACGGGAC
>JBGVKN010000065.1:0-6537 GCA_045123795.1 Faecousia sp. | reverse complement strand
TTAGGCACGCCGCCAGCGTTCGTCCTGAGCCAGGATCAAACTCTCAAAAAGTTGTATCTTAAAGCCGAAGCTCTAAAATCAAAGTTTTGAATAATTTGCTACTAGCATTTATTACTCAAGAATTTTCGTTGGCTGTTTTTTCATTCGTTCGTACACGAACTTCTCTTAAACAATCCATTAATTGTCCAAGGTGTTCATTTCGTCTTTGCGTTATTCAATTTACAAGGTACAGCCGCTATCCGTTAGGCTTGCGCCGCTCACCGGACAGCTTGTATATTCTAGCACAGCTTTTTTCATTTGTCAAGAACTTTTTTCATTTCTCGTCAAATTATTTTCGCTTGCTTTATGCGGTTGGCTCCTCACCGGAGCGCTTGCATATATTATCAGACTGTTCTCAAAAAGTCAAGCATTATTTTCACTTTTTTTCGACTTTTTTATTGACCCTAAACCTTGTGTCAAAACCGGGATCGCAACCCAAAATAAAGCCCCACCAGCGAGCAGAAACCAACCCGGTATGTGCAAACCGCACAACAGCCATCCGGCCGCCGCAGCTGCTGCAAACCACACGCCAGTCCTCCCCCAGCCTGTAAAAATTCTTTGTATCAGAACGCCGCAAATCGATAGCAGCAGACCGATTAGTGCAAACCAGCCTAC
The DNA here is from genome assembly GCA_045123795.1 of Faecousia sp. Lineage (GTDB taxonomy): Bacteria > Bacillota > Clostridia > Oscillospirales > Oscillospiraceae > Faecousia. Next base: position 5,883 of record JBGVKN010000065.1, on the reverse strand, counting down.
TGTCATGCCCGCAGAGATCAGTGCCTCGAACCGCTTCGCCACACCGCCCAGGCTAATACTGCGGGTCATCTCATAGAATGCATCCTCAACTCGCTGAGCCACCGGAACAGACATGACCCCTGCTGTGATCAATGCGGATGCGACCGCAAAGACCACCGGCATTGTTAGTCTTGCGCTCCACTTTTTCTCAGGTTGGAGCAGACAAGCTGCGGCGCAAGGGATCAGGAACACCAAAAGACCTGTAGCGTCCGGCAGTGTCCAATGAGGAACCAACCATTGAAGCTGCACATTTCTTACCCCTGCACCAAAGACAATCAGATACATAATCAGCACCGCCCAAAACAGGACAGTCCCCACCCGAGCTGCAGCTGATGGCCCTTTCTGCGCCGACCAAGCCGCCAAGCCCAGAATGAACAAAGGTACTGCAGGGTAGCTGTTGCCTCTAGGCCAGCTTTCATCGCATCGGTGAAGCAGTGTTCCGATTACTATAATTGTATAGATCAACGTTAACGCCGCCTGCCAGGGGGTCATCTCCCCTTCGTGCCGCCATAAAAAAGCGCTAAGCACAACCCCCGTCGCACCCAGCACTCCGACCCAAGTCCACGAGCTGCCGCCTAAATGTTGGATCAGCACCGGAGTCATGCCTGCAAAGAGCCATGCACTTAGCTGGCGGGCCGGTATTCTTTTACGAAACAAGATGCATCCTCCCCTCCCGGGTCACCAATGTTTGTAATGCACGATCACCCGCACGGTATTTCATCAGGGTGATTTCCGGGGTATGCTGTCGCAAGAACAGTCCAACCTGTTCCAGATCTGTTTCTCCTTCTTCCAAGCACACCCCGCAGGACGGTCGAAGATAAGTGGTCATAGCAGGCAGAAGATCTACGCACGCCGGAGAAACAATCAGATAATCCGCCGTATCCAGAAATATCTCCCCAACACCCGAGTTCTTCATATCCTCCAGCGCTGATTTAAGATCCTCACCTATCCCCACGTCCCCCGTATCCGTTTCCACACAGACTTGCCCCCGGACACAGGAAAGCCGCACCGTTTGCACCGGCTGGAGCATTCCGATATCCGTTCCGGCGGAGGTTTTTCCGCTCAGGACCGCTACCACACCAATAATCACTGCATACCACAACCACCGCTTCAACGCTGATTCCTCCCGTCCTCCGTCCGCAGGCGGCGATCACGGAGCTTTTTGTCTTTTAATCTGCTGCGCAAGATTTCCGGTGTACCACCTTCAGAAAAAGGCGCAAGGTACGCCACATCTAAGCTATTCAGTCCGGACAAATGAATCAGCAGTCCAATGCCACCCAGTGTCACACCGAACAATCCACCCAAAGTACCCAGCGCAGCAATCAAAAATCGCCAAATTCGCACAGCCTCCGCCAAATCACGATTCGGCTGGACAAAACCGCAGACACCGGCCACGCTGACCACGATCAGCGCCGCAGGCGAAATGATCTTCGCTTCTACCGCCGCAGTTCCCACCACGATGCCGCCGATGATGGACACCGATTGTCCGATAGCTTGCGGTAGGTGGATGCCCGATTCTTGCAGCAGCTCAAAGGCGATCAGCAGCCCCAGCACCTCCAGCGCCGTGGAAAAGGGCACAGATTGCTTGCTCTCGATGATGGAGTGCAGCAACGGCAAGGGAATCATTTCATGGTGAAAGGTCGCCATGGCGATAGAGAAGCCCGGCAGCAACAGGCTCAGCAGCAGTGCGGCATAGCGCAAAGCACGAATACAGGAAGCGGACACATAATCTACGCTTCGATCTTCCGGGCTGGACATCAGGCTGCCGATATCCACCGGGGCAAGATACCCTTGGGGAAGTCCATCCACCAGAAGGCCAACCTGCCCGTTCAGGATTCCCTGACAGAAGCGGTCTGTCCGCTCTGTATATTGTAATAGAGGAAATGCGGTAGCCCGGGAGCCGGTGATGTATTCCTCCACCGCTGCCGGAGAGATCAAACCATCAATATCGATTTGATCCAGACGGGTTTTCATCCGTTCCACCAAATCTTGGTTTGTGACCCCCTCCAACCAGACAAGGGAAACATTAGTCAGGCTGCGGCGGCCCACCTGCGTTTCGTGCAGACGAAGATCTGGGGAACGCAGATGACGGCGGACAAGGCTGGTATTGATACGGGAATTTTCCACAAAGGCATCCTTCGGGCCTTTGACGGTGTTCTCCACCTCCGGCGGAGCGGGGCCCCGGTTGACACTGGTTTTGACTTCAAAGCCAATAGCTCCAACACCGGGGAACAGAATGACACAAAAGCCGTTGACCAGCTTCAGTGCAACCGAATCCAAATCCTCGCAAGGATTAGCAACGGCGTTATAGATCATGCCCCGCAGTGCACGGTCATAAAGCTCCTGCATGGAGCTTGCCCCCAGATGCTCCGTGATAGGCTTGATGACGTAATCCGAAATATCGCCGCCGGCGGTCAGCCCATCGATGGCGTAGGCATACAGCGTCCACGCTCCGCAGCGCAGCTCACGGGTGATAAAATCATTTGCGCCTTGAAAAATGGCGCAGATATTTTTGTTGGTCAATTCACCGGGGTACGCCGGATTCGGTCTGGGTGTGTATTGTTCCACAGGCTTCACCTCTGGAGTAGTTTACCCCGGATAAAAGGGGATTATGATGATGGGAATTGCTTTTTCTACGGTTTGGTGGTATAGTAGTTTATTATTTCAAGGAGAACTGCTTATGTCTGACATTATCGCTGCGGTATCTACCGGCAATCAGGTTTCTGCCATTGGCATCATTCGCCTGACCGGTGACGGGTGCGCACAGGTTGCCGGGAAGGTATTTACATTAAATAATAATAAACCCCTATCCGAAGCGGTGGATAAGCGGCTGTGTCTGGGGCAACTCCACGACAAGGATGGTCGGGTCATCGACAGCTGCTGTGCCATCTATTCCCGGGGGCCTCACAGTTACACCGGTGAGGACACGGTGGAATTCCACTGCCATGGCTCTCCTGCCGTGCTGGCAGCCGGACTGGAGGCATTGTATCTGGCCGGGGCAAGACCCGCTAAACGGGGTGAATTCACCAAGCGGGCATTCCTCAACGGCAAGCTGGATCTGACACAGGCAGAAGCCGTCATTGATCTGATCGAAGCAGACACCGCCGATGCCGCCGCCAATGCCGCCGGTCAGGTGGGTGGCGTACTCCAAAAACGACTGGCTCCGATTTACGATGATCTGACCAATCTGTGCAGTCATTTTCATGCGGTGCTGGATTATCCAGACGAGGATATTGAGGATTTCGGCCTGGACGCTTATGAGGGTGCGCTGCGTGCTGACGCAAAATCTCTCTATACATTATTAAAAACATACGGGCAAGGTCGAATTTTGCGGCAGGGTGTTGCCGCCGCCATTGTGGGCAGGCCCAACGTAGGCAAGTCCAGTCTACTCAATGCGCTGGCAGGCTACGAGCGGGTCATTGTCACGGACATCCCCGGCACCACCCGGGATACGGTGGAGGAAACCGTCATGGTGGGCTCCACCCGGCTGCGGCTCATCGACACCGCCGGTATCCGGGAAACCACGGATACCGTGGAGGCCATCGGCGTGGAGCGGAGCAAAAAGGCCATTGAAGAAGCAGATCTGGTAATTTTCGTCTGCGATGGCTCCCAACCCCTGACGGACGAAGACGAGGCCATTATTGACCTTTGCGTGGAGCACCAAAACGCCATCGCTCTGATCAACAAATCCGATCTGGGTGACCAAGTACAGCCCAGCGATCTGCCGTTTATGAACATTATCCACATCTGCGCCAAAACCGGCGAAGGACTGGATCTGCTGGCGGACACGGTGGATATGTTATTTGAAAACGAAACGCCCTGTGATGGTTCTATTTTGACCAACGCCCGGCAGTATGATGCAATTCGGCGGGCATACGAGGCCATGCTGTCCGCTCTGCAAGGCTTAAAGCTGGGTTTGACCCCGGATGCGGTGCTGACCGACGTGGAAGCCGCCATGGAATCCATGGGCGAAGTCACCGGCGCAACGGTGAGAGAGGATATCACCGCAAGGATTTTTGAACGTTTTTGTGTAGGAAAGTGAACACCATGATCTATTTAGACAACTCTGCCACCACGAAGCCTTGTGCCGAGGCTGTGGAGGCTATGACCAATGCCCTGACTGAGGGCTGGGCGAACCCCAGTGCTTTATACGGCTTCGGCATTGAAGCCGCCCACGCTTTACGCAACGCCCGAAACCAAGTCGCTGCCGCCATGGGCGCCGAGCACGACCGGGTGTTTTTCACCTCCGGCGGCACGGAAGCGGACAACTGGGCCATTTTTGGCACCGCCAAGCGGTTCGGCAAGAAAAACAAACACATCATCACCACCGCCATTGAGCACCACGCCATCCTGCACTGCATGAAGGAGCTGGAAAGTCAGGGCTTTGAGGTCACCTATCTTCAGCCCGATGAGCTGGGTCGAATCACATTAGACGCTCTGCGTAGCGCACTGCGCAAGGACACCATTCTGGTTTCCATTATGATGGTGAATAACGAAGTTGGCTCCGTTATGCCCATCGCACAGATGGCAAAGCTGACCCACAAAATTGCTCCCGATGCCGTTTTCCACACCGATGCGGTACAGGGCTTTTTGAAAGTTCCCTTTTCCGCAAAGACGCTGGGGGCAGATCTGATTTCCGTATCCTCTCACAAGGTTCACGGCCCTAAGGGTGCCGGTGCGCTGTACATCAGCCCCCGGCTGCGTTCCTTCCCTCCGCTACTATTTGGTGGTGGTCAGGAGGGTGGTTACCGCAGCGGCACCGAGGGCACTCCGGCAATTTTCGGTTTCGCCGCTGCCTGTGCCGCCCTGTCCGGAAGTTTGAAAGAGGATATTGCATGGGAAAAGAAAATGCTGGAGGTCACCATCCAAGAGCTGTCCACCTTGAAAGGACTGGTCATCAACGGCGCCCACGATGCGCCCCACATTTTGTCCCTTGCCATTCCCGGTCTACCGACCCAGAACACCATCAATATTTTGCAGGATCACGGGATTTGTGTTTCCGCAGGCTCCGCCTGCGCCAAAGGGCATCGTAGCCATGTTTTGGAGGCGATGGGAATTGCCCCCGACATCATTGACGGGTCGTTCCGCATCTCCATCAGCCGTCAGACCACACCAGAAGAACTGAATAAGCTGATCAATGTGATCCAGCAGGAGGTTCTTCCCCGGGCAAGGTGAAATTCTGCACAAAGACAAGTTTCATTTTCCGGGTGGTAATCGTTTAGATTGCCACCCGGAAATATTTTTTTGCAAGTTTCAGAAAAAAAGTTGCAAAAACCTCTTGTATTCTGGAATACAATCTGCTACAATAAGCGGCGTGATTATTCTTTCCGAGGAGGACATTTGTATATGAGTTATGTAGACGAGATTTTTGAGCGGGTTAAGGTTCAGAACCCCGGTCAGCCCGAGTTCCATCAGGCTGTTGAGGAAGTGCTGGAGTCCCTGCGTGTGGTCATCGAGCGCAACGAGGACAGCTACCGCAAGAATGCTCTGCTGGAGCGTCTGACCACCCCCGAGCGTGTGATCCTGTTCCGTGTTCCCTGGGTGGACGACAAGGGTCAGGTTCAGGTCAACAACGCCTATCGTGTTCAGTTCAACTCCGCCATCGGCCCTTACAAGGGCGGCCTGCGCTTCCATCCCACCGTTAACCTGTCCGTCATGAAGTTCCTGGGCTTCGAGCAGATTCTGAAGAACAGCCTGACCGGTCTGCCTATGGGCGGCGCCAAGGGCGGCAGTGACTTCGACCCCCATGGCAAGAGCGACGCTGAGGTCATGCGTTTCTGCCAGAGCATGATGACGGAGCTGTATCGTCACATTGGCCAGTTCACCGATGCTCCCGCAGGCGAT
>JBGVKN010000064.1:0-9811 GCA_045123795.1 Faecousia sp. | reverse complement strand
GGGAGCTGTCAAAAATCTCTGATTTTTGACTGAGGGAGAGATAAAATGTGCAGTTTTCCTCGGCAGTGAGGTGATTTTCGCATTTTCTCTCCCTCCGTCACGCCGTTCGGCGTGCCACCTCCCTCATCAGAGGGAGGCTTTGGTGCGGTGCTATCTCTTACTGCTGTAAGCAACAATTTATCATTACAAAAAGAAACTTGAGGTACGATTATGGTCAAGGAACTGATGCACGACCCGATTTTTCTGGCGCAGAAGTCAACTGCCGCAACCAAAGAAGATCTGCCGGTTACCCAAGATCTGCTGGATACACTGGCGTTTCATAAGGAAACCTGCGTGGGCATGGCAGCAAATATGATCGGCGTGTGCAAGCGGATCATTGCCTTTGACGCATCCGGCAGCTACATGGTCATGCTGAACCCTGTCATCGTCAAACAGTCCGGGGCGTACGAAGCGGAGGAAAGCTGCCTGTCTTTGTTGGGCGGCCCCCGGAAAACCCAGCGATATCAGAAAATCAAGGTGCAGTACCAAACGCCGGACTTCCAGACCCGACTCAAAACCTTTGAGGGTTGGACAGCACAGATCATCCAGCACGAGATCGACCATTGCAACGGCGTGTTGATATGAATACTAAAGAATTGAGGTGCGATCATGGGTAGCCCTTATAAACGAATTTGGACGGTGGTTCTTTGCGCCTTACTGGTTCTGCTGACGCTGCTTCTGCTGGCGGTGGCAGGTGCTTGGATGGGACTGAACACAATATTTAACGGCCCATCCCCCAGCGCTCGGGATACGCTGGCGTTGTCGTTGATGAATTCGGATACCACATCGTGGATTCCGCCATTGTTTCTGGACGAGCAGACGCTCTTACATCTGAACGCAGATGAACCCTTTCTTCAACCGGAACCGACACCGGAGGAACCGCAGATTGATATTGAATACGGCAATCCTTCTGCCGATCCTTGGGCGGACTGCCTGGATGGCATTCGCATGGAAACCCACTATGGCAGAACCTATACTGCCCATGTGATGTTGATTCGTGACCCTTCGGCGGTCTACCTTGGAACGTCTTCTACCAGCTTCAGTATTGACAAGCTGGGCAACCGGATTTTTGCCCAGATGAAGCAGGAGGGTGCCCTTGCTGCCATCAACGGTGGTGCGTTCAACGATGACGGCACTGCAAATAGCTACATTGGCAGTCTGCCCATCGGCATGGTGGTTTCCAAGGGGCAGATTCTGTGGGATGATGGTAAAAGCTACGATGGTTTCGTGGGGTTGACGGAAGATCACAAGCTGGTGGTTTCCGATACCATCGACCGAGAAAAGGTAAAAGAGCTGAATATCCGGGATGGCTGCTGCTTTGGTCCTGTCTTTGTCAAAGATGGGGAGCTGAACACGCTGGTGTATGATATGGATACCACCTATAACGCTCGTACAGCCATTGGGCAGCGGGCGGACGGCACTATCATTTTTCTGTGCATTGACGGCCGTCAGGCTGGCTCCATGGGTGCCACCTATGCCGATGCCATGGAGCTGATGCAGGAATTGGGTGCTGTGAACGCCTGTAATTTGGATGGCGGTGCGTCCACCGTTATGACCCGCCGTGATGCATCCGGCAAGGTGATTCAGTGCGGTAGCTATGCCCTCATTCAGGCATCACCCCGCAGAATGCCCACCTTCTTCATGGTGCGCCCCACGGAAACGGAGGGCTGAGCATGAAGCGTAGCAAAATCAGAATGGGACTGATCCTGTTTTTCTGCATTTATATTGCCCTGACTGCGCTGATTGCAGTCGTTCTGCTATGGCAGCGAGAACCACTGGAGCAGAAATTGGCAGACTACGAGGCGGCTCAGCTGGAAAATCGTTGCGCCCAAGTTTTTGAGGAGCTGTTCGCTACCCTGGACTGGCAGCGAATTTATGCGCTGTCCAATACAGCGGATACCCCCTACGAAGGGGCAGAAGCCTATGCTTCTTACATGGAAGCGAAAACAAAAAATAAGGCCCTGACATATCGTCAGGCTTATACGGATGCCCCCTCCGAGCGCAGGTATCATGTCTATCTTGGCGCAGAAAAAATCGCCGCCTTTACTCTAACGGGCGGCGAGGGAGCTTCAATATGGACGCTGGATGGTGTGGAAATCTTTTTTGAGCGTACCGTCAGCGTCATGGTTGAGAAAAAACCGGAGCAGACCGTCTATATCAACGGCGTAGCACTGGATGACAGCTTTACGATTCGCACCATCGCCACCCGGGCGGAAGGCTACCTGCCGGATGGCGTCCACGGATATCGCAGTGAGCAGCAATGTATAGGCGGTCTGCTGATAGAACCCCAGATCACTGTCGTTGATGAAAAGGGACAGTCTGTGCCTTTGAGATGGGATCAGGAGCGGAAAATCTACACAACCCTGACAGGATCCATCCCGGAAATGACCGAGGAAGAAGCGGCGCTGGCTCGCAACGCCGCCATTGCAGATGCCAAATATTCCATGAAAACCCTGACAGCGGCCGAGCTTCGGCAATATTTCGACCCTCAATCCCGTGTTTATGGGGATATTGTCAACAATCCTATGTTCATCCAAGCCCATAAAAGCTCGTATATTGACGAAGGCACTGTGGAGGTGAGCCAATTCTGCCGGTACAGCGACCGGATGTTCTCCGCTAAGGTAAAATTAAACGTCAATGTGCTTCGCAAGGATGATACGTTGAAGGTCTATCCTTTGGAAAAGACTTATTTCTTCACCAGCAATGACAGTGGCAACTATCTGGTTACCGACTATACCAACGAGCCTGTTCAGGAGCGGATGGAGCAGGTGCGCCTGTGCTTTATTATGAATGATGAAAAGCAAAGTATTATGGTCGATATCGGAGCAGAAACGGTGCAATTGCCCGAGGTGACCGCACCTGCAGGACAAAAGCTGATAGGCTGGGCAGTCAAAAGTTTCAATGGAAAAACAGTCACCATGACTGTTCGACTGCTGCCCACAGGCGAAATCTTGGGCGGTTTAGAGCCCATGGAACTGTATCCGGTGTATCAGGATGTTACCGAATAGGCGGATACCTGTCAATACCATGCCCCAGTAGCCCTATGATCTCCAGTTCGTCTAGTGCGTCAAAATAGGCGTTGTGGGTTTCGCGGTATGTATGTTTCTGGGATAGCAGACGCAGCATGGGTTCCACGCCGTAGCCACGCTTCAGCCGCCCGGTGGAACAGCAATCAGCCGTGGCGGGGATCTTTGGGTTGTGCTGGCGGTAGGCCGCCAAACGCATAATATCGTACCAATCAAAATCCCGCAGCTCCGGTAGATGATTGCGGTCAAAGCAGGCGTTATAGGCGAAGATCGAGCGGACACCGTGCTGGCCGAACCATTGCCGCAAATCTGCTACCGCTTCAGAGCGAGTGCAGAGCATGGGCTGAACCGGCGTTTCGAGAAATAGGGTGCTTTCGTACATTCCGCCGATCTGACATTCGATGGGCAGAATGTGATATTTGGAATCAATGGCTTCAAAGGTGTCGGCATCTGCGATCACCGTGCCGATGCTCATAACCTGATCGGCCCAATTGGTTTCCGTGTCGATAACGGCGAATTTACCCATGGCGTGCGCTCCTTTGCGACGTTTTATGGATAGTATATGGGAAAGTCGGCAGAAAAGCAAGTCCGCCACAGCGGAATTGCGCCATGTACGATCTGTCAAGTTGCGCATACAATCCAACAATTCCTCTAAATTGTGGCAAAAAAGTATTGCAATTTTTGGAGAGAATTGGTATACTGTTTAGGTGAAAAGCAAACGGTTCAAGAAAGTTCTGTTTGTAATAATTAAAGGAGGTTTTCAAAATGAAAACAATGAGCAAGATCCTGAGCATCGTTCTGGTTCTGGCTATGGTTATGAGCTTTGCTCTGGTAGCCCATGCAGAAGGTGCAAGCGCAACCTATACCTTCGCCGATTATAAGATTGACGGCGAACTGGGCGGCGGCGAAGGCATCAGACAGCTGGATGATGACGTTAAGTTCACCATCAGCTCCGGCTGGTTCAGCACTGAGGCTAGAATTTACAAGAACGAAAATGGTGTTATCACCTCCGCTAAGGAGATTTCTTCCATCGTTCTGAATGCCGGCTACAAGGACTCCACTTTTGATGTGTATACTTCTACCGATGGCGTTGAATGGACCATGTATCAGGAAGATGTTGCTTACGTTAAGGGTTACGGCGACGTTGAAGTTGCCTTTACTTCTCCCGTAAAGTACATCAAGATTGATGCTCCCAACGCTCAGGTCCGTATTAAAACCCTGACCGTCAACTTTGCTGAGGTCGCTGAGGAAGAGCCCGAGGCTCCTGCCGGCACTGCCATCGCTGACGGCGACTATGTGATCTATGTTCCTGCTTATAACAAGGCTCTGTCCTCTGTTTACGGCGGTTACTACAACAACGGCGTGGATGTTACCGTGGCTGACGGTGTCGTGTCCGGCTATGGCGAAACTGAGATCTGGACTGTCACCAACAACGATGACGGCACCATCTCCCTCAGCTTCGGCGGCAAGAACCTGGGCATGGCTGACAGCTTCACCAGCATGACTCTGGGCGAAGCTCACGATAAGTGGGTTCTGTCCGACGCTGGCAACGGCCTGTTCTACGCTATGAACACTGTCCGTGAGGCTTATGTTGAGTGGTACGACGGCAAGAGCTACTGGAGTGCTTATTACAACATCAACGCCGGTTCCGAGGGTATGTTCGCTCTGGCTTTCTATCCCATCGTTGAGGAAGAGCCCGAGCAGCCTGAAGAGCCCGCAAAGGTTGACTACTACGTTGCCGGTCAGGATACTCTGTGCGGCTCCAACTGGAACCCCGGCGATGAGGCCAACATCATGACCCAGGGCGAAGACGGCCTGTACACCAAGGTGTATGAGAATGTCGCCGCTGGCGTCTATGAGCTGAAGGTCACCGTCGGTGACTGGACTGAGTCCTGGGGTGATGCTACCAGCACCAACGGCAACTACTTTGCTACTGTTGAGGCTCTCAGCACCGTGACCGTTATCTTCGACGCTGAAACCAAGACTGTCTCCGTTGAGATCGTTCCCGTTGAGACTGAGCCCGAGAACCCCGGCGAGGGCGGCGAAGTCAACCCCGGCACCGGCGATATGGCTATCGCTGGCCTGGCTCTGGCTATGATGGCTGCCACCGCAGGTGTTGTCGTCCTGAAGAAGAAGGAATTCTAATTTCCAAACTTGGCATTTTTCCGCGGCAGGTTTTCCTGCCGCGGATTTTTTCAAGACTGGAGTTTACAAAAATCGTTTTACCGTGCTATAATCAAGAAAAATGCAACAGGCGAGGGAATTATGATTAAAAAACTCTACCCCGGTGGGAAAGCCAAGGCGTTCAATATTACCTACGACGACGGCGTTTTGCAGGATGTCCGCTTTGTGGAGTTAATGAATCAGTACGGCCTGAAAGGCACCTTCAATTTGAACTCCGAGCTGATGGAAACAGAATTCCAATGGACGCATCCCAACGGCATGACCGTCAAGCGCCTGCCCACGACTGTGGTGTCAGAGCTCTATCAAAACCATGAGGTTGCCAGCCATACCCTGACCCATCCCTATTTGAACCAGCTGTCTGAGGCGGAAGTCATGGAGCAGATGGCAAAGGATAAGGAGAAACTGGAACGCCTGACTGGGAAGCCGGTTTTGGGCTTTGCCGGGCCATTTCACCACTGGAGCGACATGATTGCCAACTGTGCAAAAAAGTGCGGTTTTGCCTATGCCCGCACCGCCGAGGAGCGATATTCTTACGCACCGCCGGAGGAATATTACTATTGGGGTGCTGGAAGCTACCACATTATGCCCGGCTTCCGGGACTTTGTGGAAGGTTTCTTCCATACCCAAGAGGAGTTGGCCCTGTGCCAGATCGTGGGCCATAGCTACGATCTGGATGTAGAGAATATGTGGGATGACATGGAGTCCGTCCTTAAACGGGTGGCGCAGGATGACAGCATCCTTTCTATGACAAATATCGAATTGGTGCATTACCTGCAAGCTATGAGAAGTGCGGTTATCAATGAGAATGAGATCAAAAACCCATCCGATCTGCCCCTGTGGTTTGAAAAAGATGGGCAAGTGGTTTGCGTCCCACCGGAAGGCTAAATAAACATATAAAGAAAAGGCCGTCAGCGTTTTAATGTGCTGACGGCCTAATATTATCCTTGGTTTTCGGGAGAAACTGAGGGCAGCTTCATGGTCTAGTTGACAAGGGGCGGTTCATCTGCGATATATGGCGGCTGTTTTGTTGCTTTTACAATCTGATTTGTAAACTATTCTAGGTTCAACTTCTATAGGGATTTGGACAGCATCTCCGCTGATTTGTAGCGGTCATCCGGGTTGATGGCAGTGCATTTTTTAACAATGCGCCCCGGTTTGCCACGAGCGAGTTTTTTGCTGGGGTGAAAACCGGTAAGCATGACGTTCAGGAGAACGCCAACGGCGTAGATATCCGTTCGGGCATCGCTCTGGGAGAGGCCGAGCTGCTCAGGGGAGGCGTAGCCGACAGTGCCCATGATGACTGTGTCCTTGCAAGCCTCCGAAACCTTTCGAGAAGCGTTGAAGTCGATCAGAACCACTCGTCCGTCGCTGCCAATCATTACATTCTCCGGCTTTACATCCCGGTGGACAAAGCCATAATTATGCAGGACCTTCAGGGCATGACACACACCGGAGAGCACCTTTTTCGCTCCATGGTAACGATACTTCCCACCCTCCATCACCTGAGCAACAGTAATGCCATCGATGTATTCTTCCAGAACAATTTGTCCATCGTCCAGATCAATGGCATCGTAAATCTCCGGCAAATTTTCGCAACGGAGGCGGCACAATACTTCATAAGCATCCAAATGCTGGGGAAAGCTCCGTAAAACCATATCTTTCCCTTTTGCTCTGTTCCTCAACCGCAGCACCTTGCATCCGTTTTTCTCGCTCAGAACCGAAACCAGAGAATAGCCGGTGAACAGTTTCTTTATATATTCTTCTCTCGTCATAGCTCGCCGTTCCATTCCTCCCAGTTTATGTTTGCCATATTTTTGTACAGCCGCATTTCAGCGTCGTGGCAGGTGGCCGAACAATGAATAGTCAGTGGTTTTTGGAGCGAGTTCGTGTACGGGAATGCGTTGGGCCACACATTCAAATATTCTCCGGAAAAATAGATGTCCGTTAGATCAGCACAATCTGAGAATGCATAAGGACGAATAATCTGAATAGTGGAACCAAGCATCACCTTTGTGGCATTGGTGCCCATAAAAGCATCGGGCATGATGGCCACACTCGTTTTCCATCGATATACGAAGGGATTGTGTATTCTCCGGTTGGGTTTTCCCCACGAACACCGGTGATGACGATATCATTATTCTCGTGTTGATAGCTAGAGAGACCTAAATCCTCTGCCTCTGCCAAGTGGTATTGATATGATACACCTGGATTGACGTCAGGCTCTGTGTCGGTGGCTTGCTTGTCGCCACAGCGCATGCAAGTATTGTCTTTGTAGCTATGCCCCAAAGCAGACCCTTCAGTGACTTGGCAAACCATACAGGTTTTTGGCAGTTCGCAGGTGGCATCGTTGAAGCGATGGCCGGAAGCTGGAGATTTCTCTACCTTAACATCCTCGCACTCAGAGCAGACAAGATAGCGTGACCCGCCTTGCGTGCAGGTGGGCTTTTCTTCCGTCTGCAGCAGATAATTATGGGTGCAAGGAGGATCTTCGGTGACCGGCGGCGTGGGGTCGTCCTCTACAGGGGGTTCCGTCCCTTGGGTGGGGTCATCCTCCGCTGGAGGCTCCGACTCCTCCGTTGGGTCGGTTACCGTAGGAGAAACTGTCTCCTCAGGCGCAGAGGGGTTTTCGGGGTCAGTGACTGTGATGGGCGCAGTGGTATCTGCCATCGGCGGATCACTCCGGGGATTGCCCAGCAGCAAAATCGCTGCCAGCACACCTAGAATCAGGAAAATTGTCAAGAACGGCAGTAGCCAAATCAGCTGCCGTTTTTCCCTGACTGGGGATACGACCTCTTTTTCTGCAAGAGGTTTCATGCAGTATAGGCAGAACCGGGCATTTTCCTCAATTTCTGCCTTACAAAACGGACATTTTTTCATCCCAATGTCTCCAATCCGTATGTATAGAGCAGTTCATTGATCTGCACCACGGACAATGCCTTGAACAGGCCGTACAAAACGACACTGTCAAAGGGCAGCTTTACATATAACTGTGGATACCCGGCGCACTTAAGCAGCTGCTGGGTATCGTCAATATTCAGCCCCATGCCCACAGCCAGACACAGCAGCTTTTTGCGCTCCGGCACACGGATGCCTGAGAAGATTTGGTAGCCGTAGACCTCGGACAGCTCAGCGTTTTTGATAGCTTGAGCCTTTTTCAGCCCCTTGTCTATGAGAAGCTGTTCCAGCAATTCTGCCAATGTGCTGGTCACCATATAGTCCTTGTTCTCTTGATAGAAGGTCTTAAAATCCGGGCAAAGCCCCAGTTCCTCTACAATTTGGGAGGTATCCTTTTCCATTCATCTCACCTTATGGCTCAGCATACCATATTTGACAAAAATTTTCAACTATGCTGTCAGCATAGGACTTTCAGAAAACGGATGCCTATAATAAAGGTGGGAGAAGGCATTTCAGTTTTGTGCGTCCTTGTTCAACGCAGAGGTGCCCTGCTGTATGCTCTCAAATAAAGAAAGGGGAATTCTGTATGAATAAAAAAGGGCCGCTTATTTTGCTGGGTGTTGGAGTAGGTCTTGCGATACTTATATGCTTCATTTCTATAGCCTTGTATGGTAAGTGCTGCAATTTGCTTATTCATATAATCTCACCACAAAATTCAGATTTTCCGAACTCATTATATCATATACAAATACAGATTGCTACTATCAAGAAACGGGACACCAATTAGGCTAAAATAAAAAATGACACAAACTTCAGGCATACAGAGTTTACAAAGGTTGTTGCAGCGTGGTATAATCTACCTATCATTTTGGAATATGCGGGGACATTATGAAAGTTTTGATTGGAACAACAAATCCGGCGAAGGTAACACGGTTTGAAGAATTTCTACCGGACAGTGGTATTGAGTTTCTGACGCTGAAAGACTTGGGTATCACCGCTGAGCCGGAGGAAACCGGGAAAAGCCCAGAGGAAAATGCTCGAATCAAGGCAGCGTTTTATGGGCAGTTTTGCGATCGGGTGATTTGTAACGATTCCGGTCTGTACTTTGATAGTATTCCTATGGATGATCCCCGGCAGCCGGGACTAAATATCCGTGCACCAAAGGGACGGCGGCTGGATGATGAGGAAATGATTGAATACTATTCGGCGTTAGTTTCGGAGCTGGGCGGTAAAGTGCTGGCCTATTACTTAGATGGTATTGCGGTGTATCGAGATGGGGAGATCCAGTCCTTTCTGGATGAACAGGGGAAGGCTGCCTCATTCTACATGGTGGATACACCGTCACCAAACCGGCACCCGGGCTGGCCGCTGGATTCCCTTTCCCTGAACCGCAATACGCTGACCTACTTTACCGACCATGGCAATAACATTTATGACGATGTGGAAGAACAAATTATGGTCGGTGCCTACCGCCAGCGTGTGGTAGATTTCCTGAAGCAGGCATTGGGGATTTCGTAAAGAATAACATAAGACTAACTATTAAAAGTCAATCCCCAACGTCGGAATGATGTAGAGAAGTTGCTACCGCAAAAACGGCATGACAAGTAGAGCGTCATTGACGGCGCTCTGTAAAAAGCTTTCGTAAGGAGTTAGATGGCTGCTGGTCT
>JBGVKN010000063.1:0-6164 GCA_045123795.1 Faecousia sp. | reverse complement strand
TTGTTTAGTTGAGGAAATGTGTCGCCCCGATGGGTGACAGCACCCTCCGGGCGCAAAGGCTCCCTCTGACGAGGGAGCTGTCAGCGAAGCTGACTGAGGGAGAGATAAAAAGTACGTTTTTCCTCAGCAGCGAGGTGATTTGCACATTTTCTCTCCCCCAGTCACGGCGTTCGCCGTGACAGTCCCCTCGTCAGAGGGGGCCTTGATTGCTCCGCTAAACAACAATTTACCCCATCAA
This sequence comes from Faecousia sp., assembly GCA_045123795.1. GTDB lineage: Bacteria > Bacillota > Clostridia > Oscillospirales > Oscillospiraceae > Faecousia. The sequence continues at coordinate 5,926 of JBGVKN010000063.1, read as the reverse complement.
CCAAGGAGTGATTCAATGGAATTCGACAAAGACCTATCTGCCCGGCAGGAGGCTCGATTGCTCTGCCGTCAGGCCGAAAAAGCCCAACGGCAGCTTCGCACCATGAGCCAAGCCCAGCTAGATGCCATCACCACCGCCATTGCCAATGCCTTCGCCGCCGCATCAGCAGAGCTTGCAGACCTTGCCGTCCGGGAAACCGGCTTCGGCAATGTGGAAGATAAAATCACCAAAAACCAGTTCGCCTCCCAGACCGTTTTGGAGGCCATCAAAGATATGAAAACCGTGGGCATTCTCCGAGAACACCCGGAGAGAAAGCTGTGGGAGGTGGGCGTTCCCGTGGGTGTCATCGCCGCCATCGTCCCCAGCACCAACCCCACCTCCACCATCTGCTACAAGGCCATGATCGCCCTGAAAGCAGGCAATTCCATCGTCTTTTCCCCTCACCCCAAGGCGTTGGAATGCTCCTTGCGGGCAGCAAAGATCGTGGCGCAGGCGGCAGCTTCCGCAGGTGCCCCTGCCGGGAGTATCGGCTGCCTGAGCCTTGCGTCCATGGCAGGCACACAGGAGCTGATGTCTGCTCCGGAAGTCTGCATGATCCTCGCCACCGGCGGCCCGGCCATGGTTCGCTCAGCGTACAGTTCCGGCAAGCCCGCCATCGGTGTCGGTGCCGGCAACGGCCCGGCCTATATCCATCACTCGGCGGATGTGAAGCACGCCATCGACTGCATCCTGCGCTCCAAAAGCTTTGATAACGGCACGGTCTGCGCATCGGAGCAGAGCATCATCGTGGAAAAGGACATGGAAAATCAAGTACGGCAGGAGGCCCAAAATCGGGGCTTTTACTTCATGGACATGGATGAGGCAGGCAAGCTTGCAAAACTGCTGTTCCGCCCCAACGGCACCCTAAACCCGGAGATCGTGGGCAAAAAAGCTACCCTTTTGGCGGAAATGGCAGGTTTTACTGTACCATGCACCACCAAAATTCTGGTAGCTCGGGAACAGGAGGCAGGCCCCACCCGGCCCTACTCCATGGAAAAGCTGTGCCCGGTGCTGGCCTTTTTCGTGATGCCGGACGAGGATTCCGTCCTGCAAAAAGCCATCGAGGTACTGACCCACGAAGGCAGCGGCCATACCTTCGCCATCCACTGTACCGATGAGGCTGTGATTCGTAAATTTGCTTTGCAAATTCCTGTTTCCCGGTTCCTTGTAAACACCCCGGCGGCATTAGGTGGTATCGGGCAAAGCACCGGACTGTTTCCGGCGCTGACCCTGGGCTGCGGTGCCGTAGGCGGCAGCAGTTCGTCCAACAATATTTCTCCGCTGGATCTGATCAACATTCGCCGGGTGGCTTGGGGGCTGGATGCGCCTAAATGCGACTGCCCCAAGGTCGATGCCGCTCTGGTGGAGCTGCTGACTGCTAAGATTTTGGAACGATTGGGTTAGTAAGATAAATTGTTGTTTAGCAGATTACCGGCGCACTAAAAAAAGAAGTATGTCATTGCGAGCCAGTGCGCCACAGCGACGCGCTAAGAGCCGCCGCTCTGCGGCGGTTGCGCTCTGCACGCGCCTGCGGGCGCAGTGGCGTGGCAATCTCCCTGATTTTCCGGCATTTTCGTTGGTAATCGTAACATTTGCTCATCGCCATGGGGGATTGCCACACCAGTGATTTAGATGAGGTATGATTGCCACAGGCAATCATTTCGATTTCAATTCGCTGCGCGATGCACCGCGGTCACTGGTTCGCAATGACAGATTGTCTAAACAACAATTTATCTTGTCATCCACGACGAAAAAAGCACGCTGACTTCCATCAGCGTGCTTTTCATTTGACATTACAGACCGTTGCGCACGGCCATGAACAGCTCCTCCATGAGCCGGGTAGTTTCCACCGGCAGAGCCAGATATCCGGTGCCCATATCCAGCACCTCATCGCTGGGGTAGGACACTTCGCTTTCCACCACCTCAGGGTCCATAAACTCCTTAGCGGCAGAAATAGGCGTGGAATAGCAGATCCAGTCCATATTTCCGCCGGCGATCTCCGGATCGCACAGGAAATTGATGAACAGCTCCGCAGCTTCCTTCTCCTTGGCGCATTTGGGGATACACATGGCATCCACAAAGCGGTTGAAGCCCTGATTTTCAGGCAGGTAGAACTCCAGCGCCTCGTTTTCGTCGGACATGGTCAGATAGTCACCGGCATAATAAGGAGCGATCCACGCTTCCTCATTTTCCATCAGGTCGAACACCTGATCCATGATATACTGCTGCACAACAGGCTTCTGCTCCTTGAGCTTTTTGGCGCAGGCCTCCAGCTCCGCAGGATCTGTGGTGTTCAGGCTGTAACCCAGCAGACACTGGGTAATGCCGAAGGCATCCCGGGAGTTATCGAACATCAGGATCTTGTCAGCATACTTTTCATTCCACAGCAGTTCCCAGCCGGTCACATCCGCTTCATCCACATACTTGGAGTTGTAGATGATGCCCACCGTGCCCCAAGAATAAGGTACGGAGTACAGATTCTGGGGGTCATAGTCGGGGTTCTTCCACCGCTGATCCACATACTCAAAATTGGGAATGTTGTCAAAATTCAGCGGCAGGAGCATATCCTCCTCAATGAGCCGACCCACCATATAGTCCGACGGAATGATCACATCCACGGTGATACCGCCGTTGGACATTTTGGTGTACATGGTTTCATTGGAGTCAAAGGTCACGTAATTGACCCGGATGTTGGGGTATGCCTTCTCAAACTCGGCGATCACATCGATGCAATCATCATCGCCCTCGGAGATATACTGGCCCCAGTTGTAGACATTGATGGTGGTGCGCCCGTCATTGACAGAGCAGCCTGCAAAGCAGGACAGCATCAGCACCAGCACCACGGCAAGAGAGATGATTTTTTTCATGCGGCACCTCTCTTTCTGTTCTGCTTTTCGCCCTTGAGCTGCAGCAGGTTCATAACCACCATCAGCACAAAAATCAGCAGGAACAGCATGGTAAACATGGCGTAGATCTTGGGCTGGATCTGCTTTTTCGTGTAGTTATAGATCTCCACAGGCAGGGTAATGAAATCCAGACCGGTGACGAAATAACTGATGACGAAATCGTCCAGACTCATGGTAAACGCCATGATCGCACCGGAAATGACACCGGGCATGATTTCGGGCAATGTCACCTTAAAGAAGGACTGGAAGGGGGTACAGCCTAAGTCCATGGCAGCCTCAGTCAGGCTCTTGTCCATCTGGTGGAGCTTGGGCATAACGTTGAGGATGACATAGGGCAAGTTAAAGGTGATATGGGCGATCAGCAGCGTCCAGAAGGTCAGGCTGTTGCGCTGACCCAGCATCTGACTGCCAATAAACACGAACAGCAAAGACAAACTGACACCGGTAACGATATCGGGGTTTGTCATAGGGATGTTGGTCAGCGCCATGACAGGCTTGCGCAGCCGGGGGCTCAGACCGCTGATACCCACCGCCGCCACGGTGCCGAAAACAGTGGCAATGGCACTGGCGAGGATGGAAATGATCAGGGAGTTGCCCAGCAGCGTCAGCAGGCTCCGGTCACGGAACACCTCCACATACTGCATCAGGGTGAAGCCTTCAAAATCCGTGATATCCTTACCCACGTTGAAGGATGCCACGATCAGCACCGCCATGGGGATATACAGGAAAATGAAGATCAGAATGGTGAAGATACGGTTCAAACGTTTCATACGATCACCGCTCCTTCCTCATCCGTGCCGCCGAAGCGGTTGATGATGCCGGTGCATACAAACACAAGGATCATCAGCAGCAGGCTCAGGGCAGCGCCCATATTGGCGTTGTTGCCCTGCTTGAAGAATCGCTCGATGATGTCGCCGATCAGCACTACATCGGTGCTGCCCAGCTTCTGGGAAATATAGAAGGTGGACACGGCGGGCACAAACACCATGGTCATGCCGGACAGAATGCCGGGCATGGACAGGGGCAGAACCACCTTCATAAAGGTCTGCACCGGGGTGCAGCCCAGATCCTCCGCCGCCTCAATGAGCCGGCCGTCGATCTTGACGATGGTGGAATACAGGGGCAGGATCATGTAGGGCAGATAGTTGTACACCATGCCCAGAATCACCGCCGCCGGAGTGCGGATCAGAGGCAGCCGGGCAAGGCCGATGCCATCCAGGAAATTATTGATGATGCCCGTATCCTGCAGCAGGCCCACCCACGCCAAGGTGCGCAGCAGGAAGCTCATGCACATGGGTAGCATCACCAGCATATACAGAAACTTCTGGGTCACAGGCTTGCAGTGGGCGATGAAATAGGCCACCGGATATCCGATCACCAGACAAATCAGGGAAGAAACCAGCGAATACAGGATGCTGCGCCAGAAAGCCGGCAGATACAGCACCAGATTGCTCACATTCTCCCAAGTGAAACGCCCGGTATCCACATCCGTCAGCGCATAATAGCCCACCACACCCAGAGGAATCAGGGTGAACACCAGCATCCACAGGATGTAGGGTGTACTGAGCAGAAGGGAGTTATTCTTCTTCATCGCCGGCATCCTCCGTCAGCTCGTCATACTCAGCGGAGTAGGAGCTGTAATCGCCGAACATGCCGGAGTATTCACTCTTGCGCATGATGTGGATATCCTCCGGGTTCAGCCGGATGCCGATGGTGGAGCCAACGCCGTGGAAATCCGTGGTCTGGATCAGCCACTTGAAGCCCTTGAACTCCACGATAATATCATAGTTCAGGCCCTTGAAGGTGACACTTGTGACGGTGCCTACCAGATGGCCTTCCTCCGGAGCGACGATATCGATGTCCTCGGGGCGAATGACCACGTCCACCGGCTCGTTAGGCTCGAAGCCCTTATCCACGCAGGTGAAGGTGCGACCAAAGAATTTGACCTTGTAATCCGCCAGCATCACGCCGTCCAGAATGTTACTTTCGCCGATAAAATCCGCCACAAAGGCGTTCTTCGGCTCATTATAGATATCCTCAGGCTTGCCGATCTGCTGGATGCGGCCCTTGTCCATGACCACCACGGTATCGGACATACTCAGCGCTTCTTCCTGATCGTGGGTCACGTAGATAAACGTGATGCCCATAGCCTGCTGGATGCGCTTGAGTTCATTCTGCATATCCTTGCGCAGGCGCAGATCCAATGCGCCCAGCGGTTCGTCCAGCAGAAGCACCTTGGGCCGGTTCACCAGCGCCCGGGCGATGGCAACACGCTGCTGCTGACCGCCAGACAGAGAAGTGATGGAACGGTGGCCGTAGCCCTTCAGGCTGACAATCTCCAGCATCTGGTTGACCCGCTCGTTGATCTCCTCCTTGGAAACCTTGGCGACTCGCAAACCGAAAGCAATGTTGTCAAACACGTTCAGGTGTGGGAACAGGGCATACCGCTGGAAAACGGTATTGATCTGCCGCTTATAGGGCGGCACATCGTTGATGGTCTGACCGTCAAAGGTCACCGTACCGGAGGTGGGCGTCAAAAAGCCACCGATGATACGCAGGGTCGTGGTCTTACCGCAGCCGGAGGGGCCCAGCAAGGTGAGGAATTCATGATCGTTAATATAGAGATTGATACTGTCGAGTATACGCTCCCCGTCGAACTCCATGGTAAGATCACGGAGCCTGATGAGTTCCTTGGACATTATCCTCCCCCATTTCTGTATGTATTTTGCGTCAAATTATGACAAGTATATTTGTATCCCAAAATACCAACTTTGTCAACGAAAATCGCAGAAAAATCACATACAATTTTCTCCCACCGGCGGACAAGATAATTGTATCATTTGGGGACCTCTAAAAACCACCCCATATCAATTGGTATTATCTTAGGCAGTGTTTTTTGCGAATGTCCCCTGCAAATTTCGGCTCAAATGCCCGGTATTAGGGCCTTTAGGCCGTGGTTGACACAGACCTGTGGAGAAATT
>JBGVKN010000062.1:0-5248 GCA_045123795.1 Faecousia sp. | reverse complement strand
CGGCGAACGCCGTGACTGAGGGGGTGTCGTAACGGTTTTAGGACACTCCCCCAGTCGAAAATCAGAGATTTTCGCCAGCCCCCTCAAAGAGGGGGCCGAGGGTGCGGAGCATCCTCGTACCGCTAAACAACAATTTATCTTCCTAAAACAGCAAACTAGAGCCGTCACCGGCTTTGGCAGTCAGCCTTCCGTTCTCAACAAAGCCCATTTTCTCCAACCAACGCTGGAACTCGGGAATGGCAGTCTTTCCAGTGATTTCCCGCAGGGTGGCCGTTTCCCGGAAGCCGGTGGTCTGGTAGTTGAGCATGATATCATCGCCGTGGGGGATGCCCATAAAGTAATTGCACCCAGCCAGCGTTAGCAGGCTTGCTAAGTTCTCAATGTCATTCTGGTCGGCCTTCATGTGGTTGGTGTAGCAGCAGTCACAGCCCATGGAAATGCCGGTCAGCTTGCCCATGAAATGATCCTCCAGACCGGCTCGGGTCACCTGACGGGCATCGTACAGATACTCCGGGCCGATGAAGCCGACCACGGTGTTGACAAGGAAGGGCTGGAACCGTTTGGCGAAGCCGTAGCACCGGGCCTCCATGGTCACCTGATCCGTGTCGTGGTGCGCGTTGGAGCTTAGCTCGGAGCCCTGTCCGGTTTCAAAATACATGACGTTGGGGCCTTCCGCTGTGCCGTCCCGGAGCAGCAATTGCCGTGCCTCCTCCAGCGTGGCGGCAGAGAAGCCGAAGGCTTCGTTGCCTTTCTGAGATCCTGCGATGGACTGGAAAATCAGGTCGCAGGGGGCACCTTGCCGCACGGCTTTCATCTGTGCGGTGACGTGGGCTAGAACGCAGATTTGGGTGGGAATCTCCCAATGCTCCTTGACCTCCTGAAAACGGCGCAGAACCTTACCTACCTGCTCGGGAGAATCGGTGACCGGGTTCAATCCGATGACCGCATCGCCGGCACCAAAGCTGAGTCCCTCCAGCGTGGAGGCGGTGATGCCCTCCGGGTCGTCGGTGGTGTGATTGGGCTGGAGGCGGCAGGACAGGGTTCCCGGCAGACCGATGGTGGTGTTGCAGTGGGCGGTAACGGTGATCTTCTGTGCGGCGTAGATTAGGTCGAGGTTGCTCATCAGCTTGGCTACCGCCGCCACCATCTCGCTGGTCAGCCCCCGGCTGAGCTTTCGGATATCTGCACCGGAGGTGTTCTCAGACAAGATCCACTCCCGCAGGTCGGAAACCGTCCAGTTGCGGATGCGGTTGTAGACAGCTTCGTTGACGTCGTCCTGAATGATCCGGGTGACCTCGTCCTGCTCGTAGGGAACGGCGGGATTTTCACGCAGATCGCTCAGAAGCACGGCGGACAGCACCACCTTGGCGGCTACCCGCTCTTGGGCGGTTTCTGCGGCAAGACCCGCCAGTTTGTCGCCGGTCTTTTCTTCGTTGGCCTTGGCGAGGACTTCTTTTAAGTCCCGAAATGTGTAGGTTTTTCCCGATAACGTGGTTTTTAGTTTCATAATGATCTCCCTTTTATGGTTCCGTTGCGTCCTTCCGTGTCAGCCACAGGGCAACAATGATGGCGGTGATACCGCCTGCCAGCTTGCCAACAATGACCGCCGGCAGCATCTCCGGGGCAAAGCCCGCTGTAAAGCCCAGATGGTCGCCGAACACAAAGGCGGCGGACACGGCAAAGGCGATATTGACCACCTTGCCACGGCTATCCATGTCCTTCACAAGCCCAAAGGTGGCGATGGAATTGGCAAGGCTGGCGATGAGTCCTGCCGCCGCAGTATCATTGATGCCCAGCAGATGCCCCAGCTTCAAAAGGGGCTTTTTCAGCAGCTTCGTCAGCACATAAACCAGCGGAAACGCACCTGCCAGAACGATGGCAATGGCACCGACGGTGATAAAGCCCTCCTCAATGGGGGCCATGCCGGGAATGATGGTGAAGCCCGTCAGGCTTTCCACGATGGCGGCGGCCAGCCCTGCGGTAATCAGGGCGATGATGAATTTTCCAAAAGCGCCAAAGCCACGGATCATCCATTTTTCCGCTTTCCACAGTCCCAGTGCGATGAGAGCGGCGATGAGGACAATGGGAATCAGGTTGCGCAGCACCATCATAATGGGAAAACCGGCGACCAATCCGCCCACCAGCACACCCACCGGGATGGTCACAATGCCGCAGAGGATTCCCTTAGCCATGGCGGGGCGGTCTTCTTCCCTTAAAATGCCCATGGCAACGGGGATGGTGAACACGATGGTGGCCCCCAGCATGGAGCCGGTGAGGACACCGCCCAGCATGGCGGCTTGGGGGTCTGCGGTCATTTCCTGTGCCAGCGGGCCGCCACCCATGTCGCTGGCGAGAATCGTTCCGGCGAACATGGCGGGGTCAGCACCCAGAAAGCGGTATACCGGCACGATGACCGGCTTCAAGACAGCCGCCAGCACTGGGGCCAGGGTGATCACGCCAATCATGGCGATGGCGAGAGAGCCCATGGCGAGGATGCCTTCCTCAAATTCCTTGCCGATGCCGAAGCGGTTGCCGAAAATTCGATCCAGTGCGCCTAGCACCGCAAAAACCGCCATGATCCAAATGATGATCTCATGGGCGGACATGACGGCCCTCCTGATCCAAAATGGCGACGACGGCAGCGTCAATGGGGGCATCCATGCAATACCGTGATGCTACCGTCCCGGTAGCCAGAAGCACCCGGTCACCTTTGCCGGCGCCTACCTGATCGGCGGCGACCAGCTCCTCGCCGCCGGTGTCCACCAGCAAGAAGGTCTGACCCATCAGGCAATTGGCCTTTCGTGTGGCCCATACGGAGCCAGTGACAGTTCCAATCTTCAATTCGATCCCTCCAAGATTTCCTTTGCTAAAGGTGTCAGCACCGCACCGGGGCCGGGGATGCGTCCGGCAAGGCGCATCTGTTTTGCCTCCTGTGCGGTGATGAGCCGCTTGCGCCCACCGTCCGTAAAGAGAATGCCCCAGTTTTTCAGCTCCCGCTGGGCAGTAGCCAGCGATGCGGACAGAGCCCGGCTTTTCTGCGCCTCCGGCAGGCCGGGGGTGTAAAGCCATACCGGGATGCCCTGTGCCAGTGCGGATAATACCCGTTCATCGTGAAAGAACAAAAGCTCTCCCAGCGTTAGTGAGCCGATGACGATCAAATCGTATGGCTCGGTGCTTGTATATGCACAGCCCAAATCAGCTCCCGGCTCTTTGCCAATCAGAAGAGCCTTTCTCATGGGATAATCCTCCCAAAATCCCCTTTGCGGTAGCCGCAGGCATTGGCTTCGTCGTAATCAAGATGCGCCGCCGCCTTGAAGTCCGGGTGGATGCGCACCATTACATCTTCAAACACCACAGGCCGGGCGGTGAAGGCTTGCAGCTTGACCACCTGCTTGTCGGATACGCCGAAGCGTTTTCCTTCATCAGGGGATAGGTGGATATGCCGCAGTGCCGCCATGACACCCCGTGGTAGAGTGACTTGTCCCTTTGGGCCTGAAAGCGTCACGCCGGGGGTGTTCTCCGGCTTGCCGGACAGGCGGACAGGGGGCGTGATGCCCAGTGTTTTGCCGTCGGTCAGGGAGATTTCAACCTGTGCTTCCTTGCGCTCCGGCCCCAGCACGGCAACATTATGAAATTCTCCCTTTGGGCCAATGATGCTGACCCGCTCCTTGGAAAGGTATTGCCCGGGCTGGGAAAGAGGGCGCTCCGGGGTCAGCCGGTGGCCGAATAATTGCATGGCCTGATCGACTGTCACATGGACGTGCCGCCCGGAGGCTTCAATGGGGATGAACAGCCGGTCAATGACCGCCTGCGCCAGTGCGTCAATATTTGAGGTGTCCATAGGTTCCTCCCTTGGGAAGATAAATTGTTGTTTAGACAATCTGTCATTGCGAACCAGTGACCGATGTCACTGGTGTGGCAATCCCCCACGGCGATGGGGAAATGTTACGACTACCAACGAAAATGCCGGAAAATCCGGGAGATTGCCACGCCAGTGTGCGCACTGGCTCGCAATGACATACTTCTTTTTTAGTGCGCAGGTAATCTGCGAAACAACAATTTACCGTTCCCTTGTTTTCATCTGTATCATCAAAATATAAACCATACTGCTCATACGGTTCAGGGCTTGCATGATATCGGTTCGGGTGCAATTACCCTCCGGGTCTATAAAGGCGTGGGCGGAAGCCAGCTCCGCTGCCCGGACGGCGCAACGGCAGCGGTTCAGCAGAAGCACTGCCTGCCCATCCGTGGCGGCGGGCATGAAATGGGGCTGACCGTAGTAGTCCTGCGGACGGTGGCTGCGAGAGCGTAGTTCGTCCTCCGTCAGGCCACAGAGCCTGTCCAGCTTCACGGGCTCGGACAGAACCTCGCACCTTATCAAATTCCGTGCCAAGGACAAAATCTCCCCGATTTGATCGGAAAAGGGCTTTTTCAGTGCCGCTTGGCACCATAAAAGCTCCGCTTCCAGTGTGTCGATAGCACCCCGGAAGGCGATTCGGGGGTGGGTCTTTGGCACCAGAATGTCACCGTGCAGATGGGTCATCTGCTCCGGCTTTTTGGTCAGTACTGCGCCGTTCAGGAGCCGATATTCGGCGATAACGGCATCCTGAGCGGATCGAATTTCAATCCGCTCCCGGGTAAGAAAATCCCGGGCTCCGGGGGTCAGGGTGTCCTTCGCCCCAAGGAAGAACACCCGCTTGCCGCCCCGGTTGCGGATATTGGCCCGGACGGCCTCCTCGGTGTAGAGCATCAGGGCTTGGCGTTAGGGGTAGTGTTCTTGTGACCGCCCTTGGGCAGAATGGCATCTACCTCGGTGTGGGGACGAGCGATGACGTGGACGGAGATCAGTTCGCCCACCTTTTCGGCAGCCGCTGCACCGGCATCCGTAGCGGCCTTGACGGCACCTACATCGCCTCGAACCATGACGGTCACAAGACCGCCGCCCACCTGCTCCTTGCCTACCAGTTGAACGTTAGCGGATTTGACCATGGCGTCGGCGGCTTCAATGGCGCCGATGAGGCCCTTGGTTTCGATCATGCCTAAAGAATTGGTGTCCATAAATGATGACTTCCTTTCAAAGTGTTTGGTAAGGTGAATTGTTGATTAGTTGAGGAAATGTGTCGCCCCGATGGGGCGACAGCGCCCTCCGGGCGCAAAGGCTCCCTCTGACGAGGGAGCTGTCAAAAATCTCTGATTTTTGACTGAGGGAGAGATAAAATGTGCAGTTTTCCTCGGCAGTGAGGTGATT
>JBGVKN010000061.1:0-11283 GCA_045123795.1 Faecousia sp. | reverse complement strand
GTTTGGAAGCGAAGGAATACTTTGTGTATTTCGAGCTTTCAAACTGCACAGCTGGGGCAAAAGATCCGCTGTCCGCCGAAGTCGGTTGTGTCGGCGGTCACCCTTTTATTACTTATCCTGGAGGCAGGCGATACCGGGCAGCTCCAGACCCTCCAGGAACTCCAGGGAGGCACCGCCGCCGGTGGAGATGTGGGTGATCTTGTCAGCAAAGCCCAGCTGCTCGCAGGCAGCAGCGGAGTCACCGCCGCCGACGATGGTCACAGCCTCACTGTCAGCCAGAGCCTGTGCCACAGCGATGGTACCCTTTGCCAGGGTGGGGTTCTCGAACACGCCCATGGGGCCGTTCCAGACGACGGTCTTGGCGGCCTTGGCAGCGGCAGCGAACTCAGCGGCAGCCTTGGGGCCGATGTCCAGACCCATCATGTCAGCGGGAATAGCGGTGCAGTCCACGTATTCCACGGGGATCTCAGCGTCGATGGGGGAGGGGAAGGAAGCGGCAACGGCGGTGTCAACAGGCAGCAGCAGCTTGACGCCCTTGGCCTCAGCCTTAGCCATCATTTCCTTGCAGTAGTCCAGCTTCTCGGTGTCCACCAGGGACTTGCCCACGGTGTAGCCCTGGGCAGCCAGGAAGGTGTAAGCCATGCCGCCACCGATGATCAGGGTGTCCACCTTCTCCAGCAGGTTGTTGATAACGTTCAGCTTGTCGGAGACCTTAGCGCCGCCCAGGATAGCGACGAAGGGACGCTCGGGGTTGGCCAGAGCCTTGCCCATGATGGAAACTTCCTTCTCCACCAGGTAGCCGCAGACGGCGGGCAGGTGATCAGCAACACCTGCGGTGGAGGAGTGGGCACGGTGAGCGGTGCCGAATGCGTCGTTGACGAACACATCAGCCAGATCAGCCAGAGCCTTGCTCAGCTCGGGATCGTTCTTGGTTTCGCCCTTGATATAACGGGTGTTCTCCAGCAGCATCACGTCGCCGTTGTTCAGAGCAGCAGCCTTAGCCTTGGAGTCCTCGCCGGCAACGTCGGCAGCCATGATGACTTCCTTGCCCAGCAGCTCGCTCAGACGGTCAGCTACGATCTTCAGGCTCAGCTCGGGCTTCCACTCGCCCTTGGGCTTACCCATGTGGGAGCACAGGATGACTTTGGCACCCTTATCGACCAGGTACTGAATGGTGGGCAGAGCAGCCACGATCCGCTTGTCGGAGGTGATCTTGCCACCCTTGGTGGGGACGTTGAAATCGCAGCGGCACAGCACGCGCTTGCCGGCTACTTCGATATCCTCGATAGACTTCTTGTTGTAATTCATAAGTAATTCCTCCAAATTACCGGGGATTAACCCCGCATTTTTCCTGTTTGTTGCAAATTGGGAAATTCTAATTGCCGCAGGGCCTCAAAAACCGTAATGGCAACGGCGTTGCTCAGGTTCAGGCTTCGGGCTTCTGCACGCATGGGGATGCGGACGCATTCATCATAATGCTCGTTCAGCAGATCCTCGGGCAGACCCTTGGTTTCCTTGCCGAACAGCAGGTAGCAGCCATCTTCAAAGCGTGCCTCGGTGTAATGCCGGGGTGCCTTGGTGGACAGGCACCACATCTGCTTGATCTCATTTTTGGCGAAGAAGTCGGCAAGGTTTTCGTAGACCCGGACATCCACAAGATGCCAGTAATCCAACCCAGCCCGCTTCACGGCTTTTTCAGAGATATCGAAGCCCAAGGGCTTGATCAGATGCAGCACGCTGCCGGTGGCGGCACAGGTACGGGCGATGTTGCCGCAGTTCTGGGGGATTTCAGGCTCCACCAGTACAATATTGAGCATTTTTATCACCTCATAGCCTTCTTTTGCGCTCGCTCACCTATTGTATGCCAAACTTTCCGTAAAATCAATCCAAAAATCGAATTTTTTACGACTTTTTATTATATTCACTAAAAATGGAAACGGAAAAGAGGAATTTTGTGAAAAATGCGCCATTGACTGTGGAAAAGCCTTGAGTTCCGGGGCAAAAGACGGCACTTTCAGGGTAGGAAATGAATAAAATCCCCACCATGGATACCATGATGGGGAAAGGTTATTACCATGTTTCGGTGAAGACCATTTCACACAGTCCGGACTCCGCATCCATGCACCATCCTAGGATGCGGCAGCTGAAATCGCTGGTTACACCGTTAATAGTCAGCTTACCTTCCAAATGTAGCACAAGCTGATCATCGTTGACAAGGGGTGGGATGCTGAAAGTTACTGCGTCAGGCTTTAGCACCGCATCGTTACCGGTGTTATGGAAATTAGACAGTGAGTTACGATCCACAGCGGTTCCATTGTGATACATCACCAACGTAAGATTAGACCATACTACTTGTGCGCCAGTTGGGAGGTATTCCGGTGCACACAGGTCCAGACTACTGTTTTTATCGAATGGTATCCCTAATGTTTGATCCTTGGCAGAGTAGGAACAATTATAACACGAACTGTAGGCACGAGGACGGAGAATATAGTCCAGATGCTCCAGTTCATCATGGATCAACCGTTGTTGTTCAGAATTGCCACCGGAATGTGTCACTATGAAATAACAGATATAGCCATCCGCAGTAGGCAACTCCACGGTGGCGGTATAGCCGGAGTTGTCCCGTGTGCACACGGCGGTGGTGACCTCTTGCCCATCCCGGCGGATGCTGATATGTGCCTGATCGTCAGTCTGGGTGTTAATGGGGATGCCGCTAAAGGTAATGTACGCACCGGAAAGGTCTGCCTTGGCTTCAATGCCGATCTGCCAGTCCATCAGTAGTTCCGCACCGGTAGATTCAACTTTGGGTGGTTTCTTCAGCTCATTGATTTGGCTTTGTAGATCGTAGATGGAATTGTTCAGATAGTCGATGTGATCTGTGCAGTACAAGTAGGCACTGTCGGCTTCCTCCAGTGCCGAGAAAGACAGGATCAGACTTAGCGCTGTGCCGATGGCACATAGAATGGTAGGCCATTTTCGGGGGGGGTTGGGATGTGGGCTCGCTTCTGTACTGGTGGGCAATCTGCTCAATGGCTCTGATTTGGGTGTCGGTAAAGCCCTCGGAGCTGGCGCTGGGACTTTCTTCGGTTCCCAGCAGCCAGCCAATGCTGACATCAAAAAGCTTACTCATGGCAATAAGCTTTTCAATTTCCGGGGTGGCTGTGTCGGATTCCCATTTGGAAATGGCTTGCCGGGATACGCCCATCTTTTCGCCAAAGGCTTCTTGAGAAAGGCCCAGCAGTTTTCGACGCTCGGCGATTCGCTGGCCTAACGTTGTGTCGGTCATGTTTCCTACCTCCTGTGGTCAAGTGTGGCATCATTATACCGAAAAATGGATTGTACCGCAACCATCCGGCGGCTTAAATTTTGTCAACCGCTGGTTGCGGTGTCATTTTTAGGGGGTTGGAGCAAAAAACCGGGCTGCCGTGGTGGCAGCCCGGTACATATTCAATTAGTCGTCGTTCTTAGCGTCGGCGATGATCTTGGCCTGATTCTGCTTGGGCACTTCCTCATAACGCTCGAAGGTCAGGGTGAAGGAGCCACGAGCCTGGGTCATAGCACGCAGATCGATGGCGTAGCTGGACATTTCAGCCATGGGAACCTCGGCCTCGACGATGGTATTGCCCTCGTTGTCGGGGTTCATGCCCATGACACGGCCACGGCGCTTGTTCAGGTCACCGATCACATCGCCCATGTAGCTGTCGGGAATGGTGACAGCCAAGGAACCGATGGGCTCCAGCAGAGTGGGCATGGCGTTGGGCATGGCCTCCTTGAAGGCCAGAATGGCGGCCATCTTAAATGCCATTTCGTTGGAGTCGACGGGGTGGTAGGAGCCATCGTACAGAACAGCCTTCAGGCCGACCATGGGGTAACCGGCCAGGGGGCCCTTCAGAACGGCTTCCTGAATACCCTTTTCAACGGCAGGGTAGAAGTTTCTGGGCACGGAGCCGCCGAAGACTTCTTCAGCGAAGATCATTTCGTCCTGCTCGTCCTGAGGCTCGAAGCGCATCCACACATCGCCGAACTGGCCGGAACCGCCGGTCTGCTTCTTGTGACGGCCATGGGCCTGCACGGTCTTCTTGATCTTCTCACGGTAAGCGACCTTGGCGGGGGACAGGACAGCGTCCACGCCGAAGCGGCTCTTCAGCTTGGCAACCAGAACGTCCAGATGCTGGTCGCCGGTGCCGGACAGAACCAGCTGGTGGGTCTCGGCATTGTTGACCAGATTGAAGGAGGGATCTTCCTCGTTCAGACGGTTCAGGCCGGTGCCGACCTTATCTTCCTGACCCTTGACCTTGGGGGCGATAGCCATGGAATAGCAGGGGGCGGGATAGGGGATGCCCTTCAGGGAAACTACCTTACGGGGGTCACACAGGGTATCGCCGGTCTTGACCTTATCCATCTTGCCGATGGCACCGATGTCGCCGCAGGTCAGTTCCTTGACCTCGGAAGCCTTCTTGCCGCACATGGCGTACAGACGGCCCAGCTTTTCGGTTTCACCGGTACGGGAGTTGACCAGAGTGGTGTCGGAATTGATGACGCCGGACAGAACCTTCACGAAGGAGTACTTGCCGTACTGATCGGAAACGGTCTTCCAGACGAAGGCAGCGGGAACGCCGCCGGGAGAAACCACGAACTCCTCTACGGAGCCGTCAGCGGTGGTAGCCTTGTGGTAGTTGCCCTCAACAGGGTTGGGCAGCAGGTCGATGATGAGATCCATCAGCATCAGGCTGCCCAGGCAGTTGACGCCGGAGCCACACAGCACGGCGAACAGGCTCAGTTCCTTCACGCCCAGATGCAGACCCTTGATCATTTCGGCGTAAGTAAAATCGTCACCCTCGAAGAAACGATCCATCAGCGCCTCGTCGGTCTCGGCGACGGCTTCCTTCAGAGCATCGTTGAACTCTTCGATAACGGAAACCTTATCATCGGGAACGGTGATCTCAACACGCTTCAGGTTCTGCATCTCGTAGGCACGCTTGTTCAGCACGTCGATGATGCCGGTGACCTTCTTGGAGCTGTCCCAAATAGGCACGACTACGGGCGCAATCTTGTTGCCGTACTTCTCACGCAGTGCTTCAAAGGTGGCGTTGTAGTCGGAGTTGTCCTCATCGACCTTGGAGATGTAGATGAAGCGGGGCATATTCCGCTCTTCGCAGTACTTCCAAGCCTTTTCGAAGCCGACGGTGATGCCGTCCTTGGCGGAGCAGACGATGATAGCGGCATCGGCGGCACGCAAAGCCTCCATGACCGCACCGGAGAAGTCAAAACCACCGGGGGCATCCAGCAGGTTGATCTTGTTATTGTGATACTCCAGAGGTACGACGGAAGTGGAGATGGAAATATGACGACGGATCTCCTCGGGATCGTAGTCACAAACGGTGTTGCCGTCGGCGTTCTTGCCGATACGGTCGATGACACCGGTCATGTAAAGCAGGCTCTCTGCCAGAGCGGACTTGCCGCTGCCACTGTGGCCCAGCAGGCAGATGTTACGGATTGCGTTTGCAGTGTACATAGTAAAAATCTCCTTTCGGGAAGGCCTTGTGCCCTCCTTGCTTACAGATGGGTGCTGAGCACCACAATGAGGACATTATACACGAAAGGATGGTGGATTTCAATGCTTATTTTCGTCAAAATGCAAAATTGGATAAAATGGCAGACGGACAGTTGTTCTTCTGTGCAAAACAACCAAAATGCGCAGACCAGAATCGTCACCATGACAAACGTATAAAAACAGGAAATGGCAAACGACTCTTATTTGAAAGTTATGACGTTCGTTTCTTGACGATCAAAAGGGCTACGCCACCGGCACAGAGAAGTATCGCAACGATAACACCAGCCGGCAACATCCAAGAAGGGGAGGGGTCTTGCGCTGCAGGTTCACTGGGAGATGTGGGCTGGGACTCCGTGATAGGTGATTCGGTGGGAGCAGATTCTGTGACAGGCGCTTCGGTGGGAACGGGCTCTGTGACAGGCGGTTCAGTGGGGTGGGGCTCCGTGATAGGTGGCTCGGTGGGAACGGGCTCTGTGACAGGTGGCTTTGGGGCGGGTTTATCCTGTACACTGCTAGGTGTGGGGTCTTGATGCTGGGGAACAGCCGGTGCGGCAGGGATAGTGACAGTGGGGAGCGAGAATGGTGGGGGTGTTGGGGCAGGTTCCGGCTCATCCTCCCATAGCAGGATTTCGTGGATATCATAGCTTGATAATTTATGGGCAGGAATAGACCAGCCATCCGTGTCGGCTCGGTAATGCATTGTGACGCCACTGCTGTAGCATTGAGAGAAACCACCTGGTTCGATGAAGGGGAAATCGCCCATACAATATACGTGCTCCAGCATGGGACAACGCAAGAAAGCGGATTGCTCGATGGTTGTGATGCTGGCAGGAAGGGTGATTTGGGTCAGGGCAGAGCATTCCATAAAAGCCTTGGAGTGGATCGTTTCCATGCCTTCCGGGAAAGCGATCGCCGTCAGGGATTTACACCATCCGAAGCTTTTGTTTCCCAGGGTTTTGATAGATTTCGGGAGGGCGAGTACCTGCAGACCGGTATTTCGGAACGCATCGTCCTGAATCTCCTCCAATGTGTCAGGGAAGTACACGTACTCCATAGCGGTGCAGTCCCGGAATGCACTGGTTTGAATGCTGCGGGTACCCTCGGGGATCTCGATGGGGCCCAAATTGATGCAGCCATTAAAAGACATAGGGCCGATGGTGGAAAGTTGCTGTGGGAACTGCACGTATTTTAGCCCGGTGCAACTGTAGAAACACTGGCGGGGGATTTCCGTTAGGCTGTTGGGGAGTTTAATCGCCTCCAGTGCGGTGCAGTTTTTGAATACACCCTCACCCATGACGCTTAAACTATCAGGCAGGGATACATAAAATAGCGCAGTGCAGTCGGCGAAGACCTCATCTCCAATGGAAGTGACACTGGTAGGAACGGTGATGCCCTTTAGGCTGGGACAGTCGGCCAGCAACCTGTCGGGCAAGTATGTGAGCTTGTTGGGGAAAATAACGTTTTCCAGCTTATCACAGTAGGCGAAGGCTTCTTCACCAAGCTGAGGGTTGGCAGCAGTCAGTCGGATGCTAATCAGATCGGCACAGTGGGAGAACGCCTCATTTCCGATGGTCTGCGAGGGGATGGTGGCATACTTTAGTCCGGTGCTGGAGAACGCACTGCCACCGATGCGGGTTACGCTGGAGGGAATGTAGATGCTGGTTAGTCGATAGCATCCGGAAAAAGCACCGATGCCGATGTTGGTCAGTGTGTTGGGCAGAACTACGGCTTCCAGATTGGTGAAACGATAAAAAGCCTTGCTTCCAATTGAAGTTATGCCGGGCTCAATGATGACTTTCTCTACTTCAGAATAAAAGCTGTTAAAGAACTGGTGCCCTGGCCCGCCGTAGTTTTCGTTGTGCCAAATGGAACCTGTGCCGGAGATGGTCAGTGTTTTTGTGTCTGCGTTATAGCTGTACATTGCATTGGTGCCGCAGCCTCCGGTGGTTGCAGCCGATACGGGTGACTGCATGCACAGCAGGAAAAGGCATATAATCAACATAACCAATACAGATTGATGTTTTAGTTTCATAAAATTGCCTCCTTTTCATATTTTGTTGCTTTCATTATATCACAGAAAATGCCAGTTGGCATCATAAAAAACGGCTGTATACATTTTTTGACGCATTGCACAAAAGGGAATACGGAGGTTTGATCATTTTGCTGCTGTGGTAGGTCAGTTGGGCGGCACCGTGGTGACGTAGTTTTTAGATAGTTCGGTGAAACCATCCGGCAAACAACCATTTATCTTCCTAAATAGATATTGACAAAACCGCTGGATTGTGGCTATAATATCCGCATATAATGAATAAAAGCTGCGATAAGAAGAGTACGCTTAGATAATCGGTCAGAGAGCCCTGTCAGGTGAGAGTGGGTACGGTGAAGGAAGCGGAACATGGTCTTGGAGCTGAGCCGTCGATAGGTAGGCGGCTTCGGGTGCGCCCGTTAAAGCGTGTTGAGGCAAAAATGCGAGAGAATTTCCTGCTATTTTGCAAAACAAGGTGGTACCGCGTCAATTTTGTCGCCCTTGGTTGTCCAAGGGCGGCTTTCTATTTTGAGAGGAGTATTTTTATGTGCCAAAACTGCAAGGGTAATTACTATATTACCACCCCCATTTACTATCCGTCTGCCAACCTGCATATCGGTCACGCCTACTGCACCGTAGCGACCGATACCATGGCCCGCTACAAGCGCCTGCAGGGCTACAACGTTAAGTTCCTCACCGGCACCGACGAGCACGGTCAGAAGATCGAGGACAAGGCCAAGGAGGCAGGCGTGACCCCTCAGCAGTTCGTTGACAACATCGTTCTGGGCGAAAAGGGCGTACTGGATCTGTGGAAGCTGATGAACATTTCTTATGACCGCTTCATCCGCACCACCGATGATTACCACGTTTCCGCCATCCAGAAGATTTTCAAGAAGATGTATGATAACGGTGACATCTACAAGGGCACCTATAAGGGTAAGTACTGCAAACCCTGTGAGAGCTTCTGGACCGAAAGCCAGCTGGTGGACGGCAAGTGCCCCGACTGCGGCCGTGATGTGCAGGATGCGGAGGAGGAAGCCTACTTCTTCCGTCTTTCCAAGTACGCTGACCGGATTCAGGATCTGCTGGAGAACACCGACTTCCTGGAGCCCCGGAGCCGTGTCAACGAGATGGTCAACAACTTCATTAAGCCCGGTCTGGAAGATCTGTGTGTCAGCCGCACCAGCTTCACCTGGGGCGTGCCTGTGGACTTCGATCCCGGTCACGTGGTCTACGTCTGGATCGATGCGCTGTTCAACTACATGACTGCGCTGGGTTTTGAGAATGACAAGTATAGCGACCTGAACGATTTCTGGCCCGCCGATGTCCACTTTGTGGGTAAGGAGATTGTGCGGTTCCATTCCATCATTTGGCCCGCCATGCTGATGAGCCTGGAACTGCCTCTGCCCAAGAAGGTCTACGGCCACGGCTGGCTGAACTTCAACGGCGAGAAGATGAGTAAGTCCCGCGGCAACGTGGTCGACCCTTACGTTCTGAGTGAGCGGTTCGGTGTGGATGCCCTGCGGTTCTTCCTGCTGCGTACCTTCCCCTTCGGCTCCGACGGCAACTTCACTAATGAGCTGCTGATGGCCACCATCAACACCGACCTTGCCAATACTTTGGGCAATCTGGTCAGCCGTACCGTTGCTATGAACCAGAAGTATTTTGGCGGCAATCTGGCTGAGGGCGGCGAAGCCGCTCCGCTGGATGAGGAGCTGAAGGCTCTGGCAGCCGAGGTCTGCGCAAACTACGAAAAGCAGATGGACAAGTTCCAGTTCTCCGTGGCGCTGAATGAAGTGTTCCGCCTGCTGGACCGTGCCAATAAGTATATCGACGAAACAACTCCCTGGATTCTGGCTAAGAGCGAGGACACCAAGGCCCGCCTGCTGACTGTTATGAAGAACCTGTGCGAGTGCATCCGTATTGCCGCTATTCTCATTACTCCCTTCATGCCCCAGACCGCTGAGAAGATCTTCGATCAGCTCAATGTTCCTGCTGAGGCTCGCACTTGGGATGCCCAGTGCTACTGTGCCGACACTGCCGCTGTCTGGACTACCACCGTTGGTGCGCTCCTGTTCCCCCGTCTGGATGTGGAGAAGGAGCTGGCTGCCCTGGAGGAGCTGAGTAAGCCTGCCAAGCCCGCACTGGAGATCGAGCCTTATGCCGAGGAAAATGTGGATTTCGACACCTTCTGCAAGAGCGATTTCCGGGCTGTGAAGGTCAAGGATTGTAAGAACGTGAAGAAGAGCGACAAGCTGCTGCAGTTCACGCTGGATGACGGCACCGGTACGGATCGGCAGATCCTCAGTGGCATCGCCAAGTTCTACAAACCCGAGGATCTCATCGGCAAGACGCTGGTTGCCATCGTGAACCTGCCGCCCCGGAAGATGATGGGGCGTGAGAGCTGCGGTATGCTGCTCAGTGCCATCCACGCTGAGGGTGGCGAGGAAAAGCTGAACCTGATTATGGTGGATGATGCCATCCCCGCAGGCGCCAAGCTGTGCTAATCAAATGATAAAAAACCACGCCGTTTGGCGTGGTTTTTTCTGCGGCAAATATCAAATCGACCACTTCCTCGGCGGTCATATCTCGCAGTGCTTCCGGGTCGCTGAGAACATCGGCGCTCCAGCGCATAGCGGAGGAATTCTTAAGGTATGTATTCGACCGGGCACAGTGGGGGAACCGGTTGTACCAGTCGGGGAAATGTACCTGCATGATCCGCTCTGCCAGCATGGAGGCTTCGCTTTCACTGCCATCCGGCAGGAGGGTACCGCTGAAGATGACACCGGGCGGGCTGGCGTGGAGCAGCAGGACACTGCCGTCGGCGCACATTCCCACGGTGATCCACACGTGGCCCCGCATGCTCATAATGTCGCCGGGGAGCCACTGGGTCATGTCCTGCACCGGAATGTACGAGCCCAGCCCCCGGTCGGACAGGGCTTGTGCCATGCCGGAAGCTTTGCTGACGTAGCCGGGCTGGCCGTTTTCCGTTTCCAATACATTATATATGGCCCAGCCCACATAGCCGGAGCAATCCAGACCGTCATGAATCTGATAACGGGTGGATTTGTAATCGTAATTGGCGGTCTGTGCGGCGGCAAAGGTAGCCCATTGGGGAGAAAGACCGAGGGTCACAGCTTCGATGCCTGCGCCGGTGTCCTCCTCATTCCAGCCGCCGCCCCAGACGTACATGGTCTGTCCCACGGGCTGGGCGGCGATCCGTAGAAAATCCAGAATGGATGGGATTTCCGGCTCCGGGGGAACGGTTTCCGGAGGGAGAGTGGTTTCCGGCGGAGCGGTGGAGGGCACGGTGGCGGGGTGTGTGGAGGGGCCTGTTTGGGATATGGTGGGAGCAACCGGGTGTTCAGCGCAGGCGCAGAGAAGACAGGCCAGCAAAACAATCGGTATGATCCGCTTCAATAAATCCATTTCCCCACCTCCCGGTTTGTAGTTTGTCGAATTATACCATGAGTTTCTCGGAAAAGTCAATGCGAGGCATGGGGAAGATAAATTGTTGTTTAGCGGAGCAATCAAGGCCCCCTCTGACGAGGGGGCTGTCACGGCGAACGCCGTGACTGGGGGAGAGAAAATGCGAAAATCACCTCACTGCCGAGGAAAACTGCACATTTTATCTCTCCCTCAGTCAAAAATCAGAGATTTTTGACAGCTCCCTCGTCAGAGGGAGCCTTTGCGCCCGGAGGGC
>JBGVKN010000060.1:0-8207 GCA_045123795.1 Faecousia sp. | reverse complement strand
GAAGAGAACTCCGGCACCCGCGACGGCTTCGAGTCCATCACCGATACCGAGGATGCCTGCAAGTACCGCCAGGAGCTGACCTCCAACGGCGCAGTGCTTACCGCAGTAGCAGAGAATGCCAACGCCATCGGCTATATCTCCCTGTCCTCTGTCAAGAACACCGTGAAGGCCATCAGAGTCAACGGTGTGGCTCCCAGCGAAGCAACTATCAAGGATGGCAGCTATCCTGTACAGCGTCCCTTTGTCCTGGTTACCAAAGAGGGCGTAGCACTCAGCAAGACTGCTCAGGAATTCTTCGACTTCGTGACTTCCAATAAGGCAAACGAAATCATCAGTGCAGCCGGTGTGGTTCCTGCCAACTAAAAAATAAGGAAGCAATGCGGCGGTGCAAATCGCCGCTTGTTCCGCGTCAATGGTGAAAAGTATGAAAAAGAACAAACAATTTGAGCGGGCCGTACACGGACTCTTCCTAATCCTGGGCCTTGTTACCGTCGCCAGTGTGTTGGTCATCACCGTCTATCTGGTGATCTCCGGTATCCCGGCGATCCTGGAGATC
The DNA here is from genome assembly GCA_045123795.1 of Faecousia sp. Lineage (GTDB taxonomy): Bacteria > Bacillota > Clostridia > Oscillospirales > Oscillospiraceae > Faecousia. The sequence continues at coordinate 7,651 of JBGVKN010000060.1, read as the reverse complement.
GGTCTGTGGGACTTCCTCTTCGGAGATACATGGGATCCCGCTTCCTCTGAACCGAAGTTCGGTATCCTGCCCTTCATTCTGTCCAGTATTTACGGCACAGCCGGTGCACTGGTCCTGGGCGTACCCATCGGTTTCCTGACGGCAGTTTTTCTCTCCAAGAAGGCTTCTCCTAAGGTAAAAGAGATCATGTCCGGTGCAGTCAGCCTGCTGGCAGGCATTCCCTCTGTGGTTTACGGCCTTGTTGGTATGATGGTGCTGGTGCCCGGTATCCGCGATCTGTTCGGCCTTCCGGACGGCGCCAGCCTGATGGCTGCCATCGTGGTGCTGGCCATTATGATCCTGCCCTCCATTATTAAGGTTTCCATTACCGCTCTGGATGCTGTTCCCAAGGAATATGAGGATGCATCCCTGGCACTGGGCGCAACCCCTACCGAAACATGGTTCCGGGTTTCCGTTCCGGCAGCTAAGAGTGGTATCGCTACCGCTGTAGTACTGGGTGTAGGCCGTGCCATCGGTGAGGCGATGGCAGTGATGATGGTCTCCGGTAATGTGGCCAATATGCCTAGCCTCTTCCAAAGTGTTCGTTTCCTGACTACCGCAGTTTCCAGTGGTATGGGTTATGCCGACGGATTGTACCGGGAAGCTCTGTTTTCCATCGCACTGGTGCTGTTCCTGTTTATCATGATGATCAACGCAGTGCTGAACTTCTTCCTGAAAGGAGAAAAGAAATGAGAATCAAACCGAGAAAGCAATTGTTTCTGTGGACACTTCGTGGGAAACCCTATGCGCTGTTGAGTCTGGGATCTCTTGCTGTACTGATTCTTATGATTGGAATACTGTTATGAAAAAAAGAAGCATCTACAATTGGACTATGCAAGCGCTTATGTGGCTTGCCGCCGGAATTACTGCCGGTTTGACCCTGTTTCTTCTGGGCTATGTGCTTTATAAGGGCCTTCCCAATATCACCTGGGAGCTGCTCTCTACTAAGCCCAGTTATCTGACAGACCGGATCGGCATTCTTCCGGATATCCTGAATACGGTCTACATCATTCTGACCACACTGGTTTTCGTGATCCCCCTGGGTGTGGGAGCGGCCATCTATCTGACCGAGTATGCTTCCAACAAGCGTGTTGTGGCTATGATCGAATACGCAGCAGAGACACTGTCCGGCATCCCTTCCATTATCTACGGCCTGTTCGGCTCGCTGTTCTTCTGCCAGTTCATGGATTTGGATAAAAGCCTGCTGGCAGGTGCCCTGACCCTGGTGATTATGAATCTGCCTACGGTGATGCGAACCACCCAGGAGAGCTTAAAGACCGTACCCCAATCCTACAGAGAGGGCGCATTCGGTCTGGGTGCAGGCAAATGGCGTGTGATCCGCACCGTGGTACTGCCCGGTTGTGTAGATGGTGTGGTCACCGGCTGCATCCTGTCCATCGGCAGAATCGTAGGCGAATCCGCAGCACTTCTGTTCACTGCAGGATTTGCCCATGCACTCAATGGCTTTGTGGACGCACTGTTTACTTCCGGCTCTACCTTGACGGTTGCTTTGTATATGTACGCCACCGAAGGCGGTGAGTTTGGCGTGGCCTTTGCCATCGCTGCCATCCTGATGATCCTGACGCTGATCATTAACCTCAGCGCCAGCCTGATTGCCAAATATTTTGAAAGGAAAAAGAATGCATGAGTATCATTACCGCGAAAGACCTGTGTTTGTGGTACGGCGCTACCCAGGCACTGAAAAATATCAATATTGAGATCCCCGAGCGCAGCATCACCGCCCTCATCGGCCCTTCCGGCTGCGGCAAGTCTACCTTCCTGAAGACACTGAACCGGATGAATGACCTGATCCCTTCCGTTCGGATCGAAGGAACAGTAACCTACGGTGGACAGGACATCTTTGCTCCCAGTGTGGATGTAAACGATCTTCGCAAGGAGATCGGCATGGTGTTCCAGAAGCCCAATCCTTTCCCCATGAGCATCTACGACAACATTGCCTACGGTCCCCGCACCCACGGTATCAAGAACAAGATCCCGTTGGATGATATTGTGGAGGAAGCACTGCAGGGTGCTGCTATCTGGGACGAAGTAAAGGACCGGCTGAAGAAGTCAGCACTGGGCTTGTCCGGCGGCCAACAGCAAAGACTTTGCATCGCAAGAGCCATGGCTGTGAAGCCTAAGGTGCTTTTGATGGACGAACCCACTTCCGCACTGGACCCCATTTCCACATCTAAAATCGAGGACTTGACGCAGCAGCTGAAGAAGGATTATACTATTATCATGGTCACCCATAATATGCAGCAGGCCGTCCGAATTTCTGACAACACCGCTTTCTTCCTTCTTGGTGAGCTGGTCGAGTTTGGCGATACAGAGCAAATGTTCTCTCAGCCGCAGGATAAGCGTACAGAAGATTACATCACCGGGAGGTTCGGATAATGCGTAATTTGTTTGATAGCCAGCTGAACACGCTGCATAGAAAACTCATTGAGATGGGCTCCGCTTGTGAGACTGCCATCGATCTTGCTGTGAAGGCACTGCTGGAGGGCAATGCGGATATTGCCCACGAAGCCGCTTCCCATGACCGGGAGATCGACCAGATGGAACGGGATATCGAGGCCATCTGTCTGAAGATGCTGCTTCAGCAGCAGCCCGTAGCCCGGGATCTGCGTCAGATCTCTGCTGCCATGAAAATCATCACCGACATGGAACGAATTGGCGACCAGGCAGAGGATATCGGTGAGATCGTGCCGTTCCTGAATGGCCGCACTGGTGTGGAGTGTGAGGATATCCGCCTGATGGCAGAAACCGCCCAACAGATGGTTCGCTCTTCCATTGATGCCTACGTCAACCAGGATATGGCTCTGGTGAAAAAGGTGATCTCCATGGATGATATCGTGGACGACGCCTTTGATCGCACCAAGGAGACCCTGATCCATATGATCAGCAGCAATCGAGAGGACGGTCAATACTGCCTGGATCTTCTGATGATCGCAAAGTACCTGGAGCGGATCGGTGACCATGCTACCAATATTGCCGAGTGGGTAGAGTTTTCTATCACAGGGCAGCATACGAAAGAGGAATAAATTATGATTTGGATCGTCGATGACGACAGCACGATCCGAGATATTGAGGTGTATACCCTCAATTCCACAGGGTTCGAGGCAAAGAGCTTTGCCAGCGGCGCACCCATGTTTGAAGCTCTGAAGACGGAGCGTCCGGACCTGATCGTGCTGGACATTATGATGCCGGGAGATGACGGCATTACCATACTGAAAAAGCTGAGAGGGAATCCCACTACAAAGGATATCCCAATCATCATGGCAACTGCCAAGGGTACCGAAATGAATATGATTACCGGCCTGGATACCGGTGCAGATGACTATCTGGTCAAGCCCTTTGGTATTATGACCCTGGTTTCCAGAATCAAGGCTGTGCTGCGAAGATGCGGCAAACAGGGTGATGGGAATCTCCTTTCCGCCCACGGCATCACCATGGATGTAGAGAACCACGAGGTTCGCGTTTTGGGCGATGATGTGGAGCTGACCAAAAAGGAATTTGCCATTTTGCGGCTCTTCCTGCAGAACCCCGGAAAGGTGTTTAATCGGGAAACCCTGATGCATGAGGTCTGGGGTGAGGAATTCATCGGAGAAAGCCGTACCGTGGATATGCACATCAAGACACTGCGCCAAAAGCTGGGTGAGGCCGCCGGCTGCATTAAGACAGTGGTGGGCATTGGCTACCGGATGGAGGTGGTCGGATGACCAAACGAATCTTCCGTTCCATCGTTATTGTGGCAACTCTGGTGCTGTTTGTCTGCTTCGGTGTTACGTTGGGTGTTCTTTACAGCCACTATTCTGACCTGCATTGGCAGCAGTTAGGTAACGAGCTGACCATAGCGCAGAATGGCTTGGAGCAATACGGTGAGGATTATCTGGATGCACTGTCTAAGGGAAATTTCCGTTTTACCTGGATCGAGAAATCCGGTACGGTACTCCATGATACCCAGACTTCCTACGAGACCATGGATAACCATGCAGACCGGGAAGAAATCAAGGAAGCCTTTGCCTACGGCAGCGGCGAAAGCCAGCGTTATTCTGATACTGTAACAACAAAAATGCTATACAAGGCTGTGAAGCTCCAGGATGGTTCTGTGTTGCGTATCTCTACCGCCCAGGATTCTGTTCTTGCACTGTTGTTGGAGGTTTTGTTTCCTCTGGTTCTGATCTATCTCATTGCCATTGCAGTCTCTCTAATGCTGGCACGGAGAATGGCCAATCGGATCGTCAATCCCCTCAATGACCTGAATTTGGACAATCCTTTGTCCTGCAATACATACGATGAGATCTCGCCGCTTCTGCACCGCATCGAAAAGCAGAATAAGCAGATCTCTGCCCAAGTGGCACAGCTGAAAGAGAAAACCGACCAGTTTGAGCAGACCACCTCTTCCATGAGCGAAGGCCTTGTATTGCTGGACAGCGAAGGCAAAATCCTGAGTATTAACCCAGCAGCAGCCAGACTCTTTGAAACCAGCAAGGCCTGTGTTGGTTTGGACTTCCTGGTGGTAGACAGAAGTCAGGCAATGTCGGGCGGTGTTAAGCAGGCCCTTGCGAAACAGCATTGCGATTTCCGTATTACAAAGCACGGTTCTGAGTATCAGATCGGGATCAGCCCCATCGTATCCGGGAATCGGCTTTTGGGTGCTGTAGTATTAGCCTTTGATGTAACTGAGCAGGTCAACGCTCAGAGAAACCGGCAGGAATTTACCGCCAATGTATCTCACGAGTTGAAGACCCCCTTGCAGTCCATTCTTAATAGTGCCCAGCTTCTGCAATCCGGCTTGGTAAAGCCTGAGGATGTGCAGAAATTTACCGGTTACATCTGCAGTGAGGCAGAACGGCTTCTGCAGCTGATCAATGACATTATCCGCCTGTCCCAGCTGGACGAAAGCGGAGAATTTCCACAGGAAAGTGTTAACTTATATGCAGTTACATCACAGGTGCTCCAAACATTACTGCCTGCAGCGGACAGCCGGAATATCACCGTAGAGCTGTTGGGAGAACATACTGTCATCACCGGTGTGCGGCAGCTTGCTTATGAACTGATCTACAACCTGTGTGATAATGCCATCCGTTACAACAAAGACGGCGGCAAGGTAACTGTCACTGTTGGCAAAGACAGCATAACGGTCAAGGACACCGGTATCGGTATTCCCAAGGAACACCAGGCGAGGATATTTGAACGGTTCTACCGGGTGGACAAGAGCCACTCCCGCGAAACCGGCGGCACCGGTCTGGGTCTTTCCATTGTGAAGCATGCAGCCCAGCAGCTTGGAGCCATAATTGAGATAGAAAGTGAACCAAATATCGGGACAACGGTAATCGTAAAATTCTAACAACTAACGAAGGCACCGCCATAATGGCGGTGCCTTTGCTATATTTATAGGAGATTCTGATCATAAGTGGCACGAACACCACCAATAAATTTGGGGCGGGTCCGGGCTGCCACAACAATGGCTTCTCCGATCCGGTTGTTTTCCAGTCTGACAGGAACAGCAACCTTTTTCAGATGCATTCCAATCAAAGTCAGGCCAATATCCAGACCAGCATCCGCTTTGATATCTTCCACCGCTACTGGATCAGCAAATCCTGCGTATGCCTTGGTCGCCAGAGAACCACCAGCTTTGGGCTGGGGAACTACATTGACAGGCTCAGCACAGGGAACGGCACTACGTTCTGTGATGATCGCCCGGTTCAGATGTTCACAGCACTGAACAGCAAGGTATAGCCCTTTGCTCTGGGTATAGTCGTGAAGCGCAGCAAAAATCTCCGCCGCTACCTCTGGGCTGGAATTGGTACCAATCTTTGAACCGATCACCTCACTGGTAGAGCAACCTGCAACTACAATGTTGCCTGCCTTCAGCTTTGCTTTTTCACACAGCTCAGATATTGCCGCCTGTGCCTGCTCATAAATTGAACTACTCATAGTGCTCTCCTTATTTCAATGTTACTTTGTCCAGCGTGTTCATACGGCGATCAAAGCAAATCGTTTGTTTATCGGAAATTATACTCGATGATATCGTCAAATTCAAGTTGGTAATGACAGCGACTTTGGGAGTTTCGATGACATTTGTCGCATCAAAGGTACCACCCATACCAACTTCCAGTACTACGGTATCACACTTCTTGCGCAGGAAAGATTCAAAGGCAATGCAGCATACCAGTTCGAACTCGGTGGGAGATTCCTTCATGGAATCCGCCAGAGGTTTGACATACTCCGTAACAGCCACCAATTCTTCATCTGTAATATCTACGCCGTCCACCTGTATTGAAATACTGTATGAGCCGAAACCCGATGACCGTCTTTTTCCACTATCCAAGAGTTATCTCTACCGCAAAATGGAACAGGGCAGCAAAGCAATGGGATTGCAGCGAATTCGAGTGCACGATTTGCGGCATTCCCACGTATCCCTCCTGATTCATATGGGATACAGTGCCGTGGCAATCGCGGAACGGACGGGACATGAGTCTATCGACATTACTTTCCGGTATGCGCACCTGTTCCCCACTGTGCAACGGCAAATGGCTGCTGATTTGAATGCGTTGCAGGAAAGAGGTGATGAAAATGTCTGCTAAGGCTCGCGATGGACGAGGACGATGGCGCTGTAAGCGGGTATCTCCTGAGGAAAATGCCGAGATCGACGCATTGGCGGCCTTATCCGGGATGTCCAAACAGGACTATTGTATGTACGATAACTACTGGTCGATCTTATACTGCATGCTTGGTCTGCCACCTGTTGCGTAGTCCATTTGACCGATTACTATGCCGGCTTCCGTCAGGTAGGATAAGTATCTTCTGACCGTAACACTCGTCAGCCCAACCTGACTGGCAATCTCCTCGCCTGTAAGCCAAGCTTGTGCATTGCTGCGCAGATAGGAGACGATGCAGTTTAGTGTATTGTCCTGAATTCCTTTCGGATGGATTTCTGCGCTTTTTCTTTTGGTGTTATCAATGATAAAATCAATGCTTTTCTGATTCAGCTTGTCCAGATCTTTAAGCGCATCCACATGGGCAACATACTTATCCAGTGCCATGCGGAAACGCTCAAAAGTAAATGGCTTAATTAGGTAATCAACGATACCAAGGTGAAGTGCTTCTTCCAAAGCTTCACGCTCGTCTGCGGCAGTCACCATGATCACATCCACGGGAATCTGCCGTTTGCGGATCTGACGCAGTGTCTCAAATCCGTCCATTTGTGGCATGAACACATCCAGGATAAGTAAGTCTGCTTCGTTACTGCTTAAATAATCTAATGCTGCAGCACCGTCTTTGCAGGTGCCAACAACAGTGAACTGTTTGTTCTTTTTTACATATTGTTCGTTGATCATGGCAACCATTGGATCGTCTTCTACAATCAGTACCCGATACATCAGCACCCCTCCTTCTTAAACTTTATAGTAAACGATGTTCCCATTCCGGGTTCCGACTCTACCGTAACAGAACCGCCAAGAGCTTCCACCATTGACTTCACTTGATAGAGTCCCGTTCCGCGACCGCTGCCTTTGGTTGAAAAGCCTTTTACGAAGATATTTTCCAAATTCTCCGGCAGGATTCCTTCTCCTGTGTCCTGTACGGTGATTAAAACTGCACCGGG
>JBGVKN010000059.1:0-69736 GCA_045123795.1 Faecousia sp. | reverse complement strand
GGCTTCCATCTAACCGCTATCACAACCTTTTCTCAGAGCGCCGTTAGCGACGCTCTACTTGTCATGCCGTTTTTGTGGTAGAAACTTTTTCTGTATCATTCCCAAATTGAGACTTGACTTTTAATAGTTAGTCTTTTGTTCTGCGACGAATGATTCCACTTGCATTTTTGATTTTACCATGATACCATAAAAATGATAAATACATCAATAGGAGGCTTCCATATGAAAAAAGTGATTAGCCTACTGCTTGTCATAGCAATGCTGTTGACCTGCTTTGTGGCCTGCGGTGAAAAAACAGGCACGGGTCAGAATAACGGCGGCTCTAGCGGCGGCAATTCCAGCACCGATGCTAAGGTTGGTGACGTTCTGGATGTGCCGGAAAAGACTGTATCCATCGAGGACTTGAAAGATTTGACGATCCGTTGTGCGTTCTCCGTTCCCTCCAGCGGTACGGAGCAGTCAATCGTATATGCTGTTTCCAATACGGGAAGCGTACCGAGATATTTTCAGCAGAGGGTTTTGAAGCAGGATGGCGTGGCTGTGAATGCCATGGATTATTTGTGCCTGGTGATGCAGGATGGCGCGGTGTGCTATGCCGGACAGCCGGGCAGCGGTAATTATGTACAGGCGGACTACAGTGATCAGTTTGGCACCGCTGACGGATATTTTCTGTATAATTTCGCCAATTTGGGCGTTGGATATGAAAAATGGATGAAGACAGATGGTTTTTCCAAGCGTGAGGATGCCACATATCTGAACCGGGATTGCTATGTTTATGATGTGAAGTATACGGACAATGTGTTTGAGACGCAGACCACAGCCGTGATCCATGTGGATAAGCAGACTGGCCTCTGGTTAAAGCAGGAGGGAACGATATCCAGCGGCGAGAGCTTTACAAGAGCCGTTGAAAGTGTTGAGGAGAACGCATCGGTCATTCCCGGCAGCCAGATCGTAAATATTAGCGAACAGGTTATTTATGATGATAACGGCATTGTGATCGCCGCAAAGAAGCTGGACTGCTTTGACCCCAACGGCACGGTGCGTCTTCTGCTGGAAACGAAGAACAACACTACAAGCGATGTGAAGATCACTTCTCATTATTTTGATATCAATGGCCTGTGTCTGGGCGGCAGCGTTTTGAGCTATTCCTGTGCTGCCGGTGAGACGAAGGAAACGGAGCTGAAACTGCCCAACAGCTCGCTGGAGCTTTCGGATATCGAAATCATCCAGCAAATAGAGTTTGCGCTCAAGATCGACAATGTCCATACTGAAACCAGCCCGGACGGCAGCTATACCGTGGAGGATGGTGTGCTTGTCGAGAACACGGGGGCACTGACTATCAAAACCGATTGCCCCAGTGATTACGTGCAGCCTGTCAATAAGGAAGGTACGGTTCTGATCGACACGGATGAAATTTATCTGGTGCTGTGCAGTTTTGAGGTTGATATGAGCGGTAGTGCGATCTTTAAGGCATATTGTGAGAACAAACTGGATGCGCCTATTCGTACGACCATCAAAATCAAGACGATTAACGGCATTGAATATGATGACTTTGAAAAGCTTGCCATGCAGGAAAATTCCGAGGGCTTCGCCGGATTCTGGCTTTGGAGCGACTTCCTGAAGAAGAACAATATTCAGCGTATCGAAAGTGTGGAGCTGACCCATGAGGTCTTCAAGGGTGAGAGTTTTGTTGGCAGCGAGCGTGTGACTGAGGAATCCGAACTGATCCGCATTGATTTTTAATTGCAAAAACACATCAGTCAGTGACTGATGTGTTTCAGACCGTAGAAAAACCCCTGTCTTGCTTGATGCAAAACAGGGGTTTTTCTACGGTCTGCCGGGGCGTAAGCTTACGCACTGGGTTCTTTTCTGTTCAAAATGCCAGAAAAAACGCAAAAACCCGGACTATTTTCGCCGGGTGGAAACGTTGACATTCCCGGAAAACAGAATTATACTATGTTTATTCAAATATAATGCCGTATTATGCGGAGGGAATAAAAATGGTCATTAAATGGAACGTTACCATCCCCAAGCTCACCGGGGTCAAGACCCGTCGGGCTTATATCTATCTGCCTGACAATTACGATCAGGAAAAGGATAAGCGCTACCCGGTTATGTATATGTTCGACGGACACAATGTGTTCTTCGATGAAGATGCTACCTTTGGTAAGTCCTGGGGCATGAATAAATATATGCAGGAAACGGGGAAGCAGCTCATTATCGTGGCGGTGGAATGCAACCACGACGGCAACGGCCGCATTACCGAGTATTCTCCCTTTAACTACGAAAATTCAGAGATCGGCAAGATCAAGGGCAAGGCCAGCATTTATATGAACTGGCTGATTAAGGAATTAAAGCCCTACATCGACAAGAATTACCGCACCTTGCCGGACAGACTGAATACCATCATCGCCGGATCTTCTTTGGGCGGCTTGATTGGACTGTACGCCGTGGCTTGCTACAATCATGTGTTCCAGCGGGCGGCGTGTCTGTCCCCCAGTTTGTGGGTATCGCCCGGTAAGGTGCTGGAAATGGTTGCCCGTGCTCGGATCAAGAATGACACCTGCATTTATATGGACTACGGCGCACTGGAGATGTTCAACCACGCTGCCAACGCAGAGGCGTTGATTTCTACCAGCCATCTGCTGCTGACCAAGCGGGTGAATCTTGCCTTCCGCATCGTTCCCGGCGGCACCCACAGTGAGGCTTCTTGGGAAAAGCAGATTCCGATCTTTATGGATTGCTTAGGATTATAAGGAGAGAGAATAATGGAAATTCGTTACTACAAGCATTGGAGCAGCCACCTGAACCGGGATATGGAGTTCAAGGTCTACGGTCACGCCGGACGGCCTGTGATGTTCGTTCCCTGCCAGGGCGGCCGGTTCTTTGATTTTGAAAACTTCCAGATGGTTGACCACTGGGCTCAGTGGATCGAAGAGGGTCGCTGCACGGTCTACTCCATCGACTGCATTGACAACGAAACTTACGCCAACTTCGGCGCTGATTACCGCTGGCGCATCGAGCAGCATGAGCGCTGGTACAATTATGTGATCGAGGAGCTGGTGCCCTATATCCGTCACCTCAGCGGTGAGCGCAACGGCTACGATCAGGGGATTATGACCTTCGGCTGTTCCATGGGTGCCATGCATGCTGCAAACCTGTTCTTCCACCGTCCTGACCTGTTTAATGCGGTGTTCGCAATTTCCGGCCTGTACGATTCCGGGGAGTATTTCGGCGATTACATGGACGAGATCCTCTACCGCAACACCCCCGTGGAATACCTGCGCAATATGCCCGACGACCACTACTACAAGGGTATGTACAACGACCGCCAGATGTTGTTCGTGGTCGGTCAGGGCGCATGGGAGGATGTGCTGCTGGACAGCACCCGCCGTTTGGAGGGCGTGATGCGGGATAAGGGCATCCACGCACAGGTGGATTACTGGGGCTACGATGTGGATCACGACTGGCCCTGGTGGTACAAGATGGTGGCCCACTATGCACCCCGGTTTCTGTACTGATAAAAAGGAGAGAAAATATGAAGAATTTTGTCTTTATTTCCCCTAATTTCCCCGTTACATATTGGAAGTTCTGCGCTGAACTGAAGAATAATGGTTTGCGTGTTCTGGGCATCGGTGACTGCCCCTATGATGAGCTGACTCAGAATTTGCGGGAATCTCTGGACGAATACTACAAGGTCACTTCGCTGGAAAACTACGACGAGGTGTTCAAGGCTGTTGCCTTCTTCACTTACAAGTACGGCAAGATCGACTGGCTGGAGAGCAACAACGAATACTGGCTGGAGCGGGATGCCAAGCTGCGTACGGAGTTTAACATCACCACCGGCTTTAAGAGCCATCAGATCGACTACATTAAGCGCAAGTCTGCCATGAAGGAATACTACGCCAAGGCCGGTATCCCCACCGCCCGCTACCATCTGGTCAAGGGTTATGAGGATGCGGCAGAGTTTGCTCATCTGGTGGGCTACCCTGTGGTGGTCAAGCCTGACAATGGCGTGGGCGCCAGCCAGACCTACCGTCTGCGCAACGATGACGAGCTGCATTTCTTCATCGATCACATGGACGAGCAGGTTTACATCATGGAGGAGTTCGTCAACGGCTATGTCCGCACCTACGATGCCATCATCGATTCAAAGGGAAATGCGCTGTTTGAGTCCGGCAATATCACACCGCTGTCCCTGATGGATATTGTGAACGACCAGGCAGACTCCATTTACTACATCGTCAAGGAGCTGCCGGAAAATGTGATCGATGCGGGTCTACGCACGGTCAAGGCTTTCGGCGTTCGCAGCCGGTTTGTCCATCTGGAGTACTTTGTACTGAACGAGGATCAGGCAGGCCTGGGCAAGAAGGGCGATATCATCGGTTTGGAGGTCAATATGCGTCCCGCCGGTGGCTTTACACCTGATATGTACAACTTTGCCTATGAAACCGATGTGTACAAGATCTGGGCAGATATGATCGCTTTCGATAAGAACACCCTGCCTTTGGATCGCCCCCATCACCACTGCGCCTTTGTGGGCCGCCGGGATGGAAAGGCCTATAAGCTGGATGACCACGCCGTTATGGAAAAGTACGGAGCCAGCATGAAGATGTGGGGACGTATCCCCGATGCACTGTCCGGCGCAATGGCAAACCAGATGTTTGTGTGTAATTTCGATACCGATGATGAAGTTTGGAGCTTCTTCCGGGATCTGATGCAGACCAATTGATAGAAGAACCGCCCGGCGAATGCCGGGCGGTTTGCTTATTTCTCATACTTTCCCTTTGATTTTGGGGAACTGCGTGACAGAATGATCAGTCCGACGAATGCGGCGGTGCAGCATAGGGAGATCAGCAGGCCGGTTGTAAAGGCTTTGTTGCGGTAGGTGAAGGTGATGGTGTGCTCGCCCTGTGTCAGAGGGAGTGCGATCATGCAGTCGCCAACCAGTGTGATGTCTGTTTCCTTACCGTCCACGGTGGCGACCCAGTTGCCGTCGTGGGGGATGGAGGTGTACAGCAGACCGTCCCGGTTACAGTTAATAGTACCTTCGATGGATGTGGTGGAGAACTCCGTCAGATCCAGTGTGGAGGCGGCGAGAATATCATAGCCCTTCCGAAACGCCTGTTCATCCAGAATACCGGCCCGGATGTTGACGGTGCCGTTTGTGCCCTGAGAGCAGGTGATTTCCACCATGATGGTATCGCCCAGAACGACATCGCTGACAGCAAACATCTGCGGCAGGCTTAAAGATTCGCTGTAAAGCTCCTTGCCGTTTTTGTAGACCCGGAAGCTGTTACGGGCGGTCATATTCGTATCCAGGCACAGGAAGCCGTCCCGATCCATTTTATAGGTATAACGCAGAGTGCCGGAGCCGGCATCTGCCGTGTAGCCAGTGAAACCGCTGGCGGTTTGGGTGCCGAGGGTGATGCCACTGGAGCTGACGGTGAGCCGCTTGGAGGGTAAAATGGTCCAGACGCTTTCGTCCAAACCTGTTGCCAGCTTGAATAGATGGTTTTGAAAGTAGAAATTATTTCCGTTACCTTCGAGGTCCAATTCTGCCAGCTCGCTTTCCGCCAAGAAGCCCAGAGGAAGATAAGCGTTGTTTTTTTGCAAATACACATCTCCGAAATGGTGGATGGTATCGAAATAGCGATTATCCTCTACATCCCCGTCCCGTTCAATCATATATTTCAAATTCAGGAACAGGTTGCAAACCGGGGAGGATTCTTCAAAGCTGTAACGGTTATAGGTGTTTTTTGCACTGTAACCCAGGGCTTCCATAAACTCCGTGACACGGACGTTGGCAGAGCTGGTGAAGGTGGTGATGCCGTGGTAGCCGTTGAGAGCGCCATCGTTCAGGGTTTGGTTATGGGTGACTTCGGCTCGGAAGAAGTCGGAATACTTCTCCCGCTCATACATATAGCGAATGGCAGAGGCGGTGTTCTCTGTGCCTTTTGGGTAGTTGGTAACGGAGGTGGGGGGAAAACGAACGCCAAAATTGGCCACGTTCAGCACAAGCTCCAGTGCCATGATGACGGTTAGAGCCAGTGTGATCTGCTTGCGCCGATGAGTCTGACGTTTGGCGAGGACCTCTGCATCGGTCTCTTCAGCCTCTCGCTTGTCAAGCCAGCGCTCGATGATTCCATAAATGAAGACACCGACAAACAGCAGCAGGACGGACAGATTATAGGAAAGGTAGATAAAAGAATTGCGCTGGTCGGAGCACATGAGGATTCCGACTGCCAGTACGGCTGCTGTGATCAGTTGCCACAGCTTGAACCGGTCCCGGATCAGCCATGCCCGGTAGGCCATGTACAGCATAACAAAGCTGAACAGGAAGCTGAACCGATAGGGAATCATATTCGTGAAGTGGAAGCCATGCCAGATATAATCCAATTGTCGGATGAGGAAGCTGAACATGAAGAAAATCAAAAGGAGCACGGAGCAAATCTTGTCCCGGATTTTCACCTCTTTAGCGGTCAGGAACAGGAATGACAGCACCAGTGTGCCGACACCACAGTAAAGGTTGGGAAGTCCTTCCTTGAAGGTGGGTTCCAGACTGCCGCCTACATTACCGGCGACTTGACGCATACCGTCCATAATGGGGGGAAAAGACAACTTCAAAGCGTCAAAATACAGTTTGAATAGCTCCATGAAGCCGGCACCGGCTTCTTTGGAGGATTTATACAGTGCCCATGCTTCTCTGGCGGGGGTGCAAAGCTCATACTCCACGATATTCAGACTGAAATAGTCCGGGAAGGTGTTGACGCTGGATTGGGTGTTTTGCAGAGCTGCCAGCGCAGGTAGCTCCAACACAGCCGTCATGCCGATGGCGATGATGGAAAACAGGGCAATGCGGCCCAGATCCAGAGCGAACCGCTTGATGCCGGGGAAACGGCAGATCTCATAGCAGATGAACAGCAGCAGAACGAAAATGCAAGTAAAGAAGCCGATATAATAGTTGGCGAAAACAGACAGGAACAGGGTAACGGTATAAAGAATAAACTTCTTATCCCGCAGCAGCCAGATCGTACCCAATGCCACCAGCGGAAGAAGGGCGAAGGTATCCAGCCACATGATGTTCCACTGATAGCCCAGCGCCCATGCGCACAGACCGTAAAATCCGCCGAAAATAGAAATGGACAGATCGTTTTGGTTAAAAATATTCTTCAGGAAAATGGCGAAGAACAGTCCTGCAAGACCAAGCTTGATGGGGGTCAGCAAGGCGAAATACTCCAGCGTCAGGCTTTCCGGCACAAAAATGCTGAGTAAGTTCAGCGGTGATGCCAGATAGTAAGAAATCAGCCCCAGATAGTCAAGACCCATGCCCACGTCCCAGCTGTAAAGCAGCGATTCTCCGCTGAGGAGTGCTTTGCGGAAGGCAACGAAGAAGGGGTAATACTGGTGGTACTGATCGGAATACAGCATAGCGTAGTTGTTGCCGAAGGGTTCATACATTCCCAGCAGCATGACAACCAGCATACTGAAGCATGGGATAACAAAGGCCCAGAGCAGGTAGTTCTGCGTGATTTTCTTTATGGGTAAATTGGGAAGCTGTAGCTTCTTAGGTAAATTCATAAAGATTCCTCCCGGAATGGTCTATTTTAATAGTGTATCACGTTTTGTTCGGAAGGTAAAGTGAAATAAATGTAAAGAAAAAATGCCGGGTGCGATTTTTTGCACCCGGCAAAGAAAGATTAGTTGTTTTCGTCGTCCAGATCCAGATCATCGTCGCTATCGTCGTAGGAGGTTGCCATGATCTCACCAACCCGGACACGGCGCTTGATCTTCATCTCTTCCACCTGCTGATGCAGAAGTTCCTTGGTCTGCATGGGGTGCTTGATGTTTTTCAAGACAAGCGTGGGTTGTGTTTTATCAGAGGATACAACGGTGATGGAGCCTACACCAAAAATACGCTGCCACAGACTGCGGCTGGTGGTGATATCCCGGATACGATAGAGGAGGACCTCCTCGTCCTTGATGCTCAGGAAACCGACGGATACGAACAGGCGGTCGTCGCTGATGGCGTAGCGGGTAAAGCTCAGGGGCATACCCAGAAAACGCTTACGGTCTGTCCAGATATAGTCACTTTTGTTAAAGCCCATGGTGTGTTCCTCCTGTGTGTTTTTCTTTTATTGTACTGATGCGGTGGACATTTGTCAAGTGTAGGAGGAGTGATCTTACAAGATCAAACAGATCAGGCCAGAGGCACCTTCGTTGACAATTCGGGTCAGGCTGCCACGGAACTTGGCCCGGACATCCTCCGGGGTGCGGATCAGTTTGGTGGTCAGACCTTCCTGAATCAGTTCATAGACGGATTTGCCGAAAATATTGCTCTGCCACAGCTTTTCTGGGGCTTCGTTGGAAAGTCGGTCGATCAGATCAAGGGACTGCTTTTCATCGCCAACCATGGGGTTGATCTCGGTGTCGATATCCACCCGGATCATGTGGATGGAGGGGGCACCGGCTTTCAACTTGATCCCGAAGGAGCCACCTTTGCGCAGAATTTCCGGATTTTCCAGCTTCATTTCCTCTGCCGTGGGCATGACAACACCGTAGCCGGTGGCCTTGACGGAGGAAAGGGCATCGGAGATCTTGTCGTACTCCTGCTTGATCTTGGAAAGATCCGCCAGCAGGGAAATGAGTTGGGCATCGCTGTGGATGTCCATGCCTGCTTTGGCGCTGAGGATCTCGTAGAACAGACTTTCCGGGAATCCGAGAGCGCAGGATACGGTGCCGGTGGCAAGATCTACATTGCGAATGGAGAAATCCAAGACCTGCTCCAGATCCTTCAAGGCAGAAAGGGTGGGTTCTGCTTGCCCTAAGGTAGAAATTTCGTCTGCCCGGCGCAGGAGGGCTTCGTAAAGGGCGGCTTTGACAGGATGCTCCGGCTCCAGCGCATCCATCCAGCGGGGAAGGTAGACACGCAGTTCCTTCATGGGGAAGGCGTAAAGCAGGTCTTTCAAAAGCTGGGCGATGCCTGCGCTGTCCAGCGCCTGACAGTCGGCAATGGCAGCGTCCACCCCAAATTCGGACTTGAGCTGATTTTTGACTGCCATGGCTGCGTCGCCGCCGGGATTGCGGGAGTTGATGATGACCAAAAAAGGTTTGCCGGTAGCCTGCATATCCCGGATGGCGCGGCTTTCGGCAGTGATGTAATCGGAGCGGGGAATATCGGTGACAGTGCCATCGGTGGTGACCACGATGCCGATGGAGCAATGCTCATCCATGACCTTTTTGGTGCCGATTTCTGCCGCTTCGGTCATGGGAATTTCATAATCGAACCAAGGGGTGGTGACCATTCGGGCAACGCCGTCCTCGTCGGCACCGACGGCACCATTTACCATATAGCCCACGGAGTCGATCATGCGAACCCGCAGTGTGGCGGTGCCATCTGGGGAGATCTCCACTGCTTCCTCCGGCACGAATTTGGGCTCCGAGGTCATAATTGTTTTGCCGGAGCCGCTTTGGGGCAGCTCATCCCGGGCACGCTCCCGGCGGTAGGGGTCATCGATACCGGGAATCACCAGCTCCTCCATGATCCGCTTGATGAGCGTAGATTTGCCGGTACGCACCGGGCCTACTACGCCAATGTAAATGTTGCCGCCGGTCCGGGCGGCGATATCCTGATAAATGTTTTCCATAGCCAGCCTCCTCATCCGGCAGGAGAGGACGCTCCTGCCATGGTTTAGTCAATGGTATGTCCCTGTGGGGACAAATAGAACGGGATAAAAATTGCAAAGATTTTGTGAAAATAATGTTTGACAAATGGGGTAAAAGCCTATATAATATCTAGGCACGACTGTGAAAAGGAGGGGTTACTATGCTCTTAGGACTATCCAAGATTATGGACTGTCCCGGTGCGACCGTCCCTTTTTCCACCAGTGTTGACCTGAGTGATCTTCAATACGGCAACAGCTTCCCTGTGACCGAGCCGGTTATAGCGGAAGGCCAGGTGCGCAACACCGCCGGTGTGCTGGTGATGACCGGTTCCATCCGGACAACCATCCACGGCACCTGCGACCGCTGTGCCACCGAATTCGACCGGGAAGAAGAATTCCCTATCGATGTGGTTCTGGTAACGGAACTGGCGAATGAAGAAAACGAAGACGAATGGGTATTCCCTCTGGAGGGAGACAGCGCCGATCTGGATGACATTGTGCGGACGGTTTTCGTCCTGAATCTGGATAGCAAGCTGCTGTGCAAGGAGGATTGTCAGGGTCTTTGCTGCCGCTGCGGCAAAAATCTGAACGATGGTCCATGCAGTTGCCAGAAGGAGCTCGATCCCCGATTTGCTGCTTTGAAGCAGCTTCTTGAGAAGTAAAAACAAAAACAAAAGCTGTTAAAAGCAGTATGACCAAGGAGGTGTCACCATGGCTGTCCCTAAGTGTAAAGTGTCCAAGGCCCGCCGCGATAAGCGCCGTGGCTCCAACTGGAAGCTGTCCGCTCCCAGCGTGGCTGTTTGCCCCAAGTGCGGTGAGCCCGTCATGCCCCACAGAGCTTGCAAGGCTTGCGGTTCCTACAATGGCCGTCAGGTCCTGGCCGCCAAGGCTGACTAAGGCAGGAAAAAGCGGAAACGCAGAGGAAGGCTTTCAGCCTTCCTCTTTTTCCTTATGTAAAACTTTTTGAAATCGGCACATGGATGTTGCAATTCAACCAAAAATGTGCCATAATATATAGATGAAATTCCTAAAGAAGGGAAGTGTTACCATGGCAAAGCCTTTGGTGGCCATTGTAGGCCGCCCCAATGTGGGCAAATCCATGCTCTTTAATAAGCTGACCGGACACCGTACCTCCATCGTTGAGGATACTCCCGGCGTGACCCGTGACCGAATCTACGGCGACTGCGAGTGGTGCAATCGGCATTTTAGCTTGGTGGATACCGGCGGTATCGAGCCGGGCACGGAAAACGATATGCTGAAATTCATGCGTCGTCAGGCGGAGATCGGTATTGAACTGGCGGATGCCATCATCATGGTGGTGGATGTACGCTCCGGTGTGACGGCTGCCGATCAGGATGTGGCGACCATGCTGCGCAAATCCCGCAAGCCTGTGGCACTGGCGGTGAATAAGTGTGACTCCATCGGTCATGTGAATCCGGATGTGTATGAATTTTACAGTCTGGGTATCGGTGACCTGTTTGAAACCTCTGCTGTCCACGGTCACGGCACCGGCGATCTGTTGGATTGGGTGCTGGAGAATATTCCTGAGGAGGAAGAGGAAGACGGCGAGAATGAGATCATCAACGTTGCCATCGTGGGCAAGCCCAATGTGGGCAAGTCCAGCCTCCTAAACCAGATCCTCGGCGAGGAGCGGGTCATCGTTTCCAACGTGGCAGGCACCACCCGGGATGCCATCGACAGCTATTATGAAAATGAAACGGGAAAATACTGCCTGATCGACACCGCCGGTATGCGTCGCAAGAGCAAAGTGGACGATATTATTGAGAAATATTCCAATATGCGTACCATTAGTGCAATCGAACGGGCGGACGTTTGCCTGATCCTGATCGATGCCAATGAGGGTGTGACGGAGCAGGACACCAAGATCGCCGGACTTGTCCACGAAGCAGGCAAGGCGGCCATCATCGTGGTCAACAAGTGGGATGCTGTGGAAAACAAGGAAACCAACACCATGCGTGATCTGGAACGGGATGTCCGAGAGGGTCTGAGCTACATGACCTACGCTCCTGTGGTGTTCCTGTCCGCTCTGACCGGTGCCCGGGTGGACAAGCTGTTCCCTATGATTCAGGAAGTTAATCAGCAGAACACCAGCCGCATCACCACCGGTGCCCTGAATAGTATTCTGGCAGAGGCCACTGCTCGTGTGCAGCCGCCTTCCGATAAGGGCCGCCGCCTGAAGATCTACTACATGACCCAGGCCGGTACGAAGCCCCCTCATTTTGTCATCTTCTGCAACGATGCTCGACTGTTCCATTTCTCCTATCAACGGTATCTGGAAAACCAGATCCGGGATGTATTTGGACTGAAGGGAACTCCGGTGCGCATCACCATTCGGCAGAAGGGCGATAAGGAGGACTGACACCATGTGGTTCTATATCGTGGTCACGGTGCTGATCGGTTACCTGCTGGGCAATCTGAACGGTGCGGTGTGTATGTCCAATCTGGTTGCCCATGAGGATGTGCGGGATCAGGGCAGCGGTAATGCGGGTCTGACCAATTTTATCCGCACCTATGGGGCGGCCAGCTCTATCTCCGTGATCCTGATCGACGGCGGTAAGGCGGCGCTGGCCTGCATCGTAGGCGGCGCACTGCTGGAGCCCTACGGTATGGAGTTTGAAGGCATGGCCATTGGTGCTGTGGCAGTGACCATTGGTCACGACTTCCCCGTACTGCTGGGTTTTAAGGGCGGAAAGGGTATTCTGAGCGGCTGCGTGATCGCTTTTACCCTTGATTGGCGCATTGGCGCACTGATACTGGGTGTGTTTATGCTGGCATATCTGCTGACGCAGTATGTTTCCCTTGGATCGGTGCTGGCATCGGTGGCCTTTTGCGTGGGCTTCGGTGTGTTTCATCACCACAATCTGGTGGTGATGTTCTGCGGCATCTTTATTGGCACACTGGCAATCTGGATGCACCGGGGTAATATTGTCCGACTGGTGCAGGGCAAGGAACGGAAAACGAACCTCTTCGGAAAAGGAGAAAAGCGATGAAAGTTGCAGTGGTAGGCAGTGGTGCTTGGGGCACAGCGCTGGCCATTCGTTTGTGCAAGAATGGTCACGATGTGACCATGTGGACTTTTGAAAAGGAACTGATTCCCCAGATGGAAGCTGACCGCATCAATCCCCGGCTGCCCGGTGCGGTGCTGCCGAAGGAGTTGAAGATCTCTTCCGAGTATGACTGCGTGTCCGGCTGTCGGATGGTCGTGGTTGCGGCTCCGTCCTTTCCGATCCGTAGCGTCAGCCGTGGCATTGCCCCGTATCTGGATAAGGATGCGGTTGTGGTTTCTGTAACCAAAGGCATTGAGAAGGGGTCGCTGCTTCGCATGAGCGAGGTTGTGGCACAGGAAACAAACCATTCTGTGGTGGTGCTCACCGGCCCTAGCCATGCTGAGGAAGTGGCACTGGATGTACCCACCGGCTGCTTGTCTGCCTGTGCGGATAAGGCCATGGCGGAGTTTGTGCAGGATGCATTCATGTCCGATACCTTCCGTATTTACACCAGCCCCGATGCAGTGGGCGCTGAGTTGGGTGCGGCCCTGAAAAACGTGATTGCTCTGTGTGCCGGTGTGACCGACGGCTTGGGCTGCGGCGATAATACCAAGGCCATGCTGATGACCCGTGGCCTGACGGAAATGGCTCGTTTGGGCATTTCCATGGGGGCCAGCAAGGACACCTTTGCAGGTCTGGCTGGTGTGGGTGATTTGATCGTGACCTGTACTTCTATGCACTCCCGGAACCGCCGGGCCGGTATTCTGATCGGCCAGGGCAAGGGTGTGCAGGAGGCCATGCAGGAAGTGGGCGCAGTGGTGGAAGGCTACTATGCCGCCGCTGCCGCTTACGAGCTGTGCCAGCGGCAGGGTGTGGATATGCCCATCATCACGGCGGCATATCAGGTTCTGTACGAGGGTATGGATGCCGGGGAAGCAGTGCGTGCGCTGCTGCTGCGGCGTAAGACTTCCGAGCAGGAAGATGCCGGATGGCTGTAATAGAATGAATTTGCGCCTGCCGAAAACGGCAGGCGCATTTTTTGCGAGGGAACGATAAATTGTGTTTACGGCAGCAAGAGATAGCACCGCACCCTCGGCCCCCTCCCTGAGGGGGCTGGCGAAAATCTCTGATTTTCGACTGGGGGAGTGTCCTAAAACCGTTACGACACCCCCTCAGTCACGGCGTTCGCCGTGACAGCTCCCCCAAAGGGGGCGCCAAGGGCGGGCT
The DNA here is from genome assembly GCA_045123795.1 of Faecousia sp. Taxonomy (GTDB): domain Bacteria; phylum Bacillota; class Clostridia; order Oscillospirales; family Oscillospiraceae; genus Faecousia. The sequence continues at coordinate 55,836 of JBGVKN010000059.1, read as the reverse complement.
ACGCCGCCGGAGGGGTGCTCCGCTAGTACTATCCCAAGAAAAGTCGTGTGGTAAGGGATGCCATGACGAAGCCGGTCAGGTCGGCAAGTAATGCGGCGGCGACGGTGTAGCGTGTCTTTTTGATTCCGGCGGCACCGAAATAGACACTGATGGTATAAAAGGTGGTTTCTGTAGAGCCCAGCATGACGGCGGCGGTTCGTCCGATCAGAGAATCCGGGCCATACTGTGCCATCAGATCTGCACCCACCGCAAGGGCGGCACTGCCGCTGATGGGGCGGATCAGCACCAGCATGGCGGTTTCCGGCGGGATGCCGAAAAAGGAAAAGACAGGGGCGAGAAAGCTGCTGATCGCATCAATGGCACCGGAGGTACGGAGCATGGTGACAGCGGTGAGCAAAAGTACCAGCGCCGGTGTGATGGTAAGAATCAGCTTCAATCCGTCCGCCGCACCAGCAAGCATTAAGTCGTAAGGACTTTCTTTTTTGTGCAGTGCAACGGCGGCGCTGAAGAATAGCAAAAGTGGGACGATGTAATCAATCATGCTTCCACAGCTTTCCGAAAATCCATGCGGCAGTTAGCCCTAATCCGGCAGAACATATGCTGGTTATCCATACGGCAGGGAGAATATCGAAGGGAGTGGCGCAGCCTAAAGATGTCCGCACGGCGGCTACATTCGCCGGTATCAATTGAATGGATGCGGTGTTCAGAACGATTAGGCGGCACATTTCATCGGTGGCGATGCCGGGACGATTTGAGTCGGTCATTTGTTTGACTGCCCGGATTCCCATGGGCGTTGCGGCGTTTCCAAGACCCAAAATGTTGGCACAGATGTTAGCGCTGAGGTCTTTCCCGAGCTGGGGGTCCGTCCTGGTGCCAGGGAAAATACGAGTTAGAATGGGATGCAGAATTTTGGATAGTACACCGGTTAATCCAGCCCTGTCCATCAAATTTCCGACACCTGACCACAGGCAAATGGAGCCTGCCATGCTCAGAGCCAGTGTAATACCGGCTTGCGCACCTTGTGATGTGGCAGCTGCCACGGCACTCGTTTGACCTGAAAAATAAGAGAAAATAATTGAAATCAGGATCATTATGGTCCATATCCAGCTCATAACCATGCAAGCCCCTCCCTTGCTTGTACCTTATGTTGGAAAAAGAAAATGTAGACCGAAAAAATATGACGATTTGTTACAGAATTTCGCAAAAAACATTTGACACAATGAGAAAGTCGGTTTATAATAATGATATAAAAAATCAGGCGTTCGTATTCTTGTGACGGACACATGAGATTGTTTGGTTACGGAAAGGAGGGACTGCTATATGAAGTCAACGGGTATCATTCGTAAAGTGGATGAGTTGGGCAGAATCGTGCTTCCTATCGAACTGAGACGTACCTTGGATATTGCGGAACGGGATGAGCTGGAGATCTACATGGATAATGATCGGATCGTTCTCCAGAAGTTTGAGCCTTCCTGCGTGTTCTGTTCGTCTTCTTACGGATTGGTGTCTTACCGTGGTAAGAACGTATGCCGTGAGTGCGCTCGCAATCTGGGCAAGAACTAATTGTTCAAAGAACTACCGCGACAGCGTTTTCGCTGCCGCGGTTATTTTTTTATTCCCTGTTCAATTGAAGTGCCGCATCGTAGACCACGTTTTTGGGTAGGTCCAGCTCCTTAGCGGTTTGCTTGATGGCATCCTTTCGGCTGCTGCCGCTATCCATCAATTCTTGTACCCGGGCGGCGGCATCGGCGGCGGTGGCGGTTTCTTTAGGCTGGGCCACAGCGCCGGCCAGAACCAGAACAAATTCCCCCTTGGGGGCCTGGGCAGTGTATTTTTCGATTGCCTCGCCCAAGGTGGTGCGGACAACCTCCTCGTGGAGCTTGGTCAGCTCCCGGCACAGGCTGATGGGGCGGTCAGGGCCGAAGACCTGCGCCATGTCTTCAAGGGTGGACAGCAGCTTGTGGGGGGCTTCGTAAAAAATCATGGTTCGGGTTTCGCCAATCAGGGACTCCAGATGTTCCCGGCGGCTCTTTTTCGCCGTGGACAGGAAGCCTTCAAAGCAGAAGCGGCCTGTGTTCTGTCCGGAGATACTCAGGGCGGTGATGACGGCGCATGGGCCGGGGATGGCACAGACGGTAATGCCTGCTTCGGCGCACTGCTTGACCAGCTCCTCGCCGGGGTCGGAAATGGCGGGGCTGCCGGCATCGGATACCAGTGCGCAGGTTTCTCCGGCGAGAATCCGATCCAAAATAATATTGCCTTTGAAGTCTTTGTTATGCTCGTAGTAGCTGACAAGGCTTTTTTTGATTCCAAGGTGGTTCAGCAGCTTCAGGGTCACCCGGGTGTCCTCGGCGGCAATGAAGTCCGCTTCCTCAAGAGTTTGGCGGCAGCGGATCGAAATGTCCCCCAGATTTCCGATGGGGGTGGGGACGAGGTATAGCATTCCGGCCATAATTGACCTCCATTTGAGTTGATAGTTTTAAAGGGAATACAGCGTTTTATAGTAGTCGGAAGGTGTGCCGTCGGCGTGGTTTAGAAACAATTCCTCCCAGACGAGGCCTGGTTTGCCGCCCTTGCGGCAGGCAATCAGGATCAGGCTAACGGGGCCGTTTTCTTTGTGCCGGATCAGGCGCAGGCGTTTGGGTTCTAAACCTGCCTGCACGGCGCAGCCGCAGAGTTGCCCCAGCCGTTCCGGTTTGTGGACAAGATAAAAGTCGCCGCCGTATTTTAGCGCCCAGCTTGCGGCGGAGAATAATTCGTCGGGGGAACAGCAATCCTCCCGTCGGGCTAGCGGCGTGGCGGCACTGGCAGGGCCTCCGGAAAAATAAGGGGGGTTGGATATGCAGCAGGAAAAACTGCCGGGGGCAAACAGGGTGTTCACGGTGCGAAGATCTGCGCATATACTGTGCATACGGGGCTCAAGGCAGTTGCGGCGAATATTGTCCAGTGCGGCAGCGTGGGCGGTTTCGTCCAGTTCAATGCCCGTGATGCGGCAGGTTTCGTTTTTAGCGCACAGCAATGTGCCCAGAGTGCCGCAGCCGGAGCCCAAGTCCAGCACGGTGGCGTTGTTGCTCAGGCGGACAAAGTCTGCCAGTAGGATCGAATCGGTGCTTAAGGGAAATACGTGTTCAGGAAAATCCAGCGTATAGCCGTTATGTAATGTTTCCATAGAAAAATAGGGCCTGTGCGCTGATGTTACAGTGCACAGGCCACTTGCGGATTCAGAAGAATCAGCCTTCCTCGATTGCTTCGACGGGGCAGTTGTCGGCGCAGGCACCGCAGCTGACGCAGACATCGGCATCGATGACGTACTTGTCCTCGCCTTCGGAGATAGCCTCGACGGGGCAGTTGTCGGCGCAGGAGCCGCACTTGACGCAAGCGTCAGTGATATTGTAAGCCATGATTTTCCCTCCATGTATGTTTTTATATCCGTCAGGGAACTGACGTATCTTTATTCTAGCATGGATTTTTGAAATTGCAATTCCTTTTTTGAAATTCCTTCGTTTATTTTTTACAAGAGCTGGGGAAAATCTTCCGAGGTAAGGAGGGATGCAGGTGCGCTACGATCAGCAGACCACAAATTTAATTTTGGCGGCGGGGAGATGTGCCCGAGGATTTGGACATAGCTATGTGGGGGATGTGCATCTATTGCTGGCCCTGTCGGAACTGCCGGGGAAGCTGGGGCTGCTACTGAGGAACCGTGCGGTAGAGCCGGAGCTGTTACGTCAGCTTGTGGCGGTGCTGTATGGGGTGGGAACGTCGGATCTGCCTCTGCCTCAGGGATTGACTGAGGATGCTCGGCGGGTATTGCAGGCGGCAGTCCGGGAGGCACGGACTATGAATTGCAGGGCGGTTCGTCCGGAACACGTTCTGCTGGGACTGCTACGGCAGCAAAAATGCGGGGCGCAGGAGCTTTTGGCCCTGTGTCAGGTGGATACAGATGATCTGTTTACTCGGGTGGTGGAATACTTATCTGAGGGTGGAACAGATGGGGTGAAACGAAAAAAGGAGGGAAGTTCTACGAAACTGTTGGATCAATTTAGTGTGGATCTCATTGCCAAGGCTCAGGATATGGAGCCGGTGATTGGACGGGAACGGGAGATCGACATGGTTATCGGCATTCTCAGCCGGAAAAATAAGAATAATCCGGCATTGATCGGAGAGCCCGGTGTGGGCAAAACAGCCATCGCCGAGGGGCTGGCACAGCGGATGGCTATGGGAAATGTGCCGCCTCAATTGAAGGAGAAACGGCTGGTCAGCCTGAATATGGCAAACTTGGTGGCGGGGACGAAATACCGGGGTGAATTCGAGGAACGGCTGCGGGATGTGCTGACGGAGATCCGCAGATGCGGCGATGTGATCCTCTTTGTGGACGAGATGCACACCATTGTGGGAGCTGGTGCAGCGGAGGGTGCCATCGATGCGGCGAATATTTTCAAACCTGCGCTGGGGCGGGGAGAGCTGCAAATGCTGGGGGCTACTACCCTGACGGAATACCGCAAATTCATTGAAAAAGATCCGGCACTGGATCGGCGGTTTCGCCCTGTGATGGTGGAGGAGCCCAGCGTGGATGCGACCATGGCAATATTAAAAGGCTTGAAGCCGGGATTGGAGCGGCATCATCACATTCGCATCACGGAAGAGGCCATGAAAGAGGCGGTGCGGCTGTCGGTGCGGTATTTGCAGGATCTTTACTTGCCGGATAAAGCCATCGACCTGCTGGACGAGGGGGCAGCCCGGGCCAGAATGGAGGAACTGCAGCATGGGCGTGGAAACGCACGGCAGGATCTGGAGCAGGAGCTCCATGAAGCTGTTCGGGAAAGCCGGTACGAACGGGCGGCAGAGCTGCGTGACAAAATGCAAAAAATCGTATCGAAACCTGCCGAGGGGCGGCGGCCCCGGGCAGTCACCGGGGCAGATGTAGCTTGGGCGGTGTCTGCTCGTACAGGAATTCCGGTGGGGCGGCTGACGGCAAATGAGCGTGAGCGACTGCTGAATTTGGAATCTGTTCTATCGGCAAGAGTTGTGGGGCAGGGGAAGGCGGTGTCTTCCATTGCGGAGGCCATCCGGCGAGGGTACAGCGGAATTCGGGATGAAAACCGGCCCATTGCTTCGCTGCTGTTCACCGGTCCTACGGGGGTGGGGAAAACGGAGTTGTGCCGGGTACTGGCGGAGGAGCTGTATGGCAGCCGGGATGCGCTGATCCGGCTGGATATGACGGAATATATGGAAAAGCAGTCGGTTTCCCGGTTGATCGGTGCACCTCCTGGGTATGTGGGCTATGAAGAGGGTGGCAAGCTGACCGAGGCGGTGCGCCGCCGGCCATACTGTTTGGTGCTGTTTGATGAGTTGGAAAAGGCACACCGGGATGTGGCGGGCATTCTCTTGCAGATCATGGAGGAAGGGGTTTTGACGGATTCCACCGGCAGGCGGGTCAGCTTTAAAAATGCGGTGGTGGTCATGACCTCCAACATCGGCGGTGAGCTGCGAGGGGATGGATTGGGCTTCCGTCCCGCAGGCCGGGCGGGAGAAACAGATACGGCACTGCGGCAGGCGTTTTCGCCGGAGTTTTTGGGGCGGCTGGATCAGACGGTTTGCTTTGAGCCCTTGGGCAGTCAGGCCATGAGTGCCATTGCGCAGAAATACCTCCGAGAGGTGGAAAAACGGTTGGAGAATATGGGGATTCAGCTCCATTTTCCGGAGGAATTGGCCCACAGCCTTGCCAGCCGATGCGGACAAAAAGAAGGGGCGAGAAAGCTGCGCCGTCTTGTGCAGGATGAGGTGGAGGGCCCGCTGGCGGTGATGCTGCTGAAAAACGGCAGAAAGCCCTCCAAGATTAAGGCTTCTTATAAGGAAGGGGCTTTGCAGTTGCAGAGCTGATTGTAATCCGCATTTTTAGAACACTTGTTCTAAAAATGCGGATTTTCGGTATTTTTCCTGAAATTCCTAAAATTTTTTCGGGAAAAATATTGATTTTTTCGGAAGGAGCAGTTATACTGTTCGTAAGTGGAGAGAAATGGAGCTCCAGTGGAGTAAAATGGAGGAGGTGAGGCGCTATGATCGGTAAATATCCCGCAAAATTGGACGACAAGAACCGCTTGTTCGTTCCTGCGAAGCTTCGTGAAGAGCTGGGTGGCGTGTTTTACGTGACCTATGGCTTTAACGGCAGCCACAAGTGCCTCACGGCCTACACCGAGGCAGACTGGAACACCCTGACGGAAAACTTCAACAAGCTGTCCGTTGCTCAGCGTTCCGGTGCCGCCAGCTTGATCTTCATCAACGCTGCCGAGTGCAACCCGGACAAGCAGTTCCGCTTCGGTCTGACCCAGAATCTTCTGAACTACGCCGGCATCGAACGGGATGTGCTGATCGTTGGTCGTGCCGGTCAGGCGGAGATTTGGGACGCTGCGGCTTACGAGGCCTTCGAGAACGAAAACTTGAGCCCCGAAAAGCTGCTGGCATCTCTGGAGGCCATTGGTTTATGAGTGAATTTCATCATATTTCCGTCCTGTTGGACGAGTGCATAGAGGGCTTGAACATTCGCCCTGATGGTATTTATGTGGATGGCACCCTTGGAGGAGCCGGACATTCCAGCCAGATCGCTAAGCAGCTGACCACTGGGCGGCTCATCGGTATCGACCGTGACCCGGTGGCTCTGAAGGCTGCATCGGAGCGGCTGGCACCCTACATGGATCGGGTGACACTGGTACACTCCAATTTCTGCGAAATTGCTTCCGTTTTAAAAGATTTGAATATTGATGGCGTCGACGGTATCCTGCTGGATCTGGGGGTTTCTTCACCCCAGTTGGATGATGGAGCGAGAGGCTTCTCTTATATGACCGATGCGCCGCTGGATATGAGAATGAACAACGAGGATGCCCTGAGTGCTTATGAGGTGGTCAACACCTGGCCTCAGGAGGAACTGAAACGCATCCTCTATGACTACGGCGAGGAACGTTACGCCCCCCAGATCGCCGGCGCCATTTGCCGCCGCCGGGAGGAAACTCCCATCCAGACCACGCTGGAGCTGGTAGATGTGATCCGCAGCGCCATGCCTGCAGCGGCCCTCAGAGAAAAGCAGCATCCGGCAAAGCGCAGTTTTCAGGCCATTCGCATTGCAGTCAACGATGAGCTGGGCAGTGTGGAGAAGGTTATGCGGGATGCGATCCCTTGCCTGAATGAAGGCGGTCGTCTGGCGATCATCACCTTCCATTCCTTAGAGGATCGGATCGTGAAAACAGGGATGGTGGCAGCCAGCAAGGGCTGCACCTGCCCACCCAATTTCCCGGTTTGCGTCTGCGGAAAAAAGCCGCAGGTGAAGCTGGTGAACAAGAAACCCATCGTTTCCGGCGAAATAGAGCTGGAACGCAACCCGAGAGCCCGAAGCGCAAAGCTGCGGGTTTGTGAAAAAGTATAATGAATGTTTTCGTCCCACCATTGAGAGGGGAGTTGAGATAGATGGCACGTCAACCGGATATTCAGTATGTTCGCTACTACACCAGCGGTTCCACCGCACGGAAGATTGAGCTGCAGCCTGAAAAGAAGAAAAAGAATAATGTGACGCTGCCTCAGCGCCCCCGCATCCAACGGCAAAAGCGAACGGTGATCCCTGTTGATCCCATTTCTGTTTTGGCGGTGCTGGTGGCAGGCTTTATGCTGATTGCAATGGTGGCAGGAATGCTGCGGCTTGGTGCGGTGAATGCGGAAGTGGAGGCCGTGGATGGTTATGTGGCCCAGCTCCAGCAGGAAAATGCTGCACTGCGTCAGGAATATGAATCCGGGTATGATTTGAAGGATGTGGAGCAGAAGGCGCTGGAAATGGGTCTTGTGCCCATTGAGCAGGTGGAGCACGTGACCATTGAAGTGATCGAACCTGTGGAGGAAGCTGAGCCGACCTTCTGGGAAAAAGCAGCTGCGTTTTTTGGTGAGCTTTTTGCATAACGGCTGTCCCGGCCAATAAAATTAGGATAGAGCTGCAAGGGCAGTGAGGGATATCCCTTACTGCCCTTTTATCCTGATGGAAGGGTCGGTGGCCTATGGCGAAAGTCAAAAAGGAGTACAACCGCATCCGGGGAGATTCCGGACAGCACCGCCGTATTCTGGCGGTCATGGCATTGCTGGGGGTGGTGGCGTTTATTCCCACCGCTCTGCGGCTATATGATTTGATGGTTGGGCAGTACGAATATTATTCTAATCTTGCTCTGCGCAATCAGACCCGAACTACCCCTGTTGCGGCGGATCGGGGAACGATTTACGATTGCAACATGAACATTCTTGCCTGCTCGCAAAGCGTGGAGAATGTGTACTTAGACCCCCATGAGCTAAAGCAATCCAAAGCGGATGTGGAGGATATTGCCCGGACGCTGGGGGAGATTTTAGAGCTTGACCCGGCATGGATCGCCGAACAGGCTGCCGATCGGTCGAAGCGTTACAAGCAGGTGGCGGCATCCATAGACACGGATACTGCTGCGAAAATTCGGGAATATATCAATGAAAAGGGGATCTCAGGAATCCATCTGGAGCCGAACTCCAAGCGGTATTATCCATACGGCACGTTGGCGGCACAGGTGGTGGGTTTTACCAACGCCTCCGGCACCGGGTCGGAGGGGATCGAAGCCAGCTACAACAGCTTTTTGGAGGGAACAGCCGGAAAGGTCATTACCTCCAAGGGTAACAACGAGATGGATATGCCTTTTTCCTATGAAAACTATGTTTCTTCCATCCCGGGGTGCGATGTGATCTTAACGCTGGATGCCACGGTGCAGGCCTGCCTTGAAAAGCAAATGCAGGCGGCAATCGACCGCTATGCGGTGCAAAATGGGGCGTTCGGGCTGGTGATGAATGCCAAGACCGGGGAAATCATGGCTATGGCGACCTTGGGGAACTATGATCCCAACAATTATCTGGAGATTGCAGATCCCAAGGTATTGGCGCAGACGGAACAGCTCAAGCTGGATTATTTACAGTATCCGGATGGCAGTGAGCAGTTTCAGGCAGGGCTAAAGGCATATAAAGAAGCAGTATCCGCGGCACGGTTGAAGCAATGGCGCAACCGGGTGCTGTCTGATGGGTATGAGCCGGGGTCAACCTTCAAGGTGCTGACCATGGCGGCGGCGCTGGACAGCGGCGCCATCAATTTGGAAACGAATTTTTACTGCAAGGGTGCGGAGCAGATTCCCGGTCGATCTCAGCTCCTGCATTGCTGGCGTTCGGCTGGGCATGGTGTGGAGAAAACACCCCAAGCCTTGCAAAATTCCTGCAACATCGCCTTTGCCCACATTGCCCTGAAAATGGGCGGCGAAACCTTTTACGACTATGTTACAAGATTTGGTGTACTGGAAAAGACGGGCATCGACTTGGCGGGAGAAAGCAAGGGCGTTTTCTTCGACAAGGAGCTGGTGACCAATACGGATAAGTGGGGGACTGCCTCCCTGACTTCCGGGTCTTTCGGGCAGACCTTTAAGATCACGCCGGTACAGTTGGTGAGAGCTATTGCGTCTGTGGTGAACGGCGGGTACCTGATGGAGCCGTATATGGTGTCGGAAGTCATCGATGCCGATGGGAATACTGTGCTGAAACAGGAGCCCACGGTGATCCGGCAGGTTATCAGCGAGCAAACCTCCAAGACCATGTGTGCCCTCCTGGAGAGCGTTGTCACCGAAGGTACGGCAAAAAATGCCTCAGTTGCCGGGTTCTCCATTGGGGGGAAGACCGGAACCAGTGAAAAAATTGACGTTTTTGATGAGAATGGACAGCGTGTGCTGGATAAAATCGTATCATTTGTGGGGATTGCGCCCATGGACGATCCGGAGTATATTGTATTAGTGGCGCTGGATACACCGTCCCGGGAAACTGGAATCTATATTTCCGGCGGTGTCATGGCGGCTCCTACTGTGGGAGCGGTCATGGGGGATATTCTGCCTTATTTGGGTGTGGAACAGCACTTTTCTGAGGATGACATTGCCGGGAAGTCCGTTGTTGTGGAGGACCTGACCGGGCGAACCGCAAAGGATTCGGAAAAGCTTTTGAAGGATCTGGGGCTTGGGTGCCGTACGGTAGGTGCCGGGGAAACGGTAACGGGGCAGATTCCGGCGGCAGGCAAATCCGTGCCCGGGGGCAGTGAGGTGCTGCTGTATCTTGGAGAGGATGCGCCGGAGGAGCTTGTAAAGGTGCCGGATTTTTCGGGCATGAACCGTCAACAGGCCAGCGATGCGGCTGGGGCGTTGGGGTTGTATATCCTAGTGTCCGGGAACAATAGCGTGGAATTGAACGTGTCTGTGGTGGCGCAAAGCATCACTGCCGGAACGGAGGTTCCTGTGGGAACCACGATAAAATTGAAGTTTATTGATACCAAAGCGGCCGATTAGCGGCGTATGTGGAGGGATTTTTATATGAAGCTGTGTGAATTGCTGAAAGGCATCCGGGTGCTGGAATGCACTGCGGACTTAGAATTAAATGTAGAAACAGTTGCTTACGACTCCCGCAAGGTAATGCCGGGGGCACTGTTCGTGGCGGTGTCGGGCTTTGCGTCCGATGGCAACCGTTTTATCCCCATGGCCATGGAAAAAGGGGCGGCGGTCGTCGTTACAGCCAAAAAGCCGGATGGGGATGTACCCTATGTGCTGGTGGAAAATGACCGGCTGGCACTGGCGTTGATCGGCTGCAATTTCTACGGTCATCCGGCGAAGAGCATGACCCTGATCGGCGTCACCGGAACCAACGGAAAGACTTCGACCACGTTGATTTTGAAGCAGGTGTTGGAAACCGTCACCGGCTGCAAGGCGGGACTCATCGGCACCATGGAAAACCGAATTGGTGACGAAGTGCTCCCCACGGAACGGACTACCCCGGAGAGCTTTGAACTGCAAGGTCTGTTTGCCCGGATGCGGGACGCAGGATGCAAGTATGCCATTATGGAGGTTTCCTCCCATGCCATTGCTCTACATCGGGTAGGCGGTGTCCATTTTGATGTAGCGGCGTTTACAAACCTGACAGAGGATCATCTGGATTTCCACAAGACCATGGAGGATTACTGCGACACCAAGGCGGAACTGTTTGCCCGGTGCGATGCGGCGGTGCTGAATAAGGACGATGCATGGTTTGAACGGATGGGCTGCAAGGCGGCTTGCCCGGTGGTCACCACCTCCGCAAGGGGAGAAGCAGGCGTTTACGCAAAGGATGTGCAGCTTCTGGCCGACGGCATTCGCTTTACAGCGGTATCTGACGAGGAGAAAATTGCGGTAGTGCTGCCCATTCCCGGTCGGTTTACGGTTTACAACACCCTGAGCGTACTGGGTATTGTCAAGGCGTTGGGGCTTGATCTGAATGCTGCGGCGGCTGCGCTGAAAAATGTGGAGGGCGTCAAGGGCCGGATTGAAGTGGCGCCTACCCCGGGAATGGATTACACTGTGCTCATCGACTACGCCCACACTCCGGATGGATTGGAAAATGTTCTGCGCTCGGTACGGGACTTCTGTAAGGGGCGGTTGATCGCAGTGTTTGGTTGCGGCGGCGATCGTGACCCCATTAAGCGACCCATCATGGGCCGAATCGGCGTGGAGCTTTCGGATATTGCCATCATCACCTCCGACAATCCTCGCACCGAAGAGCCTGCTGCTATCATCCGTGATATCGTGGCGGGGGTAGATTCTTCCATGGGAACCTATAAAATTATTGAAAATCGAGTAAAAGCCATTGAATATGCCATGGACATTGGCAAAAAAGATGATATAATTATACTGGCCGGAAAGGGCCATGAAACCTATCAGGAAATTTGCGGCGTGAAGCACCACCTGGATGAACGGGAGGTTGTTGCTGCGTACCTGATGGAAAAGAGGTAATATATGGGCGTGATCACACTGAGTCAGGCGGCCCAATGGTGCGGCGGTCTGATCGATCCGAAATATGCGGACGTCACCTTTTTAGGTGCAAACAATGATTCCCGGAAGATTGAAGCTGGGCAGCTTTTTGTGGCTCTGCAGGGCGAGCGGGATGGACATGATTTTATTCCGGCAGCACTGGAGAAGGGGGCGGTGGCGGTTTTGTGCAGCCGCAAGACCGGCGACCATCCTGCCATCATCGTAGACGATACCCGCAAGGCACTGGGCGACATCGCCCGGGGCGAGCGGCAGCGTATTGGCATGAAGGTAGTTGGCGTGACCGGCAGCGTAGGCAAAAGCACTACCAAGGAAATGATCTCTGCGGTGCTGTCCAAAAGCTACCGGGTCAGCAAGACCCCAGCCAATTATAACAATGATATTGGTATGCCCATGTCCGTGCTTGGTATGAGCGAGGATACACAGGTGGCGGTGCTGGAAATGGGCATGAACCATTTCCGTGAAATCGCTTATCTTGCTTCCATCGCCCAGCCGGATGTGGCGGTGATCACCAACATCGGCACCATGCACATTGAGCATCTGGGTTCCCAGCAGGGTATTTTGAAGGCAAAGCTGGAAATTCTGGAGGGTATGAAGGAAGGCGGAAAGGTCATTCTCAATGGCGATGATTCGCTGCTGTGGAACATCCATCGCCGGGAGGGGCTGGACGTTACATACTTTGGCGTTCAGAACCCTGAGTGTGACTATCTGGGTATGGACATAGAGGAAAATCCCGGGCTGCTGCGATTCCATACCAAGTGCGCACATTTGCAGTTCCCGGTGGAATTGGCACTGGAGGGTGTTCATTACGTATCCGATGCGCTGGCGGCCATTGGTGTTGGTATGGAAATGGATATAGATCCTGCCAAAATTCAGGAGGCGCTGGCTCAGTTCCGCAACATGGCGGGACGGCAGGAGATTTTTGAAGCCAAGGGCTGTACCATTATCAAGGACTGCTACAACGCAGGCCCTGAATCCATGGCGGCCGCACTGACGGTGTTGGGCAACAAGACAGGCCGCCGTGTGGCGGTGCTGGGCGATATGCTGGAGCTTGGTGTTTGCACACCGGCGGAGCATTACCGAGTGGGTCGCATTGCGGCTGAGAAGGCGGATCTGGTGCTGGCCTATGGCCCCAACAGCAGCCGGATTATCAGCGGTGCCATCACCGGCGGTATGCTGGATACCAAAGCCAAGGCCTACGAAAACCGGGATGAGATCGTAGCGGCGATGAAGCGCATGATCAGACCGGGAGATGTGATCTTGGTTAAGGGCAGCCACGGTATGCGTATGGAGCTAATTTTGGAACAGTTCCTGAAGGAAGAAACATAAGCGGAGGAACTAAAATGACAAGAATCGTAATTACGGCGCTGGTTGCCTGCGGTTTGACGCTGGGAATCGGCTATCTGCTGCTGCCTGTTCTGCGGGCACTGAAGGCAGGACAGTCCATTCGTGAGGTTGGCCCTACCTGGCACAACAGTAAGGCTGGTACCCCTATGATGGGCGGCTTGATGTTTATTTTTGGAACGGTATTGTGCCTGCTGGTCAGCATTCCTGCCATGAAGGATTTCTCTGTTTTTTATGTGCTGGCGTTGGGCTTGTGCTTTGGTCTTGTGGGCTTTTTGGATGACTTTTTCAAGGCGAAATTCAAGCGCAATCTGGGCCTGACCTCTATCCAGAAGGCACTGCTGCAAATGGCGGTTTCCGCCCTTTACCTGTATCTGCTGTACACCCAGAATATTCTGATCAGCAGCATTTACATTCCCTTTGTGGATGTGCAGATCGCCATTCATCCTCTGCTGTACATTTTCTTTGCGATGTTCGTCATGGTGGGCTGCGTCAATGCAGTAAACCTGACCGACGGCGTGGATGGCCTGTGCGGCAGTGTGACCGTGCCTGTGATGGTGTTCTTTGCCGCCGCTGCGGTGCTGATGGGTAAGCTGGATCTGGCGCTGCTGCCGGCTTGCTTGGTGGGCGGTCTGATCGCTTATCTGTTCTACAACTGGCATCCTGCCAAGGTGTTCATGGGTGACACCGGCTCGCTGTTCCTGGGCGGCATCATTTGCGGCTTGGCTTTTGCGCTGAATATGCCGCTGGTGCTGATTCTTGTGGGCTTTGTGTACATTATGGAAACCCTGTCTGTGATTTTGCAGGTGGGTTATTTCAAGCTGACCCACGGCAAGCGGCTGTTTAAGATGTCCCCAATCCATCACCATTTTGAAATGAGCGGCTGGAAGGAAGTCAAGATCTGTTTCGTGTTCTCCGCTGTATCTGTGGTGATGTGCGTGATTGCTTGGCTCGGTATTGTGTAAATAGTTGAAAGGAGCTTCTATGGCGGCAGAGAACACTCTGTATGCCAAAGAGGACCGCCGCCTGAGAAAAAGGGCGGGAGAAAGTGTAGATATCCCATTTTTGCTGCTGGTGCTGACGCTGCTGGGGGTAGGGCTTGTGATGCTTTACTCCGCCAGCTACGCCCAGAGTGAATACGACACGGGATACGAGATTTCTACAAAGTATTTGCAAAAGCAGGCGGTCTGCGCCGTGCTGGGACTGATCTGTATGTGGGGCTTCAGCCGAATTCCGGCTGCCTTTTGGATGAAGTTTGCATGGGTCGTATACGCCATCAGCATTATACTTCTTTTGAGCGTGCTGGTGGTGGGCGAAAGCGTCAACGGCGCACGGCGGTGGATCAATATTGCAGGGCTGCAATTCCAGCCCTCGGAGATCGCCAAATTTGCCATGATCGTCCTGTTTGCTCGGCTCACAAGGCTTTTTGGGGCAAGCGCAAAGGATTTTCGCCATGGAGTGCTGGGCTTTGGACTGGCGCTGCTGGGTATTTTGGTGCCGCTGGCGCTGGAAAAGCATCTATCTGCCATTATGCTCATCGGCATGGTTGGTGTGACCATGATGTTCGTGGCGGGCACCCGGCTCAGATGGCTGGGTGGCGGTGCTGCGGCAGCTGTGGTATTTATGGTGATCTATGTCACATTTATGGGCTATGCGGGGGATCGGATCACCGCATGGCTCCACCCGGAGCAGGACCCGGGGGATACCGGGTATCAGATTTTGCAATCCCTGTATGCCATCGGCTCCGGCGGCTTGTTTGGGCTGGGGCTGGGTAAAAGCAGGCAGAAGTATCTGTACCTGCCATTTCAATACAATGACTATATTTTCGCAATTATCTGCGAAGAACTGGGACTGGTCGGCGCACTTTTGATCATTGTGCTGTTTGCGGCTACTATTATCCGTGGATATTGGATCGCCTTGCGGGCGGCAGACCGGTTTTCTACGGTGCTGGCGGCGGGACTGGTGTCCCTGATCGCCGTGCAGACGGCGTTAAATCTGGGGGTGGTGACCAATTTGCTGCCCTCTACCGGCATTGCGCTGCCGTTTTTCTCTTACGGCGGTACAGCGCTGGCGGTGAATTTGGGGGAGATGGGTGTGGTTATGAGCATCTCCAGACAACGAAATCAGACAAAGAAACAGGAGGATCTCCTATGAATGTGATCTTTACCTGCGGCGGTACTGCCGGGCACATCAACCCGGCGATCGCAGTGGCGAATATATTGAAAGAGCGTCATCCGGACGCAAACATCCTTTTCATCGGTGCCAAGGGGCACATGGAGGAGAAGCTGGTGCCCAAGGCGGGGTACGAGCTGACTTGCCTGCCCGGCTCCGGCTTGAGCCGCAGCGTAAGTTTGGCGGGGCTGAAAAAGAATGTCAAAGCGGTGGGGAACGTACTTGGTGCTGTTTCCCAGTGCAAAAAGATCATCCGTGATTTTGGAGCGGATGTGGTGGTGGGCACCGGTGGCTATGCCAGCTTCCCCGCACTTCATGCCGCAAGCAAGCTGAAAATTCCTACCATCGTCCATGAAGCCAACGCTGTTCCTGGGTTGACTACGAAAATGGCAGCGAAAACCGCAACCCGAGTGCTGGTGGCTTTTGAAGAAAGCGCTCAATACTACCGTAATCCTGAAAAGGTTGAGGTCGTGGGTATGCCGGTGCGCAAGGAGTTCGTGATGACCCAGCGGGAGGATGCTCGCAAGGAGCTGGGGCTGGATAGCCGTCCGCTGGTGGTATCTGCCTTCGGAAGCTTGGGTGCTCGGGCTATGAATTTCGCCATGGCGGATTTTATGAAGCTGGAAATGGAGGCAGGGATGCCCTTCCAGCACATTCACGCCACCGGCTCTTACGGCTGGGCGTGGATGCCGGATCACTTGAAAACTCTGGGGGTTGACCCGGAAAAGCTGGACGGCCTTGATATGCGGGAGTATATTTACAATATGCCCACCGTCATGGCAGCGGCAGATGTGATCATCAGCCGGGCAGGCGCATCAACTCTGAATGAAATCGGTGCCTCCGGCACTCCTTGTATTTTGATTCCTTCGCCTAATGTGACCAATGACCACCAGACCAAAAACGCCAAGGTTTTGGCGGATCGGGGTGGTGCGGTGCTGATCCCAGAGGGAGAGGACATGGGTAAGAAGCTGTATGACACGGTGGCGCAGCTGCTGAGCGACCATGAGCGCCGCAGCGCCATGTCTGCCGCTTTGCGTAACATTGTTGTGCTGGACTGCGCAGAGCGGATGTGTGGCATGATAGAAGAACTGGCTGCGAAGCACCACTGAGGAGGATTACAATGGCAAACGAACGAAAGAAAAGACGCCCCCCGGCTCAGCAGCAGGCAAAGCGTCCTCCGGCGCAGGAGGTAGTTTACACTGCCCCTGAACCGTTGAACAGAAAAAAGTTTTTGCTCCGATTGCTGACGGTGGCGGCTGTTGTGATCGCCCTGTTTGTTGGTTGCTCTATCTTCTTTAGAGTGGAGAAAATCACGGTTTCGGGCAATATGAAATATGATGCATGGACTGTTTGCGAGGCTTCGGGCATCCAAATGGGAGACAGTTTGCTGGCCTTCGGGAAGGCGAAAGCTTGCGGACAAATCGCTCAGCGGCTTCCTTATGTAAAAATTGTACGTGTTGGCATCACGTTACCTGATACGGTCAACATTCATATTGAAGAATTGGATGTGGTATACGCCGCACAGGACGAGAAGGACGGTTGGTGGCTGCTGACCTCCGGAGGCCGTGTGGTGGAAAAAACCACTGAAAGCTATGCGAAAAAGTGCACTAAGCTGGAGGGCTTCCGCATTCTCAAGCCCATCGAAGGAGAAGATGCGCAGGCGATGGAAATCGACCCGGCCACAACACCCAGCGGCGAGGAGCCGCCGATCATTACTATCACCAATCAGGATCGGTTGGATACATCACTGATGATTGTTTCCGAGCTGGAGCGCAGAGGTATTCTGGGGGGAGTTGCCAATGTCAATGTGGAAGATATGGCCAATATTGAAATGTGGTACGGTACCAACTATCAGGTGCTGTTGGGCGATCCCGGTGAAATAGAAAAGAAGATCGGTCTGATGCACGCGACCATCCAAAGACACGAAAAGGAAGGCAGCTATCAGAGTGGAATTTTGGATATTTCCTTTACCACATACCCCGGTGCAGTGGGATATACCCCCTGGACAGATAAGAAATAATAAAATCTTCGCCGAAAATTCAATAATTTCTATTGACCAAATCGAATTTTCAGGATAGAATAAAGAAGTACGAATTTAAATATACGCAGCCCAAGGCTGCATACATAGGAGGAAATGTAACATGGCTGAAGCATATCAGGATCGCGTTGTTAAAATTAAGGTGATCGGTGTCGGCGGCGCCGGCAACAACGTCATTAACCGTATGATCGAGTCCGGTGTGGACGGCGTTGATTTCGTGGTCGTCAATACCGATAAGCAGGACCTGAACAAGTCCATCTGCAAGAATAAGCTCCAGATCGGCGAGAAGCTGACCAATGGTATGGGCGCTGGCTCCAAGCCTGAGGTGGGCAAGAAGTCCGCTGAGGAGTCCCGGGCAATCATCTCCAAGTGCCTGGAGGGCACCGACATGGTGTTCATCACCGCCGGTATGGGCGGTGGCACCGGCACCGGCGCAGCTCCCATCGTGGCTGATCTGGCTCACGAGGCTGGCATTCTGACCGTCGGCGTTGTGACTACCCCTTTCAAGTTTGAGGGTGCAAACCGTATGCGTCAGGCTGAGCAGGGCATTGCTGCTCTGTCCGGCAAGGTCGACTCCCTGATCGTCATTCCCAACGACCGTTTGAAGTACGTTACTGATCAGAAGATCACCTTCGCTAACGCTTTCGGCATCGCTGACGATGTGCTGAAGATGGCTGTTACCTCCATCTCCGAGTTGGTTGGCTATTCCGACCGTGTGATCATCAACCTGGACTTCGCTGACGTTTCCGCTGTCATGAAGGACGCTGGCCGTGCACACATGGGTCTGGGCGTTGCTTCCGGCCGTGAGAAGGCTGAGCAGGCTGCTATGGCTGCTGTTGCCAGCCCCCTGCTGGAGACCTCCATCAACGGCGCTACCGGCGTTCTGGTCAACGTTACCGGCTCTGCTGAGCTGACTCTGGACGATGTGGAGACTGCTGCCGGTATCGTGCAGGAGGCCGCTAACCCCGAGGCAAACATCATCTTCGGTGCCACCTACTCTGAGGAGTTCGAGGACGAGATGCGTGTTACCGTTATTGCCACCGGCTTCGAGAAGAGAGCTGAAGCTGCTGCCCCCGCTGCTGAGGGCGGTGTCGCTGCTGCTCCCAAGAAGGATGATGATATCGACGATATCTTCAAGATCTTCAAGCGCTAAGTAACTTCTTCATCCCGGACGCAAGTCCGGGATGCTTTTTATCGGCAGGAGGTGCCTATGGACGCATATCATGCCCTTGCGGTCAGCTATGATCGGCTGACCAGTGATGTGGACTACCGACAGACGGTAGAGTTTTATAAGGAAATTCTAGCCCGGGAGAATTGCTGCCCCCGGACGGCGGTGGATCTGGCCTGCGGTACAGGCTCTGTGGCCCTTCTGCTGGCACAGGACGGCTTGCAGGTGATTGGAGTGGATCTGTCAGAGGAAATGCTGACTGTGGCCTGCCAGAAGGCCCAGGAGCTAAATGATCCGCCTGCCTTTGTGTGCCAGCCCTTGCAGGAATTGCGGCTGCCTAGGGGCGTTGATTTGGCAGTGTGCGCATTGGACAGCTTGGACTATATTACGAATCCGGATGACTGCCGGGAGGCGATCAGACGCATCTTTAAGGTTCTGAATCCTGGCGGTATTTTTATTTTCGATGTAAACACCCCGGAAAAGCTTCGGGCGATGGATGGTCAGGTGTTCCTGGACGAGGATGAGGATGTATACTGCGTCTGGCGGGGTGAATTTGACGAGGAAAGCAACATCTGCTCCTACGGTATGGATCTGTTCCAGCGGTGTGGAGCTGTCTGGGTGCGTTCCTTTGAAGAGCATCGGGAATATGCCTATTCTCAGGAGCAATTGACGCAGTATTTGAAGGACGCTGGATTTAATTGCATCCGGGTCTATGCGGACCGAAAATTTGAAGCCCCGCAACCGGGGGAACAGCGTATTTATTTCAGCGCTAGAAAGGGAAAAATCAAATGAGTGATTATTTAGTTCGTGGAATGAGCATGGATGGGTTTGTGAAGGTGGTAGCGATCCGTTCTACGGAAATGGTTCGCCGGGCCTGTGAAATTCATGGCACCACTCCCAACGCTACAGCGGCCCTTGGTCGGGCGCTGACGGCGAGCTCCATGATGGGCAATATGCAGAAGGTTGAAAACGGCTCCATGACCCTGCAGGTGCGTGGAGGCGGCCCTATCGGCACTATCACCTGTGTGTCGGATGCAAAGGGCAATGTCCGTGGCTGTGTGACGGAGCCTAAGGTGCCCCTGGTGGAGAAATACCCCGGCAAGCTGGACGTGGGCGCAACGGTGGGCACGGATGGCACCCTGACGGTCATTCGTGACCTGCAAATGAAGGAGCCTTATATCGGCTCTGTGCCTCTGATCTCCGGCGAGATCGGCGATGATGTAACGGCATATTTTGTTCAAAGCGAGCAGACCCCTACGGCCTGCGCTCTGGGCGTTCTGGTGGACCGTGATTGCTCTGTGAAGGTAGCAGGTGGATATTTGCTCCAGCTTCTGCCCGGCGCTCCTGAGGAGACCATAGACGCTCTGGAGCGGGGAATCCAACGTGCCGGAGCGGTCACTACCATGCTGGAGGCTGGGCTGACTCCGGAGGACATTCTGGGGCAGGTTTGCGGCGATCTGGGCGTTGTGTTCATGGAAACGGAGCAGGTTGGCTACAAGTGCTACTGCACCCGGGAGCGGGTCACAGCGGCGCTGATCAGCCTTGGTAAAGAGGAGCTGACGGAGATCATGGACGAGGGAAAACCTTTCCATGTGGATTGCCAATTTTGTGATACGGTTTATAGCTTCACTCCGGATGATATTCGGGAGTTGCTTCGGAAAGTTTGAATTACACTGGTTTCTGCGGGTAAAACCGCAGAAACCATACTGCAAAAATTTGTTGAAAAAAATTAAAAAAAGTGCTTGACAAAATGGGTATCCATGTGTATAATGTGTCATGTCGCTGAGGTGTGCAACACAAAACCGAAGCGAACTGGTAGGGGAGCATAGCTCAGCTGGGAGAGCACATGCCTTACAAGCATGGGGTCACAGGTTCGAGCCCTGTTGTTCCCACCAATATTTGGCCCGGTGGTGCAGTCGGTTAGCACGCCAGCCTGTCACGCTGGAGGTCGACGGTTCGAGTCCGTTCCGGGTCGCCAAATAATGCATCTGTGGAGAGCGAAGAGCTCTCCACAATATGCCTCTGTAGCTCAGTAGGTAGAGCAGCGGACTGAAAATCCGCGTGTCGTTGGTTCGATTCCGACCGGAGGCACCACGGTTCCCGATCGGGGACCGAGATGCGGGTGTAGCTCATCCGGTAGAGCGCCACCTTGCCAAGGTGGAGGTAGCGAGTTCGAGCCTCGTCACCCGCTCCAAAGAAAAAGATTAGGAACGCTTGGCGTTCCTAATTTCATATGGTACCGTAGCCAAGTGGTAAGGCCCCGGTCTGCAAAACCGTTATTCGCCAGTTCAAATCTGGCCGGTACCTCCAAAAAAACAGCACACCAATCGGTGTGCTGTTTTTTTATTATGTGCCGATTTTTTTATTGACTTTTCTGATGCCTCGTGATACGATGCATCATGTAAAAGGAGGTATGGTATGGACGTTCAATTAAAGAGGGGCCTGTTGGATGTATGTGTGTTGGCGGCGATCAAGACCGAGGATTCATACGGCTATAAGATCATTAAGGATATGAAGCCGTACATTGAGCTTTCCGAATCAACCTTATATACCATCCTGAAGCGATTGGAAACGGTCAATATGCTGACAGTCCGCACCGCAGAGCACGGCGGCAGGCTTCGGAAATATTACCGTATTACCGATGAGGGTCGGAAGCGCATTGAGGACTTCAAGGACGAATGGAATGAAATTTTGTCTATCTATCGATTTGTAACCAAGGAGGATGATGGCAATGACCAAGCTTAGATTTCTTTTATTACTGCAAGATAGATTATCGGGCTTGCCGCAAGACGATGTGGAGGAACGGCTGAACTTTTATAGTGAAATGATCGAGGATCGAATGGAAGAAGGTCTGTCGGAGGAAGAAGCGGTTGCGGCGGTGGGCGCAATTGATGAAATTGCGGCGCAAATTGTTGCGGACATTCCTGCTGCAAAGGAGAAAGTAAAAGGGAGAAGGCAGCTGAAAGCATGGGAGATCGTTCTTCTGGCGTTGGGTAGTCCTATTTGGATTTCTTTGCTGGTGGCTGGGTTTGTGGTTATTCTTTCTATTTATATTTCGTTATGGTCTATGATCGTTTCATTGTGGGCGGCCTTTGCTTCGCTGGTTGCCTGTGGTTTTTCCGTCGTAGTGGTTGGGATTGCCTTTGCTTTGGGCGGAAATGGACTTACCGGAGTTGCGATGATCGGTGCAGGTATTGTTTCTGCGGGTCTTTCTATTTTCCTGTTCTATGGATGTAAGTCCGCTACAAAAGGAACGATACTGATTGCAAAGAATGCTGGGCTGGGCATCAAAAACTGTTTTGTAAAGGGTGGGAGTGTCAATGAGTAAGAAAACAAAAATCTGGTTGATCGTTGCGTCTTCTCTTGTGGTTTTGGGCCTAATGATGTTTACAGCGGTGATGATGGTCTACAATTGGGATTTTGCAAAGCTGAGCACCGAAAAATACGAAACCAATGAATATGAGATCAGTACTGATTTTTTTAATATTTCAATAGATACGGACACAGCGGACATTGTTTTTTGTCAGGCTGAGGATGGAGATTGCAAAGTGGTTTGCTATGAACCGGAAAATGCTAAGCATTCTGTCACTGTTCAGGATGGTACGCTGACGATCAATGAGGTTGACGAGAGAAAATGGCACGACTACATCGGCATTCATTTTGATAGTCCTAAAATTACGGTACATGTTCCGCAGAATGTGTATGGTGCGCTTTGCGTCAAGTCAAGCACCGGCGATGTGGAAATACCCAAGGGGTTCAACTTTGAAAGCGTGGATATTGCCGTAAGTACGGGGGATATTCGGGTTGAAAATGTTTTTGCAGGGATGCTTGATCTTTCTGTTACAACGGGTGAGGTGACGGTTACGGATGTGGTCTGCGAGGGGGATGTGAAAATCAACGTTTCCACAGGCAAGGTAGCCATGACCGATATTCAGTGCAAAAATGTAATGACTAACGGAAGCACAGGCGACATTTCCTTAAAGAATGTGATTGCAAAGGAGAAGTTTTCCATTGAAAGAAGTACGGGGGATGTGAAGTTTGACGGCTGCGATGCCTCTGAGATCTTCGTCCAAACCGATACGGGAAATGTTACCGGCAGTTTGCTTTCGGAAAAGGTTTTCATAATCGAAACATCCACCGGAAATGTCAGCGTTCCGAACTCTAAAACGGGCGGAAAATGTATGATCACCACCAGTACAGGAGATATTGAAATAATTGAACCGGGGAGGTAGTCAAATGGATCAGTTGAGTGTAAACGGAAAAAGCTATCAGATCATCAAGCTGCTGGGACACGGAAAGGGTGGGTATTCCTATCTTGCCACGGACGGACAGCGGGACTATGTGCTGAAGCAGATCCACCACGAGCCCTGCGACTATTATCAGTTCGGTGATAAGATCCAGTCGGAAATGCGGGATTACGAACGGCTGAGGCAGGTGGGCATCCGAATGCCGCAGATGTATGAGGTGGATGTGGAAAATGAGCGCGTCCTGAAGGAATACATCGAGGGCGATGTTATTTCCGAGCTGGTGGCCCGAAATGAAATGAAGCAGAATTATGTGGATCAGGTGCGGGCGATGTGTGAATTGCTTTACCCCGCAAATTTGAACATTGACTATTATCCCACCAATTTTGTGGTGAGAGATGGCTTGCTGTATTATATCGACTATGAATGCAACGGCTATATGGATCAGTGGAATTTTGAAAATTGGGGCATTCAATACTGGGGAGTCGAATAGAACGGGAACTTTTGGATGATCGATATGCAGCACGGCAGGACATTTGTCCTGCCGTGCTTTGCGTGAAATGATATTTTAAGGAACTGCATCAGTTTATACGCCTATCACAAAAAAGGCAGTTCCACAAATGTGGAACTGCCTAGAATGCTTTAATTAATCCCAGTCCTCTTCGCCGAAGTTATCGCTACTGACGAGAAGATCAACGCCGAACAGATTTAAAATTTCCATATCAGGGGTCTGATAAGTGGATTTCAGTTCATTCATTTTCGTGCCCTCCTGTAACTTTTTAGCTTTAAGCCCATCTTGATTGTGATTATAAACCAAATGCTAGATAATTGCAAGTCTTTTTTTAAGAAAAAAGCTGAAAAATTTTGTTTTTCTTTTCCAACTCCAGTGTCACGGCAGATTTGGTTAACGACATGATGCAAATTACAATACGGACAGACTATTGCTTATTTCAATGCCCGTGCCTATAAGGGATGGGATGATATCTTCGTTTATACCTATGCCAATAACGGCAACGACGGCGGTGCGGCGATTGCCTGTGAAAGTGGCAGTGTGATTGATATTGATATGGATACATTGACATACGGCCAGAGCATTACGCTGACGCTCATGTTTCAGATGAGTCTGTTCCCTGAAATGGCGACTTTGCGATGTAGAGGCCGCTGGGAGCGGTTCTGATGGCCTGTGCTGCGTTTTCTGCCCTGATGACGAAACGCAGATATACCAAATAAAAAAGGGCTCTAAAGAGCTGCAAACGGCGTTAAATGATGTTGTCCCGCTTTTGCAATGCAAAAGCGGGACATTCTTTTTGTTTGTGGGTAATTATTCAATGTTCGTTAGCCGCCTAGAGCTGCCTTCGCGGCACGCTCGTAGTAGTACAGAGCAATGGCGAACTGACCCATGGAGGTGCTCGTATTTGCCTTGTTATCGATGTAGGTTTCGATGGTGTAGGCAGAAACACCGGAGTAGCTGATGGAGCCGTCGGAATGGACCACATAAGCCATGTAGTAATACTGGGTGTCGGCCATTTCCTTGGCAGCGACTTCGGGAGCCATGGAGCACCACTGACCGGCATTGCCACGATACTGTGTCAGTTGGGTCTTGATGCCGTTGCCGTAGTTGCTGATGCTGGGAGTGCCGAGCAGTTCGGCGAACTGCTCGGCAGTCCAGAAGATGGTACCGCAGGATCTAGCATCGTTGATGATGCTGTCGCTGATCTTGAAGATGGCGGTCATGCTGATCATTTCCTCGAACAGCAGGTTCTTACCGGTGCCGGTGAACACGGTGCTGTCCTTGTTGACCTGCTTGTTGGCAGGAACCTCAGGAGCCAGGTTCACGGGGACATTGTCCCAGGTCAGGGTCTTCTGGGCGGCGGTCAGCTGAGCGTTGACCAAGTCAGCCTCAGCAGTGCCGTGGAAGTAAACCTGCGCAGCGGAGATGTAATTCAGCAGAGCCACGCACAGATCCTTGGTAGAGGCACTGGTGGAGGACTTCTCCAGCATGTTGTAGGCGTAGGTTGCGGGGCTGTACAGCTTTGCGTCACTGTAGATGTAAGAGCCGTTGGGCAGCTTCACATAGCCGACGTAGTAGGCTTCTTCGTGGAGGTCACGAGTGAAGATGCCGTCGGAGGAACCGCAGTAGTAGCCGGTCTCCTTGTAGGGCTTCAGACCCACATTGGCGTGCTCTGCGTCGAAGGCAATCTGGCTCAGAGCCTCGAATTCCTCCACAGACCAGATCAGCAGGCCGGCGTCCTTGGTCAGGTCAACGCCCTCGATACCGGTTAGCTCGAAGATGTCGATGACGTAGATCAGATCCTCGTAGCTCAGGGTGCGGCCCTTCTGGGCGATGGCAGAGGTGATGGGGTAGGGGAATGTGTTGTAGGAGTTGCCGTTGTCCCAAGTCATGTAGTAGCAAACATCGCCGGAGATGTTGGTGATGTCGGGGGATTGATCCAGAGTATCGCTTCTGTCATCCTTTTTGCCGTTGAAGATGATGCCGGTGGCATCGGCGGGGATTTGAGCGGAGTAGATATCGTAGCCGTAGCCGTCGGTTTCCACGTAGGTCATGGCAGTGCCGGGCCAGCCGACTTCAGCGACAGTGGAAGAACCCCAGAAGTAGACACTGACATCGCTCCACATCCAGTTGTTCTCGAAGTAGATGGTGATGTAGGCAGACTTCTCGCCGCAGCGGTCACAGATGCCATTCACATAATTGTGACCCAGAGCGGAGCCATCGGTAGCGCCGCAGGAGGTACAGTTCTTGGGTTCGGTGCAGGTGGCAGCAACCCAAGTATGACCATTGGGAGCACCTGTGGTGACCTTACAAACGGAGCAGGTCTTGGGAGTGGTACAGGTTGCGGCCTTCCAATCGTGGCCCAGAGGAGCGCCAGAGGTGCCGCCGCAGCGATTACAGGTCTTAGGAGTGGTGCAGGTGGCCGCCTCGTAATCGTGACCCAGCTTGGTACCGGAGGTTGCGCCGCAGGTGGTACAGGTCTTGGGAGCGGTGCAAGTGGCATCGGTGTAGCTGTGACCCAGAGCGGAGCCGGAGGTTGCACCACAGGTTGCACAGGTCTTGGGAGTGGAGCAGGTTGCGTCCTTCCAATCGTGGCCGTCGGCAGCACCGGAGGTTGTGCCACAAACAGTACAGGTTTTTGCTGCAGTACAGGTTGCAACGTCCCACTTATGGCCGGTGGCAGCGATGGTTGCAGTGTAGACCTTTCCGCAATCGGCGCAGGTCTTCTGCTTGGAGCCGGCCTCTGTACAAGTAGCTTCCTTTGTCACGGTGTAGCTTCCGTAGTTGTGACTGGTCTTATCTGTGGTGATCTTGTTGGTCAGGCCACAGGTGGGGCAGGATTCCACGGAAGTACCAGTGGCGGAACAAGTAGCAGCGTCAATGACTGTGGTGCTCATCTTGCTGTGAGAGCAGGTGCTCTGATCCACAGCAGACTTGACTACGGTGAAGTAATGCTTCAGCAGCGTTCTGGTAGAATTGGCCAGCTTAGCAGTCTTTGTATCACTGGCGTAGTAGCAGTTATTCCGTGCGGTGATGACGTAGGTGTACTGACCGGCGGGAAGGTCCTTAATGGAGGTGGCATCGGCAACGGGGCTGTTAGCCAATTCGTAGTAGTTATTGACGATGGTGTCGACACCGCCGGTTACCTGCGTGCCGCTAGTGCCGAAGCCGGAGTAGACATATACACGGGCCTCGGTGATGGTCGTATAGGAGGATGTGATGGTGCCGGTAACATTAAAGGTTTTTCCGGCTACAATGGCCTCGGGTGCGGTGTAGTCATTCAGCTTGATATCATCGTATAGCTTTTTGACATACTCGACACGGCCGGAGTAGATATAGCCGATGGTGCCGTCGCTGGCCTTCACCTGATACCACATATTACCGCCGATATTTTTGAACATACCAATGGTAGTGAGCGTGGTGCCCAGAGCCACTTCTTCAATGGATTTGGAGGTGTTGGTAGAGGTGGCAGAACGGGGTTCAGTATAGAGCTGAGTTGCGGTCGTAACCTTGATTTGAACGTGAGAGGGGTAGAAGGTGCAGTCAGCCAGATAGGTGCCGGCCTGTGCGTTACCGTCGTTGGCAGAGGCGGCAGTCTTGCCGCACATTGTACAGGTGGAGCCTGCGTAAATATGATCGATGGTACTGCCGGATGTGGTACCGCAGGTAGAACAGGTTTTGGGCTTGCTGCAGGTTGCGGCTACCCACTTATGTCCAGCGGCAGCGCCGGAGGTGGCACTACAGCGAGTACAGGTCTTGGGCTTGGTGCAGGTTGCAGCAGCGTAGCTGTGGCCCAGAGCGTCGTCGGTGGTGGCGCCACAGGTTTTACAGACGGCAGCTGCGGTACAGGTAGCAGCAGAGCTGTTGTGGCCGGTAGCGGCGATGGTAGCGGTATTGACATTGCCACAATCCTTACAGGTTCTCTGCTTGGAACCGGCTTCTGTGCAAGTAGCGGCCTTGGTGGTCGTATAGCTGCCGTAGTTGTGGCTGGCTGCGGTGGTGATCTTGGTGGTCAGGCCACAGGTGGGACAGGATTCCACAGAGGTGCCCTTAGCGGTACAGGTTGCGGCCTTCAGAACGGTGGTCGTCTTTCCGCTGTGCTTGCAGGAGCTCTGGCTCACGGAGGAGCTGATAACGGTGAAGTAGTGCGTCAGCAGAGTCCGTGTGGAGTTGAGCTGTTTAGCGGTTTTTGTATCACTGGCGTAATAGCAATTGTTCGGTACAGTGACGACGTAAGTGTATTTACCGGGGGTCAAGTCGCCAAAGGAGGTGGCATCATCTATTGCGCTGTTGTCCAGAACGTACTTATTGTTCGAGATCTTAGCGGAACCGCCGGTGATCTTTGTGCCATCGGTGCCGAAGCCGGAGTGGATATAAACCCGTGCCTCGGTGATGGTGGTATAACTGGAGGAAATGGTGCCGGTGACATAGAAGATGTTTCCTGCTACGTGACCGTTCGGTGTATCGTAGTTCGTCAGCTTAATGTCATCGTACAGCTTTTTGACGTAATTGACACGACCGGAGTAGATGTAGCCGGTGGTTCCGTCGCTGGCTTTAACCCGATACCACATATTGCCGGCGGAGTTGGCGTACATACCGGTGGTGGCATAAACGGTATCAATGGGTGCTTCTTCGATCTGTTCAGAGGTGCCGTTGGAACGGGGTTCGGTATAAAGCTGAGTTGCGGTTTTTACTTTGATTTCGACATGGGAGGGATAGAAGGTGCACTCATCGAAGTAAGTGCCGGTTTCGGTGCCGCCGGAGTCGCCGCTGTCGGAACCGCCAGAATCGGAACCAGAGCCGCCCTCAGGAGAGTAGCCGTTAAAGCCGTACTTCTTAACGATGGAGGGGTAGTCCTTATAGCAAAGGTCTGCGTCATAGTAACCGGAAAGACCGCTGACATAGCAGTTGGCGGTGTACTGATACATACCAAACTGGGTGGAGTAGGTGTAACCGTAGGTGGTCCAGTCATTGGTGCCGTCGCCATCGCTTCTGAGGTAGTGGGCGATCCACGACTCATATTTTGCACAGATGGTATTCATGTCCAGCAGGGAGGCGTGGTACTTGCCGGTGTACATACCGGTCAGATAACCCTTTGCGGCGATCTTATCCATAAAGGCCAGACAGATATTCTTCTGTAGTGTGTAATCCAGCGTAATCTGTGTGGGGTCCTCAAAGTCGAAGTAGAGAGGATACTCGTAAGTTTTGCCAGCGATGTAGGACAGGAAGTCATCTGCATCGGCCTTGGCTTCCGACACGGTGAGGGCGTAGGAGTAATAGTAAGCACCAACGTGCAGACCTGCGGCCTTGGCGTTTTTATAGAAGGTTTCGAAATTTGTATCCTTACCCTTGGTGGTACCGGCACGGAGGATAACGTAACTGTAGCCAGCGGCTTTGATTTTGCTGAAGTTCAGGTTGATATCCTGCCAGCCGGAAACGTCCAATCCCTTAGCATAGATCGTACCGGTACCGGCCTTGCCGCCTGTGTAGCCACGGTCATAGCCAGTCTTGCCGTCGGTGACGGTACCGGAACTGCCGCCGGAGGAACTGCCGGAGCCACTGCCCGGAATGATCAGCTTACCTGCCTTTAACAAGTTCAAAAGCTGGGTGTTCTGATCGGCGGTGCCGGTGAAATCGGTAATGCCGTTGGCAGCTGCAATCTCCTGATGCAGTGTCCAGTCTACGCTGTAGCCAAGGGATTCCATGCCTATGTCAGCGACCTGATCGATCCGTCCGGACAGGGTGAGCAGTATTATCCTGCCTACACCGGCACACCTGATACCAGCAAGAGCTATTATGATCAGTTCATTACTGCCATCACCGCAGTGACTGGTCAGGAGTGCACAATCGATATCTTTACCAGAATCGCTTACAAGAACCGCTCCAAGTACGCTGCGGATAACACTGAAGGTTCGAACGTGCTGAAGGAGCTGGTTGCATCTCTGAAGAAGCCTACTGAGGGCAAGGATCATCAGACCTACAGCCCCTACTACTACTTCTACAACGCAGACGGTAAGCACTGGATGGCAGAAGCCATGAAGGGCGACACCGACAAGCTGTATCCTGTTATCAACAAGTACGCCAAGGAAGACAACCACGAGGCTGTGTTCAGCTACTATGGCGATGTTCGTAACAACTTTGATACTGAAACCGGTCTGGAACTGGACGGTCAGGATTACATCTCCGGCTTCCGTGGCCTGAACATGGAGCTGTACACCGTTATGTTCTCGGTTAGTGATGCGAATGTGCTGACTACCGATGTGACCACACAGGTTATGCAGAACATTGCCAGCGGTCGAAACTACGACTACAATGCAGATGACCTTGCAGAACTGAACAAGGCATTCAATCGCATCATTAGTTCCATGATGATCGGCGCTACCCAGGCGTGGTATACCGATACCATGGGTAATGAGTACGATCTGTATACCGGTAAGGATCAGAACGGCGATGGTCAGGAAGACCTGATGGACAACGGCGATGAGCCCAAGATCCAGGTCCTTCAGTATGAGATGGACAATAATCATACGCCCACCGACAAGTATCACGTCCTTGAAACCATTACATTCAACTGGACTACTGGTTGGAGACAGGGTATTGATGCCAACGGCAACTACTTTGTTGAGGAATATACTCTGCAAACGCCTCTGAAGGCTGTTTCTGATCAGATCAAGACCAGTGAAAACTTGCTTGTAACTGTCACTGATAAAAACGGTAAAAAGTCTAATCAGACCGTTATTGTCCACAACTATGTGGATATTTGGGGCAATGATGGTGTTATCTCCGGTGAGTTTGTTTCCTACAACACAAATACAGACAAATCGGTGTACATTAGCTTCGGTAATCAGGGTAGATACCCCCTGGCTCCCGAGAGCTTCTTCTGGACCATCGGTGTTTTGGGTCACTCCAAGTTCGTTCTGGAATATGATGTTGTTCTGGAGGGTATTCTGGACGGTACCCGTGAGCTGAACAGCTCCAGAAAGTACTACGATACCAACGATAGTGC
Source organism: Faecousia sp. (assembly GCA_045123795.1). Classification (GTDB taxonomy): domain Bacteria; phylum Bacillota; class Clostridia; order Oscillospirales; family Oscillospiraceae; genus Faecousia. Next base: position 25,477 of record JBGVKN010000059.1, on the reverse strand, counting down.
TAGATTGACCTATGTTAACTACTTGGGCATCACCAGATATCAGGAGCCCGAATCTCCCAGATATCCCTGGGGTGCTGATACCGAGGTTGTGGTGGACTACGGCCTGCCTGTGTACATCGATGTTCCTAACTATGGCAAGGGCTTTACGCTCGAGTATGTTGGATATCTGGGTACCGGCGCTGCGCCTGAGCACGGTCCTCTGGCTGATGGCTTCGCTGCAAGCGCTCAAGGCCAGTTCGGTACGCTGGAGGTCGTAGGCGATCGGGTGAAGTACACCTTCGAAGCGAAGAATATGTCCATGAACACTACGGAACGCTTTGCTATGGCGTTGCTGGCAGAAGAGTTTAAAAATGGTGAAACGGTAAAGAACTACTACTATGTTCCTGTTACCGTTATTCCCACTACCACCATTTACTACGAGGACAACTTCCTGCACTACGGCACCTTCGATGAAAACGGCAATCCCACCAATGATATTTATTGGCACAACGGCAGCTACTATGTTACCGGTAACGCCGATTGGCTTGGCGGCAACTGGGGCAATAACGGCTCCTTCGACAAGATGACCGCGGGTGAGAATAACACTTACACAAAGGTTTATGAGCACGTTGCAGCCGGCGATTACGCCCTGAAGGTCAACATCGGCAGTTGGGCAGTCTCTTGGGGTGCCGACAACGGTGGTGACTATCAATTTAAGGTCAATACCACCAGTACCGTTACCGTTACCTTCAACGCCGATACTACGAAGGTTTCCGTAGAGATCGTTGAAGAGGAAAATGATGATCCTGTGACTGGTTCGACCTACTATGTTGCTGGTCCGACAACCCTGTGTGGTGTCGAATGGGTCGCAAATGATTCCAACAACCTCATGACCAAGGGCGAGGACGGCCGGTACTTTAAGGTCTATGAGAGCGTTGCTCCCGGTACTTACGGATTGAAGGTCACCAACGGCACATGGGGTACCTCATGGGGCAATGAATACGGTAACAACTATACGTTCAACGTCGGTTCCGCCTGTGCGGTTATCGTTTACTTCGATCCTACGACTCAGACGGTCTCTGTTGAGGGCGACGGCCTTGTCGATGACTCTCAGATCGAAACGAAGTACTATGTTGCCGGTTCCGGCGAGCTGTGCGGCAAAAATTGGGATCCCGCAGCTGCCGAAAACATGATGACCAAGGGCAATGACGGCCTGTACAGCAAGGTATATGAGGAAGTTGCTGCTGGCAAGTATGAGCTGAAAGTCACCAATGGTACTTGGGATCAGGCTTGGGGCAACGGTATTGGCACCGAGAACTATAGCTTCGAGGTTACTTCCACCAGTACTGTTACCGTTATTTTCGACGCTGAGAACAAGGTGGTCGATGTTCAGATCGTTCCTGTGGCAAGCGCTGCTGCTTACGCTGTAGCCTATGCTAATGAAAGAGCTGTGGATAACGGCTACTATGTTACCGGCGATAAAGAATGGCTTGGCGGTAACTTTGGCTGGGGCACCGCCCATGAAGTGCAGGATCCTGCTCTGTTCGACGAAATGACCGCCCGTGAGAACGGTATCTACACCAAGGTCTATGCAAACGTTCCTGCCGGTCCCTACGAGTTGAAGGTCAAGCTTGGAAGAGACCTTGACTGGACAAAGTCTTGGGGCAATGGTGCAGGTGAGCACGCAACGAACTATAGCTTCAAAGTGAGCACCATCAGCACCGTGATCGTTATTTTCGACTCCATTAACGGCAACATTATTGTTGAGGTTGAGGAGAACCGTACTGCAGCCCCTGAAATTCTGGGTGATTACGAGAAGAGAAACTACTACGTTGTTGGTACCGGCTTCTTCGGCGGTTGGGATAATAACACCACTGGCCTGATGACGGATAATGGCGTTGGTCTGTACAGCAAGACCTATACCAACGTTCCTGTGGGCGAATACGAGCTGAAGGTCAACGTTGGTGACTGGTCTCAGTCCTGGGGCAACAACAGCGATAACGTTACTCTGAAGATCACCGAGGTAACTGATGTTACAGTTTACTTCAACGCTGTTACGTCTAATGTTTATGTTGAGCTGGCTTCTGGTTCGAATGTGTCTACGGATACAAAGTACTATGTTGTCGGTGACGATAACACCTTCCTTGGCGGTTGGCAAGATAATCACACTGGCGAAATGACTGACAATGGCTCCGGCCGTTACAGCAGAGTTTATGAAAACGTTCCTGCCGGCGACTATCAGCTGAAGATCAACGTTGGTGACTGGAGTATTTCCTGGGGTAATGGCTCCGGACAGGACACCAACTACAGATTTAGTGTCAAGTCCACTAGCACAGTGACAGTCTACTTTGAGCCTGAGACCGGCAATATCGCCGTCTACGTTGTGCAGGTGGATGACGAGGAGCATTTCCAGGATACTGACCGTCCCGGCACCGATAACCTCATGGAAGGCCTGAAGGACGCCGAGAACGTTTACGGCTTCGACAATGCTTACACCTCCATGACTACCCATTCTCTGGGCGAGTCCATGATGGTCACTCTGAAGCCTGGCTATTATGCCACCGCTACTTTCAGCTTCTGGGGCACCGGTTTCGACGTGGTCAGCTTGACCAGCCGTGACACCGGTACGATCCTGGTTACTGTGCATGAGAAGGAAGCATTCGAGAAGGATGGAGCCAATGCACCTGTTGTCAAGTACTTCATGGTCGATACCTACTATGGCTACAAGCAGGATGCTGATGGTAAGTGGGTCGTTGATCCTACTGTGACCGACTCCCTGTATCAGGTTCCTGTGGTGAAGATCGAGGGCCTGGATTACGGCAACTACACGGCTGTGATCACTGCTCAGTACTCCAAGTGGCTGGATCACTTCGAGCCCGATTCCGTTAATGGCTCCTACGACTTCTATCTGGATGCTATCCGCATCTACGATCCTGCTAACGATGGCGCAGACAACGAAACCATTAAGGACGCATACGTTGCTGATGGTGAGGGCTGGCCCGAGTACGTCGAGCTTCGTGACGTTCTAATCGACAGCAAGACCTTCGATGGCCTGACCGATGTCGATGAGCCCGGTGCTGTGTTCATTGATGGTAAGAACGGTGCTTATGATGTCCAGGATTACCTGAACTACGGTCCCAACAACGAACTGTATCTGGCTAATAAGCAGTCTGTTTACTTTGAGTTGAACATTCCTGATAATGTTGCCAAGGTTCAGCTAGGTCTGAAGACCCATAAGGGCAGCACCGTAGTGTCTGTAGGCGGAAATCAGATCAATGTTTCCTCTACGGATATGTATTACGACATGACTAGCCTTGATGGTAAATATATTGGCATTATCAACAGAGGCAACGAGGTCCTGTCTATCACCAACGTCAAGGTGACCTACAAGACCAAGCCTGTGGAGCCTGTTGGTTACGGCCTGTTCTCCGTCAGCCGTAGTGCTGTGGAGTCTGTGCTGAATGAGCTGAATGCCTCCTTTAAGGATGATTCCTTCATCCTGGCTGGTGCTAACATTGTTCTGGGCGGCGTGTTGGATATGAACTTCTTCATCAATCCTGCTGACCTGAATGGCACTGACTACTATGCCGAAATCACCCTCTACGCTGAGGATGGCGTGGTTACCACCACCGTTCCTTACGCTGATTGGGAAGTTCGTACCAACTATCTGGTTGTGACTCAGAAGGGTCTGGCAGCTCGTCAGATGGCTGATAAGATCAAAGTTGTGATCTACAACGGCGATGGTACTCCCGCTAGCGATGTCTGGACTGATAGCATCCGTGATTATGCAATGCGTATTCTGGAGGATCAGGACGGCGAAACCAAGACCATGCTGGTGGATATGCTGAACTACGGCGCAGCGGCTCAGAACTTCTTCGGCTACAACACCGACGCTCTGGCTAACAACCAGCTGACTGATGCCCAGAAGGCTTACGCAACCGAGTCTGTCAGCGTCAACGATCAGAGCATTGCCGGCGAGGGCTACTACGGCTCCAGCCTGACTTTGAAGGATCGTATCCTGTTGACCATGTACTTCGAGAACGTCACCACTGATATGTATGCTGTGGTTTCCTTCACCGATCATAAGGGCGCTGCCCACGAGATTCGTGTGGATGGCAGCAACTTCTCCAAGTTCAACGCTACCACCTATGGTGTGGTCGTGGATGAACTGGTTGTCGCCGATGCTGACCAGATTGTCACTGTGACGGTGTATGACGCACAGGGCAACTTGGTTGCTACTGCCGGCGATACTGTCAACAGCTATGCCGCCCGTCAGATGGGTAAGGATGCACTGTATGAGATGGTCGCAAAGTTCACTGCATCCACCTATGCATATTTTCATTAATCAGGGAGGAAATAAAAATGAAAAAATCCTATTCAAAACCCGATGTCGTTTTTGAAAACTTCTCCCTGAGCACTAGCATTGCAGGTGCTTGCGAAAGGAATACGCATCTGCCTACGCAGGGTCCCTGCGGATATCAGTGGGGTGCTTATGTGATTTTCGGAAACAACATGACTGGTTGCGATCTGCAGCAGCCCTTGAATGTGCCTTCTCCCGATGGCTTCTGCTACCATAATCCCACCGATAACAACAACCTGTTCCATTCTTAATCTTGAGGAGGCCGCACCGTTTCGGCGGTGCGGCCTTTTCGCCGTTTTAATCTGAAGAAAGCGGTAGGGACCTTTTTCCTACCATGAGTGCTACCTATGGAGCGATATTACAGTTTTGCCGGGATCACCATTCGGATTACCGGAGATGATGCGGTCATGTACAAAGACGACGGTATTCTTGCCTCGTATTCCGTAACACCAAGAGCGTATGATCACACAGTTTTCTTTGACCTTGTTCAGCATCTAGAACCGCCAGCCGGGCAGTGCTTGTTTCAAAGTGATGCTATGCACGTGTATGGAGATGGCGACCGCAGAATTCGTTACAGTGGAGCGTTGGAAAACGGGCTGGATGGCGCATATCTTCGGATTGAACGCAAGGGGAACATTAGCTGTGTTCAGGGAACCAATCAATGGTCGGTTGATCGTATCAGTCCTCGTATGGTGCTCAATACGCTGGAAGCGGAGCATCATATTGTTTCCAACGGCGGATTTTTGCTTCACGCATCCTTCGTTCGATGGAAGGACGGTACGATCCTATTCACTGCTCCATCTCAAACGGGTAAGTCCACACAGGCTGAATTATGGTGCCGTTTGCGAGGAGCTGAGCAGATCAACGGCGATCGTGCTGCAGTTATGGTTTCGTCGAGCGAAGTCCACGCATGGGGAATTCCTTTTTGCGGCAGCTCCGGAATCAGTAAAAACATCAATGTGCCGTTGAAAGCTATTGTATATTTATCACAGGCAAGGGAAACTACAATTCAACGGCTGACTGGGCTGCGTGCCTTTTCCCGAGTGTGGGAGGGCTGCTGTGTCAATGCATGGGAGCGTGAGGATCTGCAGCGTTGTACGGATGCTGTGCTTCAAACAATTTCGCAAGTTCCTGTGTTCCATTTGGCATGTACGCCTGATGAAACTGCAGTGATTGCATTAGAGCATGCCTTGCTAGAAATGAGGTAATATCTATGGAGAAAAGACGTACAGAACCATATATGTCAACATATCTTCATGCTATGGGAGGCAGGTTGGGTTTGCCGATAGCTGGTAATTTTGAATTAACCGCACGGTGTAACTTCAACTGTCCCATGTGCTATGTTCACCTGAGTCAGGAAGACGTGAACGCTCAGGGTAAGGAGCTGACCGCCCAGCAATGGATCGAGCTGGCACGGCAGGCAAAGGATAAAGGCATGGTATTTGCTCTTGTGACCGGCGGCGAGCCGTTTGTACGCAAAGATTTTTTTGAGATCTTTGATGCAATGAAAGCCATGGGTATTCTTGTTTCCATCAACTCCAACGGCTCTATGCTGGAGGGGGCTGTTCTTGAGCGGTTAATTGCAAATCCGCCGTTCCGTATCAATGTTTCCCTGTATGGCGGCTGTGCCCAGACATATCAGGATATGTGCGGTCAAAATGCCTTTGAACGTGTTGTGAATAACATTCGCAAGCTGAAGGAAGCCGGAATCGATGTCAGAATCAATTTCTCCATCACTCAGTATAACCGTCAGGACATTGAAAAAATCTATCAAATCTCCCGGGAGCTAGATGTTCACGTAAAAGCCACCAGCTATATGTACCCTTCCATTCGGACGGGCAGTGATTTTGGCTGCGGCAACCGTCTGTGTCCCAGCGAGGCGGCAGAGGCGATGGTTCGATGGGATATGTTGCGCTTTGAGCCGGAAGAGTTTGAACAGCGGGCGGCCAATATGCAAAAGTATATCGGCATGGAGGAGAAGGAGTGCAGTGTAGACCTTGATGAAGGTGTTTCCTGCCGGGCAGGACATACTTCTTTCTGGGTTACATGGGATGGCAGGATGCTTCCTTGCGGCATGATGCCAGGTCCGACTGTCTATCCGCTGGAATCTGGGTTTGACGCTGCGTGGGAAGAATTGAGAGCCAGAACAAAAGAAATCCGGATGCCACCCCAGTGCGGCGGATGCGAGAAGCGGGATGTGTGTGCCGTTTGCGCCGCCGTTTGTGTCACGGAAACTGGCGCATTTGATAAGGTTCCCACTTATATGTGCCAATTTACAGAGGAAATTGTGAAGGAAACCTGTCGAGCCAATGAAGAAAGGATGGGTAACAAATGATTATTAAGAAAGAATTGTTAAAGCGGGATATTGGTGGCGAGTATTTCCTCGTGCCCCTCGGGAAGACCACCTATGAGGCCAACGGCCTGTTTGCGTTGACAGAGGTTGGTGCTTTTATCTGGGACATTCTGCCTCAGGCTGAAAATGCGGAAGATATTCTGCGTGCTGTTCTGGCTGAGTATGATGTGGATGAGGCTACTGCAAAAGCCGATATTGATGCATTTTTAAATAAGCTGAAGGATATGGAAATCCTGTAATAGCAAACCAGCGCCCGGTTCGATCCGAACCGGGCGCTGGTTTTTTGTGTATGAATTAATGATGACTTCCACAGCCGTGATCGCCGCAGCTGTGACTGCCGCAGGAGCCGCTATGATGGTGTTCGCCGTGGTGGTTGCATTTGACACTGGGATTGTAGTCAAGACTACCAGCGAGGAATGCGGCGACTGCTTCGTCTGCATCGCCGGCGACTCCACCGAACAGGCGGATATTAGCGTTGGCCAGCGCCATTTGTGCGCCGCCGCCAATGCCGCCGCAGATCAGCACATCTACGCCGAGGGATGCCAGTAGTCCTGCGAGGGCACCGTGACCGGTGCCGTTGGTGTCGATGATCTGAGTAGAAATGACGCTATCATTCTGGACTTCGTACATCTTAAACTGCTGAGTGTGACCGAAATGCTGGAAAATGAGTCCGTTTGCGTAAGTAACTGCGATTTTCATAAATACCTCCAAATGAGATTACGCTTTGCGCTTGCGAATTAAGACAACTGCGATCACACAAACGATGCCTCCGGCCGCAGCGAGGAGAATAACGACGAGGAAGCCGCTTTCCGGCTCTGCTTTGTCATTGTTTGCGTTATCAGCGTCAGTCTTCTGATTGGGAGTTGTAACAGAGGGGTCTTTCGTTTCGTTCGGCACTGTGACCGTGGGTTCGCTTGTGGAAGGCGTTGTGGGTTGGGGATCGGGCTCTGTGGGCTGGGGATCCGTGGGGGTAGGATCAGTGGGCGTGGGATCGGTGGGCAGGGGATCGGTTACAGGGGGCTCATCCGTAACACCGCATACGGTACAGACGGAATTTTCAAAGGTGTGCGCTACCTCTGCAAAGCATCTGGAGCACAGGCCGTCCTGCGTGTGAGCGGGATGCGTACAGACCTCTGTGCTGGGCTGATCAGGAACGGCAGGGGTGTAGGTGCTCCATTTGCCGGTTGCATAGTCATACATATTTTTTCCGCTGGAAACGCTGGGAACCACAAGATCATCTGTCTGCTTCGTTCCGTTGTTAAAGATAATGTTGGGTGCGTCGGCGGGGACAGTGCAGGAATAGATTTTTCCTTCTACCTTGGTCATGGGGTCGCCGGGCCATGCGGAGGAGATGATGCTCTCCGGAGTGTACCAGGAATAGAAATTGACGGTGCTCCAATTGCCGGAGTTGGTAAAGTAAATGGTACGGTCGGCAATCTTGATGGCGCCGCAGGCACATTTGCCGTTGGCGTTGTAGCTATGACCCACATTGGTGCCACATTTGCTGCAGAAGCCATCGTTGTCGTGGGAAGGGTGATTACAAGCAACGGCGTTGTAGACAACGGCGATGCCGGTAGAGCCAATGCTGCCAGTGATCTTACCGCCGGAAACCTTGAAGGTGTTGCCGGTGATCTGGTCGGTGTAAGTGCCGTCCTTCATGGTGTGGGCGGCCACGCTGACATTGGCGCTGGTGCCGTTGCAGTTCACCAGAACCACGCCGTTGGTACCACGTTCCACGTAAGCGATGCCGTTTTGGTTGGATACATATTCCTTCTGACCAGCGAAGGTGGTGTGGAATTTATTGACTGCACCGACCTCGGGATAAGACCATCCGTTGAGAGATGCGGTGCCCAGAGTCTGGGACATATTGGCGGGGCGGGCCAGATACAAGCCCATGGCATCAGATCGGGCGGCGATCAAGGCCCAAGTCTTATTGATGGATGCAACAGAAGTTCCGCTGGATTTGCCATCAGCGAAGGTGTCGTGGGATTCGGCCCACAGAACCAGATTGGCAGCGGCGGTGTTCTTGTGATAGGAATAGGAGAACGCACTGGCATTCTTTCCGTTAACGACGCTGTTGCGCACCGTATCGCTCCATGTATTGTCGGTGATGCTCATATATTTGGTATAAGAGCCGACGCTAAGGCTGCCGCCGGGCTGATCCAGCAGCTCGCCGTAGCAGTATACGTCAGAATCGTAAGCTTTGATGCCGTTGATAACGGTGGGCCAGAAGTCACTGCCGAAAGAGCCGTCATCCGGGGTTTCAATATGCTTGACCGCATCGAACCGGAAGCCGTCCGCACCGGCATCCACACATTCCTTCAGGAAGTTCAGAACGTAATTCTGAACCTTTTTGTTTGCTGTGTTCAGGTCGGGCAGACCCGCCATGCAATACTGGGTCACATCGTAGCGGTTGTTATAGTTGTTGGTGTTTTTGGGAATATCGTGCCAGCAGGATTTATCATTTTTCAGGTCTGGGATAATGGAGGGGGAAAGGTTGTTGCCGCCATTATCGCCAAGGTGGTTGGCAACAACGTCCACAATGACCTTAATGCCACGCTTGTGAGCGGCATCGCACATACTCTTGAACTCGGCCTTGGTGCCCAGCGCACTGCTGCCGGTGTTGTCAATGTGGAAGCCCATGGGCTGATAATAGGCCCACCAGTCATTGGTGGGGTAGCCACTGGTGGCTTGTTTGGCTTGCTGGATAGGGGAGGTCTGGATGGCAGTATAGCCTAATGCGGCGATTTTTTCCATGTTGGCCTCAATGTTTTTGAATGACCAGTTCCAACAGTGCAAAGTCACACCGTCCTGAATGTCAACGTTGGCTGCGTTGGCCGGGGCGGGGGATGGAACTAGTAGCATGACCGTGAGCATTGCAAGCATCACGAGCAGGCAAAGGCTTTTGCGTAGGTGCGTTTTCATAGTGGTTCCTCCTGTAAATTTTTATCTTGCAAAGAAGATTATAGCAAATGCTTATCCATTTGTCCAGTTCTGACAGTGTAAGATTGTCACCGTGAAAAGGATTGGAAGGGAATTCTTGTGAAAATAACCAATATTGGGAGGCAATATTAGTGCGGTATGTCAACTGGTGTTTTGGATGTATGCGTGATATAATTATCGTGTCGTTTAATGACAAAAATTTTATCAGAGGAGAATAAACATGAAACGTATTTTAGCTCTGCTTTGCGTGATCGCTTGCCTGTGCTGCCTGGCTATGCCCGTCTTCGCTGCAAACGATACCGTAACCATCCACGCTTATGTTCCCGGTGACTGGGAAGATGTTCACCTGTGGGCTTGGGACGATGCCGATCAGAATCCCCCAGACGCTGGTACATGGCCCGGCAACCTGGTCATGACTAAGGGTGATGACGGCTGGTACTCCATTGAGATTTCCTCCAACTATCCCAACATGCTGATCAATGCCAACGGTGGTACCTATAAGACCCCCGACATTGATGGTGTCGATGTGAGCCAGGACGTTTGGATCGTTGTTAACAATGACAAGACCACTCAGGTTTTCAGCTCTAAGCCCGATGACGTTGTTCTGCCCGGCAATCCCGGTGAGCAGGCTCCTGCCGCTCTGGAGAGCCTGGCTCTGGTCGGTGATGGTATTCCCGGCGTTGGCACTTGGATCGTTGAGGATGCTGCCGGTGACATGACTAAGGTTTCCGACACCGTCTACACCAAGGAGGTCGCTCTGACTGCCGGTACCACCATGCAGTTCAAGGTCGCCGGTAACGATAGCTGGGATTCCGGCTACAACTTCGGCGGTTCCGAGGATCCCACTCCTGTTACTGTTGGCACTGCTCTGGACATGATCGGCGGCGCTGAGAGCAAGAACCTGACTCTGACTGTCGACAAGGATTGCACCCTGAAGTTCACCGTGACCCTGAAGGACGGTGCTGCATCTCTGCTGGTTGAGGAAGTTGCCGGTTCCGCCGGTGGCGAGGCTGTTAAGCCCAGCGAGCCCGCTGAGACCAAGCCTGTCGAGACCAAGCCTGCTGAAACCAAGCCCGCTGAAACTCAGCCCGCTGGCAATAACGAGGTTAAGCCCACCGACAACACCGCTCTGTTTGCTATCATCGGTTCTGTCGCTGTGATTGCTATTGCCGCTGTTGTCTTCATCATCCTGAAGAAGAAGCAGTAATTTGCGTACATAAGAGTTTCCCCTCAGGCCCATGGGTCTGAGGGGAATTTTATGGTATAAGGGCTGTTCTACGAATCGTAGCTTGACTTTGGTTCATATTTGGCAATACAATGTAGCCAAAATCAAGGAGGTGGCTGTTCGTGGATGCGAAAAAAACAGGGGAACTGATTGCTACGTTGCGCAAGGAAAAAGGAATGAATCAAAAGGATCTGGCGGATAAGCTGGGGGTGACTAATAAGGCGATCTCTCGCTGGGAAACCGGGCGCGGATATCCGGATATAGAAATTTTGCCAGTGCTGGCTGAAACGTTTGAAATCTCCGTGCAGGAGTTACTGAATGGAGAGCGAATGCTTGAGACCCACAAGACCTCAGTTGTGGAGCCCGTGGTGGTTTCGGTATGCGAATACGCTGGAGAGCAAAAAAAGAAAATGAACAGGACGATTCTGTTGCTGATTGCTGTGGTAGGTTTTTTGCTCATATCAATGGTGGTGATGTTTGTCAAAGTGGTGTTACCTGAGTTTATTGAATACGTGTATGGTAGCGATAAATGCGTGATTGCGGAGAATTACGAAAGCCTAACCTATTACGGACAGCGATACGTGCCATTTCCAATGGGAGAATACACCTGTGTGACAGGGGAGCGCATCATAGCAGAAGCACAAGTGGAAAATGCTCCTTTTATCGGCAAGCTATTTTTCGGAGATATGCTTTATGAGATTAAGGGTGTGACAGATCATTCGCTGGTGTATTTGCAAACGGATTATGATTCGCTGATATCTCCGTATTTTGTTCTGGAATCGGAATACGATAAATATGAGCATCTGATGAATAGTGGCTCTTACAGATTTGGCTATGGTTTGGCATTACAGCCGGATGGGTATGTTAAGGAACTAGAGCATCCGGCGCTGGTGGAGGCGATCCACAGCTCGGAAGATAATGAAACAGCGATGAAAATAGACTTGAACAGGAGTCTGGCTACAATGGAGGTTCGCATCTATGAACAGAATCACATTTTCCTTCTTTGGGCTGGGGAGTTCCGCCAGTATGAGGACGGTTATTATTGGGGACCGAATTCCTCTGGCGGCGAATACTTTGTGGTAGAGACATATTACAAGGTTCCGGATGTGTATTCCAATCTGCTGGATGAATTATTTGCATTGGTGTCTTAAGGATAAATCGACAGCGCCGCTTCTTTGGGTAAGAAGCGGCGCTGATTTGAATCACTCTTCGGTTTCTGTTTCGGCTTCGGGCTGGGGTTGGAAGTGTTCCCGCAGCACGGCACAGGTGCGGCAAGGCAGGTGCATCTCGATGAAATACTCACCGGGGTTATTGGGGTCCTCCTGAGACTCGTAGGTCATGTGAGGAATCTGACCCCAGCCACCGTACTTCCAGTCATCGCTGGTGAATTCGACATCAAAGTAAGTGCCCTTCTGCACCGGGATGCGCAGAGCACCCTGGGACCAAGTGGGGTGGAAGTTGAAAGCGAACAGCAGACCCTTCCGGGAGAATGCGATACACTTCTGTTCGTCATTCATCATGTGCTGGTTGCCGATGCGCTGGCTGAACAGATCCACTTCCTTAGTCAGGTGGACCATATCCCGGTCAAACTCGCCCAGATACTGATACTTCAGGTTTTCATTATCCTGCAGGCTCCACTGACGGCGGCAGTAATGGAAGCTCCAGCCGTTACCCTCCCGGGGGAAGTCGATCCATTCGGGATGACCGAATTCGTTGCCCATGAAGTTCAGGTACGCCTCGCCACCGCCGGCAAGGGTGAACAGACGGATCATCTTATGCAGTGCGATGGCCCGGTCAATGTGGGCGTTGTGGCAGTCCTTATGCATATCGGTGTACATGCTGGCACCGGCCAGACGGAAGATCATGGTCTGGTCGCCCACCAGCGCCTGATCGTGGCTTTCTACATAGGCAACCGTGCCTTCGCCGGGACGGCGCAGGCACATATCGTTCCACATCTGGCGGATGTTCCACCATTCGTCGGAAACTTCCTTAACGGTGCGCACCCACATATCCGGCAGACCCATGCCCAGACGGTAATCAAAGCCCACACCGCCATCCTCAATGGGCAGGCACATGCCGGGCATGCCCGACATATCCTCGGCGATGGTGATGGCGTTGGGATTGACCTGACGGATCAGCTCGTTGGCAAGCTGCAGGTAAGTAATGGCTTCGACGTGGGTATTGACAGAGAAATACTTTTCATTGTGGTCGAAATTGGTGCCAAGGCCGTGATCGTGGTACAGCATGGAGGTGACACCATCGAAACGGAAGCCGTCGAAGTGGTACTCAGTCATCCAGAATTTCAGGTTGGAAAGCAGGAAGTGAATGACTTCGTCCTTGCCGTAGTTGAAGCACTTGGTGCCCCATGCGGGGTGGTCGCCCTTAGCACCGTCGTGGAAGAACTGCCATGTGGTACCGTCGAACATATTGATGCCTTCGGCGTAATTGCTGACGGCGTGGGAGTGTACCACATCCAGCAGCACCCGGATGCCCATTTCGTGGGCGGTGTTGATCAGATACTTCAGATCGTCCTGCTTGCCGAACCAGCTGGATGCGGCGAAGAAGCTGGAAACCTGATAGCCGAAGGAGCCGTAGTAGGGGTGCTCCATAATGGCCATGAGCTGGATGGTGTTGTATCCGGCTTTCTTGACCCGGGGCAGGACGTGTTTGGCGAAATCGTAGTAAGAGCCAACCTTGCCTTCCTCCTGCGCCATGCCCACATGGGCTTCGTAAATGTAGAGCGTATCCTCGCCCTTGAAATCCTGATCGGTCCAAGGATAGGCTTTGCCGTCGTCGGTGACCTCGGCGCACCATGTGATGGTGCCGGGGTCCTGCACCACTCGGCGGGCATAGAGGGGAATGTGCTCCGTGCGGGTGAAGTTGGCATCAACGATGGTCTTCACTTTGCAGCCTTCCCACAGGGCATCCTCGCCCTCAAGGAACAATTCCCAGCTGCCGTTACCCAGATTCTTCAGGGGGTGGCTTGTCCAGTTCCAGCCATTGAAGTCACCGGTCAGGTAAAGCTGATAGGCACTGGGGGCCCATTCACGGTAGACCCAGCCGCCATCCACACGATGGATGCCGTAGTATTCATGGCCATTGGCAAAATCGTTCAGGGTACCGCCGTAGGGAAGCAGACGGGATTTTGTGTCGTGATACAGTCGCATCCGCAGGTCAATGTCGCCGGCGTGCCACTGCAGCACGGGGTTCAGTTCAAGGATCTTGTACATAAGTATCACTCCTATGTATATATTTTTCGCTGAATATTATATCATAAATGCAGTTAATTGCAAGGTATTTTCATTAATGTGATGTTGTCACGGAAAGATTGGTGGAATATGGGTAAGATATAGAAAAAACAAGGAGTGGAAGTTATGAAGGTTTACGATATGATCATCATTGGCGGCGGCCCCGGTGGATACACGGCGGCGTTGTACGGCGCCAGAGCGGGATTGAATGTGCTAATTTTAGAACGGCTTTCTGCCGGTGGGCAGATGGCGCTGACCCACAATATTGACAATTACCCCGGATTTGACGAGGGAATCGATGGCTTTGAGTTGGGGATGAAGATGCAACAGCAGGCGCAGAAATTCGGTGCTGTGACCAAGCTGGCAGAGGTTACGGAAGTCGATTTCAATGCCAGACCCAAGCGGGTTTCTACGTCTGAAGGCGTGTTCTTCGGAAAAACGGTGGTTCTTGCCACCGGAGCGGAGCCTAGGTTGCTGGGTCTTCCCATGGAACAGGAACTGACCGGGCGGGGTGTTCACTACTGCGCCGCCTGCGACGGAATGTTCTACCGGGGGAAGACGGTGGTAGTGGTTGGCGGCGGCAATAGCGCTGCGGCAGAGGCGTTGGTCTTGTCCAGAGTGGCGAAGAAGGTCGTTCTGGTGCATCGCAGGGATACCCTGCGTGCGGAAAAGGCTGTTGCGGCGGCTCTTGAAAAGGCTGATAATGTGGAATTCCGCTGGAACAGCACGATCACGGCACTGCTCCACGAGGACATTGTGAATGGTGTTCGGCTGCGGAATGTGAATTCCGGGGAGGAGCAGGATGTAGCTTGCGATGGTGTATTCATCAGCATTGGAAGAGAGCCTGCCTCTCTATTGGTTGCAGGACAGCTTCAACTGGATGACCATGGCTATGTGGTGGCAGATGAGAGCACGAGAACCAGCATTCCCGGGGTTTATGCCGTGGGCGATGTGCGTACCAAGGCGGTGCGGCAGATCGTCACGGCGGTGGCAGATGGTGCGGCGGCTGCCCATTTTGCGGAAGAATATTTGGCTCAAGATTGAAAAATCCAAGCGCTTGCGCTATAATGAGGATGAAATGAGGTGATGTGAAATGGATCTTCAAACATTGAAACAGAAAATGGATGAGGCCCATTATATTTATGATGATACTTTGGCAACGGTACTGGCGGTTGCGCTGCAACTTGGCCGCCCGCTTCTGATCGAAGGAGCGGCAGGTGTCGGTAAGACCGAGATCGCTAAGGTCATGGCGGCGGCGCTGGATCGGGATCTGGTGCGACTGCAATGCTATGAAGGCTTGGACGAAAGCAAAGCACTGTATGAGTGGAATTACCAGAAGCAGCTTTTGTCCATTCAGATCAATATGGGCAGCCGGAATCACGAGGAGCTGACCAAAGATCTGTTTAGTGACGAGTATCTGCTGGAGCGTCCGTTGCTGAAGTCCATCCGGTCGGAGAAGCCGGTGGTGCTTTTGATCGACGAGATCGACAAGGCGGACGAGGAATTTGAAGCATTCCTGTTGGAACTGCTCAGCGAAATGCAGGTGAGTATTCCAGAGGTTGGAACCATTCGGGCAAAATCCATGCCCTTTGTGGTGCTGACCTCTAATCGGGCTCGTCCTCTCAGTGAAGCGCTGCGGCGGCGGTGTGCTTATCTGTATATCCAATATCCTGATATGGAGAAGGAGCTGGCGATCCTGCGGGCAAAGCTGCCCCATGTGGATGACCGCTTGTGCGCACAGGTGGCACTGGCGGTGCAAAGGCTCCGTGCCAGCGAGGCGATTTTGAAAAAGCCCTCCATTGCGGAAACGCTGGACTGGGCGGCAGCGCTGGATGCGCTGGGTATTCGAGAGCTGACACCGGATGCATTGCGGCAGACGGCTGGTTTTGTGCTGAAAAACAGCGAGGATATTGCGGTTTTAGAGGAAATGGAGTCGGGTGAGCCCCATCACCATGACTGCCATTGCGGCGGTCACTGCGGAGGGCATCACCATGACTGACCCGGCTGTGTATCTGGAAAAGTTGTCCTATTTTTCCAGAATGCTGCGGTTGGAGGGGCTTGCGGTTAGCCCCAAGGAAACGGCTGATGCGGCGCAGCTTTTGACGGTGCTGGGCTTGGAGGATCGGGAGCAGGTCAAGGCAGCTTTGCGGACGGTGTACGCCAAGTCCCGGGAGGAACAATTGACCTTTGACCGGGTATTTGATGGGTTCTTCATTTCGGAAGAAGCCATGCGCCAGCAGGCACAGCGTAAAATGCAGCGGGAGGCCGAAATGGAGCAAGCCCGCCGTGAAGCCGAGCAGGAGTTGGATTCTGTCAATCTGAGCGAGGAGCAGCTGGATACATACGCCGCCATGCCGGAGGAAGCCCGGGACAAGCTGCGAAAGTTCATGAACCGCTACCGGGACTCTGCGGAGCGGAACCCTGAGCTGTACAGCAATTTTATCCATTCTGTATTTGCTAAGACGCTTTTGGAACAGCAGATGCTCATGGAGGATGCGGCAGTGGGGGGCGAGGCGGCTGACCCGGAGCTGGGATTGCTGTTTCGGGATATTTCTGCGTTTAAGGACACGGAGCTACCGAAAGCCATTTCCATCATTCAGACCATCTCCCGGCAGATCAATGGCGAGCTGACGGCGAAGCGAAACAGAGGCGGGCACAGCGGTAAACTGGATTTTCGTCGCACGATTCGAAAGGGATTGGAAACCGGCGGCAGCTTGTACCGACTGAAATACAAGAAAAAACGAAACCGCCGCAAGCATCTGGTGGTGCTGTGCGACGTTTCCGGGTCTATGGTACAGTTTTCGGAGTTTGCGCTTCGCTTTATCCAGTCACTTAATCAGGTGTCCGAAAGCTCAAGAGTTTTCCTGTTTTCGGAGGAAATGTTTGAAGCAGATGCGTTTAGCTTGCAAAACATGGATTTGTTCCGAGAATATGTGAAAAAATGCGGTATCTACGGCAAGGGAACGGATTTGGGTACGGCATTGGAAAAGCTCTGTGATGCCAAGCCTGAGGTGCTGAGCGCATCCACGACGCTTTTGATTTTGTCTGATACCAAAACCATCGACCAGCCTCGGGCGATGGCAGCCCTGTTGGAGGCTAAACGACTTTCCGGGCGGGTGCTGTGGCTTAATCCGATCCCGGAGGGTCATTGGCACCGGATTCGCAGTGTGCAGGCGTTCTCATCCGTGTGCTCCATGGTGTCCTGCAATACGCTCAATGCGCTGGCGGCAGCTTGCCGCAAATTGACGATCACGTAAGAAACGCCCGGCTTAGCCGGGCGTTTTGTATGTAAATAGGTCGAAATGTGTGATTCCGATTTCGGAAAGCAGAGCTTTGCTGGCCTGACGGTCTGCGTCGGTGTTGAAATCGGGAATCAGTGGGATGCGAACCACGATTCGATCCGGCCCGACCAGTGACAGCAGTTTTCTTAGATTGTCCAGCATTTGTGCGTTATCTTTTCCGGTGTAGCGCAGGTAGATGTCAGGGTTGGTATCCTTGCAGTCGATGTAGAATACATCGATGCACTGGGCTGCGGTCAGCACATTTTCCCATGGTACATTCAATGATGTTTCAGCACATAAATGCCACTGGGAGCCGCATATTTGCCGGAATTCCTGCAAAAACTGGGGATACAGCAACGGTTCGCCGCCGCCGAAGGTCACACCGCCGCCGGTGGCGAGAAAATACAGTGCGTCCTTTTTCACCCGGTCATACAGGGCTTGAGCAGTGGCGATGGTGCGTTTGGTATCTGGGTCAAAGGAAAAGGCGTTGATACACCATTTGCACCGCAAGGGACATCCGTGAAAGCACACCAGCGTGGTGACACCCTGCCCGTCGGTCTGCATCCGTAGCCGGGAGCAGGTGACGATGGGAGCAGTTACGGCCATAATGGAATATCTCCTATCGATTCATCTTCGGTGGATTCGGGGATAATGGGAACGCCTGCGAATACTTTCTCAGTTGGATCGGGGATGGCAATTTCGCCCTTCACGCCATCGGGGAAGGTGGGATCTGGGAAGACTGGCTCACCGCCTAATTCGTTCTCGGTAGGATCGACAATGATTGCTCCCGGTATTCCGGTTTCGGATTGTTCAATCGTTGTTTCAGGGGGTGCAAGATCGCCATCCACAGAGGTTTGGAATAGGTTGTCCGGTGAGCACCCGGTGGAGCCAACTATCAGCGCTGCGGCGATTCCGGCAACGGCAATGGCTTTCCCGGCCTTTTGGCGTTTTTCAAGCTCCTGCTCCAGATAGCGCACCTCTGATTCGCACTTGGGGCAGGTGCCGGAGCAATCGCCCTGATACTTGCATTCCGAGGTGACGAATTCGATATCGTTATCCTGCGCAATCTGGCGGCGGATATCCTTCAGAATTTTGCATTTGCTTTTACCATTCATAAGATTGCTCCTTTCAATTTGGGTTTTTCTGAATCAAGTATAACAGATTTTGGTGGGAAAATAATAAGAAAGTGTAAATAAATAGAAAATTCGCCCGGCTTTAACCGGGCGAATTCATTATGCCATCAATTCGTTTGCCAGGGCCTCAATCTGCGCACGGCTGGCATCGTTCAGGGCGGAGAGAATTTTGACGTTATTTTCAGTGAAGGTCAGGTTTTTGCTGCCCTCCAGCATCTTGGTCATAACTTTGACGGCGGTGGGGGCCCAAGTACCATTTTCTATCATGCCGATGGTGCGGTTCTGGAAATTCCGCTCGGTCAGGTGGTGAATGAATTCCTTCATAAAGGGGAAGATATCGCCGTTGTAGGTGGTGGTAGCCAGCACCAGCTTGCCGTAGCGGAAGGCATCCTCCACAGCCTCTGCCATATCGCACCGGGCCAGATCGTTGACAACCACCTTGGGGCAACCCTTCTGACGCAGGGTTTCAGCAAGCAGCTCCACGGCGACTTTGGTGTTGCCGTAAACGGAGGTGTAAGCAATGAGAACACCTTCGCTTTCAACGCCGTAGGAGGACCAGATATCGTACAGATTGATGTAGTAGCCAAGGTTTTCGGTCAGCACAGGGCCGTGGAGGGGGCAGATGATGGAGATGTCCAGCCCGGCGGCCTTTTTCAGCAGAGCCTGTACCTGGGGGCCATACTTACCCACGATGCCGATGTAATAGCGGCGAGCTTCGCAGGCCCAGTCTTCTTCTACATCCAGTGCACCGAATTTGCCGAAACCATCGGCGGAGAACAGGACCTTGTCGTATGCGTCATAGGTCACGATGACCTCGGGCCAGTGAACCATGGGGGCGGTGACGAAGGTCAAAACGTGCTTGCCCAGAGAAAGGGTATCGCCTTCGCCGACCACGATGCGGCGGTCTGCGTAGTCCGTGCCGAAGAAGTTCTTCATCATGGCAAAGGCCTTGGCAGAGGAAACAACGATGGTTTCGGGGTATGTATTCAGGAAAACGTCGATGCTGGCGGAATGATCCGGCTCCATGTGCTGGACGATCAGAAAATCGGGCTTGCGACCATCCAGAACGTTGGAAAGATTGCTCAGCCACTGGGCGGTAAAATTCTTGTCTACGGTGTCCATAACGGCGATCTTCTCATCCATAATGACATAGGAATTATAGGCCATGCCGTTGGGGACGATGTACTGACCCTCAAACAGGTCTACCTGGTGGTCGTTGACGCCGATGTATTTGATGTCGTTGGTAATGGTCATAGGTGTTCTCCTTTATTTATGTATGGGTTAATTATACTGCGTTAACAGATAAATACTGTGACATTATCACGGAAAAGGGAAAAGCCTGCGGATATAATAAGGGTACAAAAAAGAAATGAAGGAGGATTTGAATATGTCCGCTATTAAGATTAATAAAAACAATTTCAATGATGAGGTACTGCGCAGCGATAAGCCTGTGCTGCTGGATTTCTGGGCAAGCTGGTGCGGCCCTTGCCGGATGGTGGGCCCTATTCTTGACGAGATCGCCGAGGAGCGGGAGGACATTAAGGTCTGCAAAATCAATGTAGACGAGGAGCCGGAGCTGGCTTCTGAATACAGAATTATGAGCATTCCTTCCTTGATGGTTATGAAGGATGGTCAGATCGTCAGCCAGTCTGTGGGTGCAAAGCCCAAGGCTCAGATCCTTGCCATGCTGTAAGTGTACGCAATCCCTGCCGCTTTGCGGCGGGGATTTTTACTGTCCGCTCAGTGTTTGTAGAGCAGCGATGTTTGTTAGTTCGATGGTTCCTCTGGTCAGGGTGACCATGCCCTCGCTTTGGAAATATCGCAGCATACGGGTGACAACTTCTCGGGCGGTGCCCATGTGGTTGGCGATCTTTTCATGGGTCAGTTTCAGAACTTGACTGTTCTCGAGGGTGCTTTCCTCCAGTAAAAATGCCGCAAGACGCTTATCAAAGCTCTTCCACATGATCTGCTCCATGAGCCACATGACTTCGCTGAAGCGGCTGCTGATCAATTGGTTTGCGTAGTTTGCGATGGGGGCGGATTCCTCCATCAAATCCTTAAACAGGCAGGAAGGGAGAATGTAAAATTCGCTGTCCTTTTCTGCTTCGATGATCACGTCAAACTGAATGTCCGGCATGACGCAGGAGGCAGAGAACAGACAGGTGTCCATGTCAAACAGGCGATAAAGGGTGATCTCCCGGCCTTCGCTGGAAAGGGTATAGACCCGAAGCTGTCCGGAGCGAATCAGGAGCAGACCCAGACAGTCCATGCTGCCATTGTGAAGCACGGTGCCGCCTTTGGCAGTTCGGACTTCGGCGGCGTCCAGCAGATGCTGGCGGTGCTGCTCAGACAGCTTATTCCAAATCGGGAAAAAATCTGAAATTTCCGTAATCATCGCCTCGTTTCCCATTCTTGTACTGGGGGTATTATACCACAATCTTGATGAAATTCAATCTCTGTTTTGCACGGTGGGGGATGAAATATTTGTATAAGCACTGAAAGCCCCCAGCCGGGGGCTGGGGGCGCAGATCATTCTTCGGTCTTATTTTTGTATGCGTCAGGTAGCTCACCCTGACCGCCCATCATGGCAGTCATCTCCTCAATCCGCTCCAGCGGGAAGGGAGGATTGGTCAGGGGCTTCATGGCGATGGACATGAGCTTCATGGGGTTGTCATCTGCCAGTACCCGGTTGGAGCTTAGATCGCCGCAACGCTTGCAGCGGTGGATGATGGCCCACTCGCCCTTGTTGCGAACCCATGCGGCGATGGGCTCCATCAGACCGCCGCAGTCGCTTTCCCGGTCGCCGGGCTCAATATCAACGTGCAGGCTATGCAGGCAGTTGGGACAATGGTTCCGGTGATCACTGCCTGCACCGGCAGGGACGACCAGCCGTCCGCAGTTTTTGCAGTTGAAGCTTTCATCACAGGCGTGGGTCTTATAATACCCTTTTTCGTATTGCTTTCTTTTGTTCTCACGATTCATAAGCGGCTCCTGTATACATATTATATATTAAGGTGTCTTTTGATAGCGGCGAAGGTTTCGTCGCTGATGATATGCTCGATCTTGCAGGCATCCTCCGCAGCAACCTCCGGGGTGACCCCGAGTCTGATAAACATTTGGGAGAGAATGGTATGACGCTCAAAGATCATTTCTGCAACAGCGTTACCTTCATCGGTCAAAGTCAAGAAGCCGTCTTTGTCCACAATCAGATAGCCGCCCTGTTTCAGCAGGCCAACAGCCCGGCTGACACTGGGTTTGGAATAGCCCATGTGCTCCGCAACATCGATGCTGCGGACAGAAGAACACTGCTTGGACAGTAGATAAATGGTTTCGAGATACATTTCAGCGGATTCCTGTAAATGCACGGGCTGATCCCTCCCGGAAAATGATAACATCACTATACCATAGCTGGTGCTGTTTTTCAAGGGTCGTAAGATGAAATGGGAAAAGATAAAAATATTGGAAGAAAACTGTTGACAAACTGGAATGGAGCGTCTATTATATTAAAGGTTAGCAGAGGCTAATCGATTTTGTACATATACAGTTAGCAGAAGCTAATTCTTCAGAATGGGTGAATGATATGAACTTAATGACTGCACAAGAAGGAAAGGAATACATCATCCAGCGCATCGATACAGATGATGAGGAGCTGAATGCATTCCTGTTTTCCTTGGGTTGCTATAGCGGCGAGCCGATCACAGTAGTATCCAGAAAAAAACGTGGCTGCACAGTGTCTATTAAGGACGGACGTTATAATATTGACAGTCAACTGGCGGAAGCGATCATCGTCTGAGCTGATATCAGGCGATAGCGCTTCTTATCTTTGAGCAAGAGTTAGCACAAACTAACTGATTGAGTATTTGAGGAGGAAGTTATAAATGCGAATTGCTTTTGCAGGCAATCCAAACAGCGGCAAAACGACCATGTATAATGCTTTGACCGGACGAAACGAGAAGGTTGGCAATTGGGCCGGTGTTACCGTTGACAGAAAAGAGGCCCCTATTAAGAAAACTTATGCCGATGGCAAAGAATTGATTGCGGTTGATCTGCCCGGTGCGTACTCTATGTCCCCTTTTACGGCGGAGGAAAGTGTAACCAGTTCTTACATTAAGAATGAGAACCCGGATGTGATTGTAAATATTGTAGATGCGACCAATCTAAGCCGTAGCCTGTTCTTTACGACGCAGCTTCTGGAACTGGGGATTCCTGTGGTGGTCGCATTGAACAAGTCGGATGTTAACGAGAAGAAGCAGACGCAGATCGATGTGAAGCTGCTGTCTGAAAAGCTTGGTTGCCCTGTGCTGGAAACGATTTCTACTTCCGCTGAGGGGCTGGCGGATGTGGTCATAGCTGCCGTAAAGCACGCTGGAAAGGGACAAAAGGCTCCTTACGATCAGGGGGATGTGGATCTGAGTGACAAAAAGGCTGTTGAGGCGGCTGACCGGAAGCGTTTTGAGTTTGTCAACAAGATTGTTGCAAAGGTCGAAAAAAGAAAGGTTTTTACAAAAGATAAAAATTATCAGGATAAGATCGATGAAATTCTGACTCATCCCATCGTGGGCCTTCCCATCTTTGCGGTGGTGATGTTCTTGGTCTTCCAGATTTCACAGGCATGGGTTGGTCCTTGGATTGCAGAAGGGTATGAGTTTGCCAACGGTACGACTATTCCGGGTCTGGTCACTCTGATCGATATGTTTAAGGAATGGGTTATCGGCTTGCTGGAGGGCGCAAATGCAAATGCCTTCCTGACAGCATTGCTGACGGAGGGAATCATCGGCGGCGTCAGTGCTGTTGTGGGCTTCTTGCCACTGGTCATGGTTATGTATTTCCTGATCGCTCTGTTGGAGGATTGTGGCTATATGGCCCGTGCCACTGTGGTTTTGGACCCGATCTTTAAAAAGGTTGGACTCAGTGGCAAGTCTGTTATTCCTTTCGTCATCGGCACAGGTTGTGCCATTCCTGGTGTTATGGCTGCCCGTACCATCCGTAATGAGCGGGAACGTAATGCCACTGCCATGCTGGCACCCTTCATGCCTTGCGGTGCGAAACTGCCGGTCATTGCTCTGTTCGCCGGTGCGTTCTTTGATGAGGCAAGCTGGGTGGGCACGTTGATGTACTTCGTGGGCATCTTGCTGATTCTGCTGGGTGCGCTGCTGGTCAATAAAATCGCCGGCCACAAGAATCGCAAGTCTTTCTTCATTATGGAGCTACCGGAATATAAGCTGCCCTCTCTGGGCCGTGCCTGTATGTCTATGCTGAGCCGTGGTTGGTCTTATGTCGTCAAGGCTGGCACGATTATCTTGCTGTGCAATGCAGTTGTGTACATTATGCAGTCTTTCAACTGGAGCTTCCAGTTGGTGGAGGAGGGGATGGAGCATACCTCCATTTTGGCTTTTATTGCAAATCCCGTCGCTATCGTTCTGGTTCCTGTTGTTGGCGTGGCTGCATGGCAGCTGGCTGCTGCTGCTGTCACCGGATTTATAGCCAAAGAAAATGTTGTTGGAACACTGGCAGTCTGCTATGGCATTTCCAATCTGATCGATACCGATGCGTTGGAAATGATGGAGGGCGCCGGGGCTGAAGTCGCCGCAATATTCGGCATCACCAAGGTGGCTGCACTGGCCTATCTGATGTTCAATCTGTTTACGCCGCCTTGTTTTGCGGCCATGGGTGCTATGAATGCGGAGATCAAGAGCCGTAAGTGGTTCTGGGGAGGCATAGCCTTGCAGCTTGCCACCGGTTACTCCGTGGGATATCTGGTTTATACCATCGGCACACTGATCACTGCCCCTGCAACGCTGAGTGTTGGAGCGGCAATCGGCGGTGGCTTGTTCGTTGTGGCTTTTGCGGCGGTGCTGGTGTACCTGTGCGTCAGCGCCGATAAGAAGGTTAAGGCCGAGTATGCGTTAAGCGGAAAGTGATGAATGATGGAACCTGTTGATATTATTATTGTAGTGGTGATTGCTGCGATCATCGGACTTGCTGGGTGGTATGTCTACAAGTCTAAGAAAAGCGGCAAAAAATGCATCGGCTGCCCCAATGGTTGCTCCTGTACCGCCAAAACAAACGGGGGAGGATGCGGCTGCGAGAAAGAAGACTAAAATTGTGCGAAAGCGGCGCTCCCAAAAGGGGCGCCGCTTTGATTGTGAACCAAGCGAAAAAATTCTTTCAAAATGTAAAAATTGTGCTTGACATTTTGGGAATTATGACATATAATTCATCTCACTGCAGGGCGCTTGCCGATTGCTTCAAAAAGTTTTTGAAAGAAATTAAAAAAACCTCTTGACAAATGACAAAGCCTGTGGTAATATGTCAAAGTTCGCTACGGCGAGCGGCTGTACCTTGTAAATTGAATAACGCAAAGACGAAATGAACACCTTGGACAATTAATGGATTGTTTAAGAAAAAGTTCGTGTACGAACGAATGAAAAACAGCCAACGAAAATTCTTGAGTAATAAATGCTAGTAGCAAATTATTCAAAACTTTGATTTTAGAGCTTCGGCTTTAAGATACAACTTTTTGAGAGTTTGATCCTGGCTCAGGACGAACGCTGGCGGCGTGCCTAACACATGCAAGTCGAACGGGACAGAGAGCTTCGGTTTTCTGTTTAGTGGCGAACGGGTGAGTAACGCGTGAGAAACCTGCCTCTCAGTGGGGGACAACAGTTGGAAACGACTGCTAATACCGCATGACACTTCCGAAGGGCATCCTTTGGAAGTCAAAGCTTTATGTGCTGAGAGATGGTCTCGCGTCTGATTAGCTAGATGGCGGGGTAACGGCCCACCATGGCGACGATCAGTAGCCGGTCTGAGAGGATGAACGGCCACATTGGGACTGAGATACGGCCCAGACTCCTACGGGAGGCAGCAGTGGGGAATATTGGGCAATGGGGGAAACCCTGACCCAGCAACGCCGCGTGAAGGAAGAAGGCCTTCGGGTTGTAAACTTCTTTTA
>JBGVKN010000058.1:0-2340 GCA_045123795.1 Faecousia sp. | reverse complement strand
CTATTGCAGTGCCTGCTTCTCCGGCTGTTATCCCACGGATCTCCCGAAGGATACCCGTAAGGATCAGTTTGAAGAAAAGCTGTCGCGAAAAAAGACAGGAGTGAACGCATGAATCGGCATTACAACAGAAAAATCATTCTGGAGGACGGTGCTGAGTTTTATGGCTACGGTTTTGGCACCGACCGGGAGACGATTGCGGAAATCGTGTTCAATACCTCCATGGCAGGGTATCAGGAAATCCTGTCTGACCCTTCCTATACCGGGCAGGCGGTGGTGATGACCTATCCGCTGATCGGAAACTACGGCATCTGCGCCGATGACTTCGAAACAAAAACACCCACAATCACAGCCATGATCGTCCGGGAATACAATGACGAGCCGTCCAATTTCCGGGCGGCGGAAACATTGCGGGATGTGATGCTAAGGTTTGGCATCGTGGGGCTTGCAGGTGTGGATACCCGGGCACTGGCCCGGTATATCCGGGATAAGGGAACCGGCAAAGCGCTGATCTGCGATGCCGCGATGCCCAATATCGTTGGTGTCGCCATGCTGAAAACCGCCGCTGCGTGCCGTGATCAGGTTTCACAGGTTAGTACCAAAATACCATGGAAATCTCCTGCAGAAAACGCACGGTTTCATGTGGTTGCCGTGGACTGCGGCATCAAGCATAATATCATCCGCAGCCTGAACCGCAGGGGCTGTGATGTGACCGTCGTTCCGTGGAATATTTCCGCAAATGAGCTGGAAGCGCTGCGCCCGGATGGCGTGTTCCTGTCCAATGGCCCGGGAAATCCCGAGGATGTAACCCCGGTCATTGAACTGGTGCGGCAGCTTCGGGGAAAGTATCCAATTTTCGGTATCTGCCTGGGACACCAAATCATTGCGCTGTCTTATGGAGCCAAAACCTATAAACTGAAATTCGGACACCGGGGCGGCAATCATCCGGTGAAGAATCTGCTGACCGGAAAGGTAGAGATCACTTCTCAGAACCATTCCTATGCGGTGAATGCCAAAAGCCTTGACGGCACAGGACTGGAAGTAACCCATGTAAATCTTCTGGACAATACTGTGGAAGGTCTCTGGTGTGAAAAAGACCGGGTATTCAGTGTCCAGTACCACCCGGAAAGCGCCCCCGGCCCCCAGGACAGCAGCTATCTGTTTGATGAATTCATCCGCAGAATGGAGGAATGTAGTCATGCCTAAGAGAACGGATATCCATAAAATACTGGTCATCGGTTCCGGCCCCATTGTCATCGGTCAGGCGGCAGAGTTTGACTATGCCGGAACACAGGCCTGCCTTGCCCTGAAAGAGGAGGGATATGAGGTCATCCTCTGCAATTCCAATCCCGCCACCATCATGACAGACCCTTCCATTGCGGATAAGGTCTATATGGAACCGCTGACGCTGGAATACATTGCCCGCATCGTCCGCTATGAGCGGCCTGATGCCATCATCCCCGGCATCGGCGGACAGACCGGCCTGAATCTTGCCATGCAGCTGGAAAAGAAGGGGATTTTGCGGGAATGTCGGGTGGAATTACTGGGAACACCCAGCCGCAGCATCGAACAGGCGGAGGACCGGGAGTTGTTCAAGGAGTTGTGTAAAAGCCTGGGCGAACCTGTACTACCCTCTCAGATTGCAAATTCTATGGAAGAAGGACTGGAAGCCGCAAAGGAAATCGGTTATCCAGTTGTGCTTCGTCCTGCTTTCACCCTGGGCGGTACCGGCGGAGGATTTGCGGACAACGAGGAAGAATTCCAGGAGATCATGAAAAACGCCCTTGTGCTTTCTCCGGTGCATCAGGTGCTGGTGGAGAAATCCATCAAGGGCTACAAGGAAATTGAATACGAGGTCATGCGGGATGCAAACGATACCGCCATCGCCGTCTGTAACATGGAGAATCTGGACCCGGTGGGCATCCACACAGGCGATTCCATTGTTGTCTGCCCATCCCAGACCCTGACCAACAAGGAATATCATATGCTCCGGGATTCCGCCCTGAAGCTGATCCGGGCATTGAAAATTCAGGGCGGCTGCAATGTGCAGTTCGCCCTGGACCCAAACTCCTTTCAGTATTACCTGATTGAAGTCAACCCCAGAGTATCCCGCAGCTCCGCGCTGGCCTCCAAAGCATCCGGTTATCCCATTGCCCGTGTGTCAGCAAAAATCTGCGTGGGTATGACCTTGGATGAGATCCACCTTGCCAACACCTGCGCCGCCTTTGAACCTGCGCTGGACTATGTGGTAACGAAAATGCCCCGGTTTCCCTTTGACAAATTTTCCGATGCCAACAACCGGCTGGGTACCCAGATGAAGGCCACCGGCGAGACCATGAGCGT
>JBGVKN010000057.1:0-2617 GCA_045123795.1 Faecousia sp. | reverse complement strand
AGATAAATTGTTGTTTGACGTAGAGAATTTGTCGCCCCGTTGGAGCGACAGCGCCCTCTGGGCGCAAAGGCTCCCTCTGACGAGGGAGCTGTCAAAAATCTCTGATTTTTGACTGAGGGAGAGATAAAATGTGCAGTTTTCCTCGGCAGTGAGGTGATTTTCGCATTTTCTCTCCCTCCGTCACGCCGTTCGGCGTGCCACCTCCCTCATCAGAGGGAGGCTTGGGGTGCTATATCACACCAGTACCGTAAACAACAATTTATCTCACGAAACGCTGACGCTTTTACGCATGGTACTGATGGCGCCCTTCTCCAGTCGGGATACTTGTGCCTGAGAGATTCCCAGCACGTTAGCCACCTCCATCTGAGTCTTTCCGTCGTAAAACCGCAGAGAAAGAATCTGCTTTTCCCGATCTCCCAGCGCCTGAAAAGCATCCCTCAGGGCGATGTGCTCCATCCAGTTGTGTTCGGTGTTTTTGGTATCCCGCACCTGATCCATGACGGTCAACGGATCGCCGCCGTCGGCGTACACCGGGTCATACAGGCTCACCGGGGCGCACACTGCATCCATGGCCTGACTGACCTCCTCACTGCTCAGCTCCAGCTCCTTAGCGATTTCCTCCAGGGTCGGTTCTCGTCCCAGTCGCAGGAGTAGGGCTTCCTTGCATTGTAACACCCGGTAGGCCACATCCCGGATGGAGCGACTGACCCGGATGGCGCTGTTGTCCCGCAGATACCGCCGGACTTCTCCGGCAATCATTGGCACGCCGTAGGTTGAAAATTTCACCTGCTTGTCCGGGTCGAAGTTGGCGATGGCCTTGATCAGACCGATGCACCCCACCTGAAACAGGTCATCCGGGCTTTCGCCCCGCTTATCGAAACGTTGGATGACGCTTAGTACCAGTCGCAAATTGCCCTCGATCAGCTTTTCTCGGGCTTTTTTATCTCCGGCCTTCGCAAGGCGGAGAAGGGTATCCATTTCTGCGTGGGTCAGGGTCTTCAGCCGTGCGGTGTTTACGCCGCAGATCTCTACTTTTCCCTGCATGGTGTTCCTCCTATTTGTGGTGTTACCATTATCTCCACCCGGCGGTCAAACATACACCGGTGATGTTTGTGGTTTTTTCACAAAAATTCAGCCGTTTTTTGGGTGAGGGGAGGGGTGTTCATGGGGTAAGAACGACGGCTTTTGAACAATTCGGAGGATTTTCTTCTAAAACTGCTGGCGGTTAAGCGGTGACGTAACACGTATTATGTTGGATTATGGAGAGGATTATGCATTTTGTTATGCATGGTTTTGGAACGTGGCGATTCGTGAAAACTCAGGTTTACCTGTGGAAAAACCGAACTTTTCCACAATCTCCACAGACTTTTCCACAGGGGTTTTCCACAGGAAGGATGTGGAGAATATCCAAAATTGGTTTACATAATTAAGTGCGGCGGATTTCGACAAATTATCTACTTTTCCGCAGCAGAAAAAATCCACCAAACAGCACAATTCAGGCGCAAAAAAAGGACTTGACAAGGTTTTGCACAAAGTGGGGTCTATAAAAAAGTTGCTTTTGGATTTGTGTTGCAGTATAATGAAAGTGTCGCTGGTACAATATGTCAGCGGACAAAGTTTTAGGAGCGAAATTATGAAAAGCATATATAAACAGGGTAAGTGCTTGGTGCTGCTGATGTTGGCTGTTCTTATTCTGACCTCGTGCGGGATGAAAACGCCTGAATTTGAAAAGTATGATCCGATGTTTGTTGATCGTTTTTCAAACGAAGATGATATTGATTCTATTCACGTTTCCTCGTTGGTGGCGCATTATTATGATGACCACTATTATTACACAGTTACATATACGCAAGACGGCGATGATTTTGTTTATGAGCTTCTGTATATTTTCCGCTATGATAGCTTGGGAGCGTTTTTTAGTATAAAAAATGAAGCAGAGTGCTACACCTACTTCCCCACGGATTACGAAAATTACCTTAAAGCAAAAGCGGAGGGAATAGAAAAAATCTATTCCAGCGAAGAAATCGCCGATATGATCGATGAATTTTACGGAAGGTAAAAAAATTTTAAAAAAGGTATTGATTTTCCACCAAAACCACGCTATAATGTGGAACTGTATGAAAGTTTGAGAACAGGAGGTGTGATCATGCCCAACATCAAGTCCTCTAAGAAGGATGTCATTTCTTCCAAGATTGCTTACGAGAAGAACAAGGCCAATAAGTCTGAGCTGAAGACGATCGTTAAGAAGTTTGATGCTGCTCTGGTTTCCGGCGATAAGGCCGCTGCCCAGGTTGCCTACGTGGCTGCCGTGAAGGCTGTGGACCAGGCTGTCAACAAGGGTCTTCTGCACAAGAACAATGCTGCCCGCAAGAAGAGCAGCATGACTCTGAAGCTGAACAAGCTGGCCTGAGTTTACTCTGAAAATATCTCCCTCCCGTTTTCCGGAGGGAGTTTTTTCATATTTTGATGATAGAACGATAAATTGTTGTTTAGCGGAGCACCCCTCCGGCGGCGTAGCCGATAGCAAAGGTGCGATTGCCACTGGCAATCGACCGATTTGTATTCGCTGCGCGGAGCACCACCCTCGGCGCCCCCTTTGGGGGAGCTGTCACGGCGA
>JBGVKN010000056.1:0-3000 GCA_045123795.1 Faecousia sp. | reverse complement strand
AATGGCCTCTTTTAGGAGCGTGCGAACGTCGTGTTCAAAGGGTCTGCCATCCGGGTAGGTAATGGAGCAGAACATCCTTGCCACCTTGCCATGCTCCGGCCGCCAGGGCAGTACCGTGATGGTGTCGGGATCCGGATGCAGGAAAATATCCGAGTGGGTCTCATCCCCGAAACCTTCGATAGCTGAAGCATCAATGGCAATGCCATGTTCAAATGATCTCCACATTTTCTGCATTGCTGCTGCGGGTGCTGCTGGCATACATATTCTCCGCGCTGTATGGCAGCAATGGAATCTGGCTTGCCTGGCCCATTGGCTGGGGATTGGGAACGGTGTTGTCAGGCACATTTGTCCTGACGGTCCTTTACAAAAGGGCAGCCGTTAAGGAACAACCCATATCAATATGTCGAACTGATTATATGGGCCGGGAGTAATCCCGGCTCTTTATCTTCGGCATTCGCCGGATACTGCTCGATATAGGTTTTCAGATTTTCAATATTTTTTCATGTTTATCATCTCCAAGGTGGTGATGTTAAGTCTAGATTCACTTCTTTGCAAGTAATATTTTCGCCCTGCTCCGTTTTTTCTGCGGAGCAGGGCATTTTTCGTTTACAGGAACTCCTCCAGTACCCGGTACCGGCCGGAGCCGTAGGAGGTATCCGACCGCTGGATTACCTTGCCGGTAATCTCCTTCAGCACCTTTTTGCTGAACGGCGTTCAGTGCGGTATTATCATCTGCTATGATGTGCGTTTTCCGGAACTGACCCGGAGTTTAGCGGTGGAAGGACTGGATATGCTGGTCGTGGTATCCCAATGGCCGAAAGTGCGAACCTTCCACTTGTGTACACTTACTGCGGCCCGTGCGATTGAGAACCAGATGTTTGTGGTCTGCTGTAATTCCTGCGGCACTGCGGGCGAGACCGTCTACGGAGGCAATTCTGTCATCATTGACCCTTGGGGGCAGACGATTGGCTCTGCCGGAGATAAAGAGACCATTCTTGCAGGTGACTGCGATCTGAGCGTTCTCACCGATATCCGAAACACTATTCCGGTATTCCGGGACAGAAAAACAAACCTTTACAATATTTGAAAGAGGAAAATAATAATGACTTACGAAATCCCTGTAACCAAAACACAAAATCCGAAACCACGTCCTGCTGATGAGAGTAAGCTTGGCTTTGCAAAATACTTCACGGATCATATGTTTGTAATGGAGTATGACGAAGGCAAGGGCTGGCACTCCTGGCGTGTAGAGCCCCACGCACCGTTCTTGATCGAGCCTGCATCTGCAGTGCTGCATTACGCGCAAATGATGTTTGAGGGTATGAAAGCATACCGCAAGCCTGACGGCAGTATCCAACTGTTCCGTCCCGATATGAACATCGCCCGCATGAAGAATACCTGTGAGCGTATGTGCATGCCGGAGGTACCCGGTGACCTGTTTATGGCAGGCCTGAAGGCTGTAATCGAGGCAGATAAGGATTGGGTTCCCAGCGGCAAGAATACCTCTTTATACATCCGTCCGTTTATGTTTGGCGATGAAGTATCTTTCTCTGTGTTGCCTGCAAAGCATTATAAGTTTATGATCATTCTCAGCCCCACCGGCTCTTACTATGCAGCCAATGATGCCGGTTTGACGACTGCTCGCATTTATGTACAGGATACCTATATCCGTGCTGCCCGAGGCGGTACCGGCTATGCTAAGGTTGGCGGTAACTACGGTGGCGGTATGCGCGCTTCTCAGGATGCCATACGTTACAACTGCAAGGATGTTTTGTGGTTGGATGCAGCAGAGCATAAGTATGTGGAAGAGATCGGTACATCCAATGCTTTCTTTGTAATCGGTGATGAGGTTATCACTGCACCGCTGGACAGCGGAACGATTCTTCCCGGTATTACCCGCAATTCTGTGATTCAGTTGCTTAGCAAGTGGGGAATCAAGGTATCTGAGCGGAAACTGTCCATTGATGAAATTGTAGCGTCTTCCAAGAATGGAACTCTGAAAGAAATCTTTGCATCCGGCACTGCGGCTGTTATCTCTCCCATCGGTTGGCTGAACATCAAAGGTGAAGATATGCAGGTAGCTGACGGCAAGGTTGGCACCATTGCACAAAGGCTGTACGACAAGCTCTACGGAATGCAGACCGGTGTCGTAGAGGATGACATGGGATGGACATATCCTTTGGGGTTCTGATATGGAATTTTGTGCGAAAGATATTAAAAAATCCCTGATCCAATGGACCAGGGACTGGTTCGACAAAAACGGAAAGGGTTGTAATGCGGTCATCGGTATTTCCGGCGGCAAGGACAGCTCTGTCTGTGCTGCTCTTTGCGTAGAAGCACTGGGAAAAGAACGGGTCATCGGTGTGCTGATGCCCAACGGTGTCCAGAGTGATATTGCCGACAGCCGCCAACTGGTTGAGCATCTGGGAATTCAAAATGTGACGATCAATATTGTAGATGCAGTCAGTGCGGTCCATACCCAGCTGAAAGAAGCAGACATTGAAGTTTCTAAACAAACGGAGATCAATCTGCCACCCAGAATCCGGATGTCCGTTCTGTATGCGGTATCCCAGTCCATGAATGGCCGAGTGATCAACACCTGCAACCTTTCGGAAGACTGGGTAGGTTACTCCACCCGATACGGTGACAGTGCAGGAGATGTGTCACCGTTGGGAAAGCTGACTGTTCAGGAGGTAAAAGCACTTGGCCACGAGTTAGGCCTGCCTGGGAATCTGGTAGATAAAACACCCTCCGACGGCCTCTGCGGCAATTCAGACGAGCAGAAGTTGGGCTTTGCCTATGCTGTCCTCGACCGGTATATCCGGGAAGGCATCTGCGAAGATGAAAGTGTTCGGCAACGCATTGATTCCCTTCATAAACAAAACAAGTTCAAGCTGGAATTGATTCCAACATTCGAACCCCAGACGATGATGCAATAAGAAGATTGACATGAATTGCACTACTTCGCTATTCATTGCAAAAGAATAGTCCCAGCTAAGC
>JBGVKN010000055.1:0-2806 GCA_045123795.1 Faecousia sp. | reverse complement strand
TCGCCGTGACAGCTCCCCCAAAGGGGGCGCCGAGGGTGGTGCTCCGCGCAGCGAATACAAATCGGTCGATTGCCAGTGGCAATCGCACCTTTGCTATCGGCTACGCCGCCGGAGGGGTGCTCCGCTAAACAACAATTTATCTTACCACTTATTTATGAAAATGCAACTTCATTTCTTTTTCAGCGGTTTTTACTTCTTCATAAAGCTCCCGGGCGGAGAGCCGTAGCACACCGGAGCGCAGGCTCGATAGCTGCACCAGTCCATCGGAGGTTGCCACTCGGACGGTATAATTGGTGCCAATCTCCGATACCAGCGCTTCGATATAGGCATCGCCGGTCTGGCCTTCCTTTGTGTAAACGATGCGGATATTGTTCCACACTGTTCGGGAACCGGGGCTGCCCTTTTGTTTGTAGCCGTCAAAAACCAGCACCAGATTACACTTCTTGTAACCGGCGTAGCTGCTGAGCAGGTCGCACAGCCGCCGCCGGGCGGCATCCAGATCCTCCTTGGCAAGGGTGGACAGCTCATCCCACGCAAAGATGATGTTATAGCCGTCTACGATCAGATATTGCTGCCGGGGTGGGCGAATGGTCAGCTTTTCCGAAGCCGGCCGGTTGGAAACAGGACGGTAAAGCTCGGTTTTTATCGGACCGAACTGCCGAGTCATAATGGCCTCCAGTTCCTTATCGTCAAGCTGTAAATTGCGGGTGATGATCTGGGGCTTTTCCACTTTTAGGGCGCTTTCCAGATGCATATAGTCCTTGACTTCATTCCAGCGGACGTTGAAGCCCGCCCCGTGGGCGCAGAAAACGGAGTTGGGTGTGTTCTCCAAATCCGCTTCCGGGTCGTAGGCGGCATCGGCGATGACAGCTTCGCTGTTGTGGCAAGGCTCGTAGCCCCGCAGAGCGATTTGCAACCGTCCACGGCCTTGGGTGTAAGCCGCCAGCGTGTCGGCATAATCCCCCAGCTCTGATGCGGGAATTGCGCCACGGAGGGTGGAAAAAGCCCCCTCGGCTTCCGGAGAATCAAATCGGCCGCACATGGCACGGATATCCGTGATGGCCCGCCCGATCATTTCCGTGGGGACGGTGAGAATGAAGTCATACCACGGCTCCAAAATCACGGATTTGGCCTGCATCAGGCCGTGACGGATGGCTCGGTAGGTGGCCTGTCGGAAATCGCCGCCCTCGGTGTGTTTTAGGTGAGCCTTGCCAATGAGTAATGTCAGCTTAATATCCGTAATGGGTGCGCCGATGAGAACGCCTTTGTGGACTTTTTCCGACATATGGGACATGATCAGGCTTTGATACGCCCCATCCAGCACATCCGTGGGGCAAATGCTGTCGAATTGCACGCCGCTGCCCTGGGGCAGGGGCTCCAAAAGGATGTGCGCCTCGGCGTAATGGCGCAGGGGCTCAAAATGACCCACGCCCTCGACGGTGTTTTCGATGGTTTCTTTATAGAAGATTCGGGGGTCCGCCAGCGTCAACTCCACGCCGAAGCGTTGGAGTGCCAGCGCTCGAAATACCTCCGATTGTACCCGTCCCATGATCTGCACGTGGATCTGCTTCAGATGGTCATCCCACAGAATGTGCAGTTGGGGGTCTTCCTCCTCCAGCAGTCGCAGCTTGGGGAGCAATGTTGTGGGATCGGCGGCGGTGCTGACCCGGTAGGTCATGACGCTTTGCACCATGGGCGCAGCGCTGGGGGGCTCTATACCAAACCCTTGCCCGATCTTGGTGTTGTTCAGTCCGGTGACGGCGCAGAGCGTACCGGCGTAAACTTCCTCTGAAAGGGTGAATTTTTCACCGGAGTACAGCCGGATTTGCTGGATTTTCTCATCATTTAACACGGATCGGACACGCAGGCTGCCGCCAGTAAGCTTCATCCATGTGAGCCGTGCGCCTTGTGGATCTCGGGAAATCTTGTACACCTTTGCGCCAAAATCGGCGGGATATTCCCGCTCCGGGGCATAAGCGTCAAGAATCCGAAGAAAATCCTCTACGCCGGTCAGCTTCAATCCGGAGCCAAAGCAGCAGGGGAATAGCCGTCGCCCGGCAATCAGCCCCCGGATGTTGCCGGCGCTGACAGTGCCGGTGGATAGGTAGCTTTCCAGCAGTGCTTCATCGCACAGGGCGGCCTGCTCCATGACAGAATCCTCAGACGCAGAAAAATCGATGCAGTTTGGGGAGAGTTGCTTGCGCAGCTGGGTGAGCAGAACATCCTTATCCAGTCCAGGCAGATCCATTTTATTGATGAAGAGGAAGGTTGGCACCTGATACTGCTCCAACAGCCGCCAGAGGGTGACGGTATGGGCCTGAATGCCGTCGGTGGCGCTGATGACCAGCACGGCGCAGTCCAGGATCGGCATGGTGCGTTCCGCTTCAGCGGCGAAATCCACGTGCCCGGGGGTGTCCACCAGTGTGATATCCAGCCGGGGCGTTTTCAGCCGGGCTTGTTTGGAGAAGATGGTGATGCCCCGCTGGCGCTCCAGTGTGTGACTGTCAAGGCAGGCATCGCCGTGATCCACCCGGCCCAGCGTCCGCCGGGCACCGGAGCAGTATAGTAACGCTTCTGACAGTGTGGTCTTGCCTGCATCCACATGGGCAAGAATGCCCAGTGCAATCGATTTTTTGTTCATAGTATTGTTCCTGTGGTTGTGTGGTAAATTGTTGTTTACAAGGATTGCGGCGAAGCCGCCTTGCCTCCCTCTCTGAGGGAGGTGGCACGCCGAACGGCGTGACGGAGGGAGTGTCGTTATGGCGATGCGTCTAACGCAGGACACTCCCCCAGTCGAAAATCAGAG
>JBGVKN010000054.1:0-7211 GCA_045123795.1 Faecousia sp. | reverse complement strand
CTCGGCCCCCTCCCTGAGGGGGCTGGCGAAAATCTCTGATTTTCGACTGGGGGAGTGTCCTACATTAGACGCATCGCCATAACGACACCCCCTCAGTCACGGCGGTCGCCGTGACAGCTCCCCCAAAGGGGGCGCCGAGGGTGGTGCTCCGCGCAGCGAATACAAATCGGTCGATTGCCAGTGGCAATCGCACCTTTGCTATCGGCTACGCCGCCGGAGGGGTGCTCCGCTAAACAACAATTTACCGTCCTATCGTTTCCACGGGTCGGCGTCTTCCACGTACTCAAACAGATCCCCCGGTTGGCATTGCAGCTCCCGGCAGATCGCGTCCATGGTGCTCATGCGCACGGCTTTGGCCTTGCCCGTTTTCAGGATGGACAAATTAGCCTGGGTCATGCCGATGCGGTTTGCCAGCTCCAGAGAGGTCATCTTCCGTTTCGCCAGCATCATATCCAAATTTACAATGATCGCCATAGCCGCCCTCCTTAAATTGTCAGATCGTTTTCTTCCCGGAGGGTCACGGCGGCATCCATGACGCTGGCCACCACGCTGACCACCAGACACAAAAAGCCCATGATCACGGCGAGGAAGATCAGCGGCAGGTAGGCAAAGCAGGTCACTGCTGTAACCAGCGCCACAAGACCGCAGCACCACTGGATGTGCCGGATGGCTCGGACATTTTTCCGCAGAAACACCTGCTGTGCCAAGATGGAACGCAGCAGGCAGTCCATATTCCACAGCGCCCAGCCGATGATCACAGTGCAACAGTAAAACGCCACGGTGATAATCTGCTGTTCCGTTTCGCTGAGGAACCGAAAGCCGGTGTACCAGTCCAGAATTGCAGGCAGTGCAAATACCAGCACCACCAGCGCAACGCCAACCCCCCGGTTGACCCACAGGGTGATTGCGGAGATCAGATTTTTCTTGTTATTCATTGGGAAACACCTCCTGTTGAGGACACTATACCATTTAGATTATCGAAAGTCAATAATAAATTATGAGAAAATAAAGAGAGGGCCATCCCCGCAAGCTGAACTTCACGCTTTTTTAACATTTTTTCACTTTTTTTATTCATATTTTCACTTTACAATATAAGTAAATCTTCATCTCCCTCTTTTTCATTTTTCCTCTCCTCTTTCCTCAATGCAATGTCCGCAGGTTCCTCCCTGCGGATATTGCTTTTCTTTTTAAGCGAACACCGGGCTGTTGCGACGCAACAGCCCGGTGGTTTTGTTATTTAGATCCGTGAGCCAAGTCCAAAATTGCTTCTGCCAGCACGGAAATGGCGTTCATGGCTTCTTCGTGGGTATTTCCGGCGGAGCCCACCTCCACGATCATGGCACCCATGGCCAGATCGTGATTAAACCGCTGACCACGCAGGTCAATGGGGCGGGTGACCCCCGTTGCGGTCTTTTCCATCAGCACATTCAGCTTTTCCGCAATGCTCAGATTGGTCTGCCAGTTGGGGTGGTTCAGACCCCGGGCGTTGGTGCCCACAACAAACATCAGCTGGGCGGACTTCTCCCCGTTGACAGTGGCAGAGGTGGCCCACTGGGTACCGTCAGCATATTCCGCTGCGTCCCGGTGCAGATCCAGCACCATTTTAATGGAGGGGTACTGCTGTAAATACTTCTGCACTGCCACACGGGAATTGTCGTAGGCATCCAGATAATCGTTCAAATCGTGGGGAGTGCGGTCGTGGATGACGCTTAACCCCGCCTCCTCCAGAAGCCGAGTCAGCTCGTCACCGATGGAGATCATGTTATAACGGTCATCCTTGGTGCGGTAATTGCCGCCGTATTCTTCATATTGGGAGTCAGCAGTTTCTGTATAAGCCTCAGTGCCGTGGGTGTGGATGATCAAAATGGTAGGCTCATCCCCGGTCAGATCCCAATTCAGGCTCTGAGTCAGCAGTGCTTTTACGCTGGGGCGCAGGGAGCAGGAGTAATTCATTTGGAAATACTTCGCATCCGCTTCGGTAAACACAGCCTTGTCCGCAGGCAGTACAGGCGGAACAGAGGGCATGGTCGGTGCCGTAGTTGGTGGCGGAGGGGTCGGCTTGGAGGTTTCGGGGGTGCTGGAAAGGGTTGTGGTGCCGGTGGTTTGATCCGGCTTTCTCCCGGTTTCCGAATAAATCAGAAAGGAGGCCAGCTCCGGCTGGGCAAAAACCTCAAAGGTGGCGCCCAGTACGCCGCTGCCGATCAGCCGCAGCAGCATAGCAAAGAATATTGCCAGTGCCCCCACCCGGAGGGCCTGTTTGTTCCAGTTCATGGTTTCACTCCTATGTACGTTTCCATTTGGGTCTTGTCCGTAATGTTATGCGCAGCTCCTGAAAAAACCGCTGCAGCATCGCTGCGCATTCTTCCTCCCGGACACCGGATACCACTTGCGGGTGGTGGTTGTAGTCCATGGCGAACAGGTCGCACACAGAACCGCAGGAACCGGCTTTCCGGTCTGCCGCACCGTAAACCACCCGGGGAATTCGGGCGTTGATGATGGCGCCGGCGCACATGGGGCAAGGCTCCAGCGTCACATACAGGGTGCAGTCCCACAGCCGCCAGCCACCTAAATTGGCACAGGCATCGGCAATGGCTTCAATCTCTGCGTGACCGAGGGCCGTTTTTGCGGTTTCCCGGCGGTTTCGGCCTCGCCCGACGATTTGATCCCCACGAACGATGACACAGCCCACGGGAACTTCTCCCTCAGCCGCCGCTTGTTCAGCCAGCGCCAGTGCTTCGTCCATGTATACGAAATCGTCCATTGAAAACCACCTCAATGCACAATAA
This sequence comes from Faecousia sp., assembly GCA_045123795.1. Lineage (GTDB taxonomy): Bacteria > Bacillota > Clostridia > Oscillospirales > Oscillospiraceae > Faecousia. Next base: position 4,425 of record JBGVKN010000054.1, on the reverse strand, counting down.
TACTCTATTTATAGCCACTTTGTCAAGTTTCCATGAGCAAAGCTGCAAAAAGAACGGCAATTTCCTGCTTGGTCAGGGGGGCGCTGCGCTGACGGGCCTGGTTCTGAACCACATCCAGACGATTGCGCAGCAGTGCCAGCACAAAGGATTCCTCCCCGAGCCCCGGCTTGCCGGTGAGCAGAAAATCCGTGGAAACCCGAAATTCTGCTGCCAGCGCCACCAGTAGCTCCACCGACGGCTCCCGCCGTCCCTGTTCGTACATTCCCACCGCGCTGGCGCTGATTCCCAGACGGTGGGCAAGCTCTGCCTGACTGAGTCCCTGATTGCGCCGCAGTGCGGCAATCCTCGCCCCCAGCATACGATCCCCCCTTGTGGATAGTGTTTGGTAAGGTAAATTGTTGTTTAGCAGATTACCAGCGCACAAAAAAGAAGTATGTCATTGCGAGCCAGTGCGCACACTGGCGTGGCAATCTCCCGAATTCTCCGACATTTTCGTTGGTAATCGTAACATTTGCGCATCGCCATGGGGGATTGCCACACCAGTGATATCGGTCACTGGTTCGCAATGACAGGTAGTCTAAACAACAATTTATCTTACAAACAATTCATTCGCATGATAGCACATCTTTTGGGAAAAATCGGCAGAAATGTGGTGCTTACACGATTCGATGGACTCCACACCTTTCGTGTAGTATGCTACCTGCACAACATACAAACGGCACTATGCCGCCCTCCGGGTAAGCCGCATCATTACACCGGAGAGGAGAAACAGATATGAATATCACCATAGAGCAAACCTTATACATAGATCCCCAAAGCCAGCTTCCCGCAGGTTTTTGTGAAAGCTGCGGCGGCGAGCTGTATGCCCCCAGCTATGTTTGCAGCCGATGCCAGCGGCGAGGCTTCTTGCCATTGAAGGAACTGAGCCGGGGCTATAAAGATGCCGCCCAGCCCTTGCGCCGCCGGCTGCGGGAGTTGCGTCAAGCCCTTGAGCAGGCGGACGATCCGGAGGAGATCTGGCATATCAAGCGGCGCATCGCCGAGCTGACCCCCTTGCTGACTCAAATGAATGAGCTGGCAGACCTGACGGAGCATTACTACGACAGGGGGTACTGGCGCAGTGAAAAATACACTTTATGAGGGCTACCGGGGGCCACGGCTTCCCAAGCAGGTCCAGCTCCAGCGGGTACAGCGGGTGATCCGGGAGGAGCTGACGGAGCTGCAGCGCCAAACCCTGATCGCCTATTACTTTCAGGAGCAGACCATTCCTGAGATTGCCGCAGAGCGGGGTGTCAACAAAAGCACCGTCAGCCGCACGCTCCGTCGAGCCGAGGAGAAATTGAGGAGATATTTAAAGTATTGAAGTAAATTAACAGAAAATTTACCTGCCATTATAGAAACATTCATTGCCTGTTTGGAGAAAATATGGTATGATATCTTTTAAGATTATCCTATATGATCAACAAGGAGGCGAATGCGGATGGACCCTAACAGAAAAGATCCACCGAACAATAAAGATAACGGCAATTCCCAAGGCAAGCGTCCCAAGGGAAATATTCTGCTGGCAATTATCATCAGCGTTGCGGTAGTGCTGATTATTTCCGGCATTTACAACTTCATTTCCGAAAGCAAGTACAAGGAAACCAAGTACAACGATTTCCACGAAGCGCTGAAGACCGATCAGCTGGCAGAAGTTGAGCTCCACTACGACCGCATCATTTACATGACCAAGGAAGAGGCTGCCAAGCCTAAGAACCAACAGAAGGCCTGCTACACCGGCCTGCCCAGCGGCGGCGACACCATGGCGCTGGCGGATGAGCTGGCTGAGATGGACATCAAGGTCAAGCGGGTCATTGTGGAGGATAACTCCGGCATCATTATGATCCTGTCCTATGTGCTGATGTTCGGCGCCATCTTCCTGCTGATGAATATGTTCACCAAGAAGCTGGGCAGCGGCGACGGGCTCATGGGCGGCTTTGGCAAGAACAACGCCAAGGTCTACATGGAAAAGCAAACCGGTGTCACCTTCAAGGACGTTGCCGGTCAGGATGAGGCTAAGGAATCCCTGCAGGAGATCATCGATTTCCTCCATGACCCCCAAAAATACACCGACATCGGCGCAAAGCTCCCCAAGGGCGCACTGCTGGTGGGCTCCCCCGGTACCGGCAAGACCCTGCTTGCCAAGGCGGTAGCCGGCGAAGCGAACGTGCCCTTCTTCTCCATTTCCGGCTCGGATTTTGAGGAAGTATTCGTGGGTGTGGGTGCCAGCCGTGTCCGTGACCTGTTCCAGCAGGCGGCAAAGGTTGCGCCCTGCATCGTGTTTATCGACGAGATTGACGCCGTGGGTCACACCCGTGACTCCCGCTTCGGCAGTAACGATCAGACCCTGAACCAGCTTCTGGGCGAGATCGACGGCTTTGACTCTTCCAAGGGCGTTGTGATCCTCGCCGCCACCAACCGGCCTGAGATTTTGGATAAGGCACTGCTCCGGGCAGGTCGCTTCGACCGCCGGATCATTGTGGATAAGCCCAACCTGCAGGGCCGTCTGGATACCTTGAAGGTGCATACCCGCAAGATCAAGCTGGCGGAGGATGTGGATCTGAAGAAGATCGCTCAGGCTACTGCCGGTGCGGTGGGTGCGGATCTTGCCAATCTGGTCAACGAAGCCGCTCTGCGGGCGGTTCGTCAGGGCCGCAAGGCTGTCAATCAGGACGACTTGCTGGTGTCCTTTGAGGTGGTCATCGCCGGTACGGAGAAGAAGAACACCGTCCTGACCGATACGGAAAAGCGGCTGGTGGCGTACCATGAAGTGGGTCACGCTCTGATCTCTGCGCTGGAGAAGAAGACCGAGCCGGTTTCCAAGATCACCATTGTGCCCCATACCTCCGGTGCTCTGGGCTACACCATGTACCTGCCGGAGGAGGAGAAGTTCCTGTCCACTAAGGAGGAGCTGATCGCCGATCTGAAGTCCACTCTGGGCGGACGGGCGGCAGAACAGGTGGTATTCGGCGTGAAAACCACCGGTGCGTCTAACGATATCCAGAAGGCCACCGCTTTGGCCCGGTACATGGTTAGCGTGTACGGCATGAGCGACGAGCTGGGCCTGATGGCTACCGCTGCCGTGCAGAACCAGTATCTGGAGGGCCAGGCCCAGATGGATTGCTCTCAGGAAACCGCCACCAAGGTGGATCTGGAAGTGCAGAAGCTGTTGGCGGATTGCTATGAGGATGCCAAGCGGATGCTGGCGGAAAACCGGGCACTGCTGGATGAGATCTCCGAATTCCTGCTTGCCAAGGAAACCATCACCGGCGACGAGCTGATGGGCTTCGTCAACGCATCCCAGAAGCGCAAGACCGCTGCCGAAACCGAATCTGTGGAAGAAGCAGCTGCCGAAGAAAACGCCGAATAACCCAAAGCCATACGGCGCACCGTTTTTTGCGGTGCGCCGCTTTTCTGTTTCTGCGCAGTTGCGCAAGCGGGTGACCACCCATAAAACACACGTGCCCTTGTGCGAAATACACAGTTTTGTATACATGGATTTGTAAGAACTACCGAATCCGATTGTACCTGTATCAAAAAATGGTATACAATTGCAAAATATACAAAAAAGTCATTGAAATTCCGGAAAGCTTCGTGTATAATGGCTTCATTGCGGTGCCTGACCAAACCGCTTAAGATTCCGGGAGGCAATGGGCCTTTCCGAAAGGAGATTGAACCACCATGTATACTGTTAATTCCATTCGTAACATCGTTCTGCTGGGCCACAGCGGCAGCGGCAAGACCGCCCTGGCGGAAAGCCTGCTCTACATGACCGGTGCTATTGACCGAATCGGCAAGAATGCCGATGGCAACACGGTTTGTGACTATGACCCCGAGGAGATTCGCCGTAATATTTCCATTTCCACCGCTCTGGTGCCCATTGAATATAAAGGCGCAAAGATCAACCTGCTGGATACCCCCGGCGCATTTGATTTCTCCGGTGCTGTGGTAGAGGCACTCCGGGCTGCAGACGCCGCTATCATTGTTTGCTCCGCTAAGGACGGCATTACCGTTGGTCTGGAAAAGGCTTGGAAGTACTGCCAGGAGCGGAATATGCCCTGCTTCATCTACATCTCTAAGGTAGACGAAGACAACTCCGATTACAACGCCACCTTCAATGCTCTGCGTGAGCGCTACGGCAATAAGATCGCTCCCGTTGTTGTTCCCATTTGGGATGCCAACAAGAAGGTTACCGGTATCATCGATGTGCTGAACAAGCGTGCATACGAGATGCAGAACCTGAAGCGGGTAGAGATCGCTGTTCCCGAAGGTAAGGAAGATGTCATCACTGAGTTCAACGATGCCCTGAAGGAATCCGTTGCAGAAACCAGTGAAGAATTTATGGATAAGTTCTTCGGCGGTGAAGACTTTACTTACGCTGAAATG